>JAFGFQ010000123.1 GCA_016930995.1 Thermoplasmatota archaeon | reverse complement strand
AGGATGAGTAAGGGGAGTAGGGATACAATGTAGAGGAGGAAGGTCGCGATAAGGGCTTTGTACGTGGTGGGCAACCCCATCCTGACTGCAAAGGTAATTGACCCGCTTGCTTTGTCGAAGGGATAGTCATGGATATGGTTGTCGAGTTGGGCGAAACACCCATACACCCCGAAGGAGATCGCGACAAGGATGCTGATACGGGAGATAAAGCCTGCGAGAAACGCACCCCAGAGGACCAAGGCGAACAATGCAATGAAATGCCAGATGATATCAAGCCCCGGTCTGCCTTTCAGGCGGAGCGGGGGCGCGGAGTACATCCACATAAAGAGAAGAAGGAACGCACAGAACACGAATGCCTTCCAGGTGATGAACAGAGAGAGGACTAATGGGACGATGATGAAGAGGAGGTTAAGGATCATCCCCGTGTGTTTTGAGATGGTTCCTGATGCCAAAACGTTGAGTGCTGCTCTCCGGGGATTTTCTTTGTCGGTATCGACGTCGTAGTAGTTGTTGATCGAAAAGGTAAAAGAAAGGATGAAGAATGTTGAGATGATGAAAAAACCCAACGATAGGAGATACCGTGTGATTTCCAGAGAAGTGATCCCAAGGAGAAATCCGATGAAAGAGATTACAAGCCATGTACATACTCCTCGAATGCGAATGAACCCTGTAAAAAATTTGAGAACTGTTGCACTCTGTCGGGTCAGAGATTCTTTCATTGCGATTATGAAACTAAATGTTGGTTTATACGAGTATTGTTTCGGTTCCATTCAGAGGGAATGAGAAAAACAAAGAGATAAGATCTGGTGATGAATTTATAAGAGAAAAAGGGAAAGGAGGCAGTGGTTTATCGAAGTGCTCTGAGCAGTGTGGACGGATCGTCCCCTTTAATTTGCGAAATTTGGAATGTCCTTTGTGTGAATTTCTATAGGAACGAATGAATTTTCTTTAAAGCTCTTTCAATTTCAAATATATAATAAGGGTTGATGAACACTTTGTCCCCATGTCGGTGGGGGATTTTTATGACAACACCTTTTCGTATTAGTTCATTTAGTTCTTCTCTCATCATTCCGACGAGATGTGATGGAGCCGAGGTGACGACGGTATCGACTTGAAGAGTTGCATTGCGTCGAAAGCATCGATTACGCCATAATTTAAAGAGAATGTCGAGTTGTAGATTTGTAAAATTCGTTCTTTCCCCCAAGGTGGATAAGTATTTGTTCCCATAAATATTTATTGTAAATATTTTTTACATGAACGTAAAAAATTTTATATATCGGGGCAAGCTATAGTATTGTACAAATTGAAAGGCGTCACCTCATGTTTAAGGATATTTTTGGGAATAACCCGCAGACAAAGATTCTTGATTTTCTTGCCGATTACCCTCGCTTTGATTACTCGATAACAGAAATCGCACAGAAAGCAAAGGTCAGCAGACCGACCGTATATAAGATCATCAAATCATTGCAGGAAAAAAACCTTGTCATGAAAACTCGGGAGCAAGGCACCTCTTCCCTTTACCAGTTGAATACTAAAAACAGCCTGGTGCAGGTCATTCTCAGGTTTGATTTTGAGATTGCATCTAAAGTATCAGAACAGGAGATGAAAGCACCATTGAAAAAACGGAAGTCTGATTTGACCAAAACAAAAGCTGTACTCTCCTAGAAAAGTCGTGAGAAAGGTTTTTTTTAGTTAAAAAGAAAAAAAAGAAAAGAATGATTCGAGGTTATCGAAGTGCTCTGAGCAGTTTGAACGGGTCACTGGTTTCCAGGTAGGATTGGGTGAGGCGCTCAACCATGGTGTCGTTGAGTCCCTGCCTGGCTAGTTCTCTTCGGTAGATGCGTGCTGCTTTATACGCCTGGTGTTTCAGACGGAAGGCTTGGATGCCGAAGCGGATGCTGAATTTTGGGAGGAGCCAGAGGAGGGATCCGACGATTTTTGGCAGATCCCATTCTGCGTCTGTTGTCATGGTCATGCTCGCTAGTCGTGGTCGTGTTTGATTGCTTTGCCCATGAGATTGCCGAGGTTTAGGGTGCTCATGTACTGCTGGGTGAGTTCGAATGCTTGCTCGTCAGTCATGCCTGCTGCCTTGAGTTCCTTATAGAAGGTCGCAGCTGCAGCGGCGTACTGTTTTGCGCTTTGCGCTCCGTAGAGCAGTTCACTGAGGGTTTTGAGCAACCCTGGGATTTTTTCTCCGACGACGTCCAGGATTTCCTTGATTTTCTCTGGGTCGGGCATGTTGTTATGTTCACTCATTTTTTTTACCTCCATTTCAGGTTCTACTTTCCTGTTAGGGTGGTCAGTCTATATAGTTAAACCGAGCAGTTCTGTCCACTTTTTGATCACTTCCGCTGTGAGACTGTAGACGGAGCGGGAGCCTTGCTGTTGTTTCTGGATGATGTTTCTTTTTTCAAGATCCGTAAGTTTTTCTCTGATGATGCGTCGGGAGGCGCTGCCTCGTTTGCTTTTCACCAGGTCTGTTATTTGTGAGACGTTCTGCGCGGGTCGTTCCAAGAGGACTCGTATGATGTCTTTACTGATTGGGTCTTTGAGGTCTGGGAAGATGACATCCGGGGTAAGACCCCCATGGTCTAAGAGCAGGCCTGCAAGTTTCAGATAGCGTTCTGTTGTCTTTCGTGCATCGTGAAATGGTTTGAGTAAGGCGGCAAGCATGGACTCTAGTTCACTGATGCGTTTGTTCAGTTCTTTGATTTCGTTGGTGACGTCCTTTTGGTCTTTGTCCACGAGGAGTGGATATCAAAGGTGAGAAAAAGAATGTTTGCATGAAAAGAGGTTTTTAAATAAATATAGAAAAGAGGAAAGGTTAGGTTGGCTTAGTTTATTTTTTTTAGGTCGACTCTCTGATATTTTCGTGGGGAACGGACAAGAGGACTTTATGCATCAATGTGTGTGAACGTCCCGGTAATGAATGCAGTGTCGTTGCATTTCCAAACGCGGTATAATTGCAGAGGATGTAGAAACTCAGGCTTGGGCCGATGATCGCGTTAAGCCTCCAGAAAAATTCTATGTCATCTGCGATTCCTATCCCGAAGACCCAGGACCTTTTGTTGGTCGATAGGTTGCTAGTACGACCTAAAAAGAAGGTCAAGAGCATGATTCCCCGGAGGAACGATGTGGCATTGGTGGTGTTGAACTGAGCATACTTGGCATCGAAGTTTCCTAACCCTACAACCTTACCTGATCCCATCACCTGGTAGTATCCCGTGATCCAGCCGACTGGTGGGAGTGGGACGCCAATGAGGGTGAATCCCCAGACTCCAGAGAAATTCCCTTTTGCCCATGCTGGTGGTTCATCGGTAAGAATAGTGGGTTGTTGCATCGAAGCACTCTGTTGGAATGGGATTGTTTTTTGGATTGAGAAGCCAAGTGCCAGGGGGCTGAAAAGTAGTAGAGAGCAGATGCCGATACTTACTATGATATTCTTCTTCAAAGAAAATACCTTTTTTCCTTCCTTATTATTGTAAGGGTCTTATTCTATAAATATCTTATGACCTGATGAATAAAAAAGCTTATTTTATTATTTCATTCAGACTCCAACAAGTATTGAAAAGCATGGTTCATATGAATCAAGGATGTTTCCAAAGATGTTTATCCGTTTGATTTAATTTTCGAAACGAACCTGGTGGAAGGAGAAGCGTTCCGCTGGATTGATGATGAATCCTTTGACGGTAGCTTGGAACGCGAGATGTTGGACCCCAGAGGTGAGGTACACGAACGGGGCCTCCCAATGGATGATGCGTTGTGCGATTCGGTAGAGTATAGCTCGTTGCCAGTCGTGGTAGGTGTGGATTGCGACGGTGAAGAGCAGCTGGACGACAGGATTGCGGTAGAAGGCGACGTTGGTAGCGTTCCCAAGGTTGCAGTGGTTCGCGCCGTAGAGTATGTTCATGAAGTTATCCGGATCGCCGTTATCTCCAGTCCAGCCAAGTAAACACATCGGGTGTTCCCCTGCCTGGGTTTTTTCTAGGTAGGTCGACCAGTCTATTTGGTAGATGTCGATAGTGATGTTCACGGCCTCAAGATAGCTTTGGATCGCCTCGCCGATTTTGGTCGGGTCGAACATGTACGGGCGGCTCACGGGCATTACCCACAGTGTGGTGTTAAATCCCTGTGGATAGCCTGCTTGCGTTAGAAGTTGCCTCGCCCTGTCAGGGTCATAGGGGTAGTCCTTGATGTTATCGTTGTAGCCGAGCATAAAGGGCGGCATCCCGTTGACAACGGTGTCTGCAGTTCCCTGGCAGAGGGCGATGATTGCCGTCTTGTTGATCGCATAGTTCATCGCCTGTCGCACTTTCCGGTTGGTGAGTGGTGTGCTGTATCCTGGTGTCTGGACCCACGGTTCGCTTTTATCGTGTCGCCTGTTTGCGTTGGTATCATTATATCCGTAGCCATTATTGATGGCGAGGTACCCGATGCTCATGCTTGCTCCGACTTGCAGGGAAAGATTCTGGTTTGCTTGGATGGTGTCGAAGTGCGCGGGGGCGGGGTATTCCATTCCTTGGATGGTGTTGTTTTGGAGTGCCTGTAGTCGCATGGTGGGGTCCGGAATGACCTTGAAGATGAGGGTGTCAATCCCCAGTGGTGGTCCGTCCCAGTACTGCGGGTTTTTCGTCAGGGTAATGTGGTCGTCTGGTACCCATTCCACAAACTGGAAAGGTCCGGTGCCGCAGGGATGCTTGTTGGCATCTGCTCCCCAGAGTTGTGCGTTGGTGGGGCTGACAATCGCTGCCGTGGGCATCGCAAGGCTGGAAAGGATAGAGGAGTCTGGATGGTCAAGGGTGATCCGGACGGTGTACTCGTTTAGTGCTGTTACTTTTTTAATGTTGGTGAAGAGATAATCCCAGTACGCCCATTGCCCGTACTGGTGGTAGGGGTTGCTCTGGTTGAACTGGCGGTCGAGGGAAAAGACGACCGCGGTGGCGTTAAAAGCGGTGCCGTCGTGAAACGTGACGTTGTGTCTGAGGAAGAAGGTAAGAACGGTGCCAGCCCTGGAGACAATCCAGTAAATGGCGAGGCACGGTCGGATCAAAGTGTTGTCTGTTTGGTAGGTGACGAGACCTTCGAAGATCTGGTCGGTACGCAGGCTTGATTCACGGTCGGTGATGTCCCCGGGGTCGAGTTTGTCTGCGTCGCCTGCACAGCCGAAGACAAACGTGGTGTTCGCTGGGATGGTAAGGTTTTTTGTGTGGGTGGTTGGGAGTAGTGTGGATTGGACGGTCAGTGGTGTGATGAGTGGACCCATGGTTCCAGTTCCAAGTAAGATTATAAAAACGCAGATGCTACTGATACCTTGTTTCATGAGTATTCCTCCCTTTAAGGATTTGAATGATAATAATAACGGTCTCCTCATTTAAATATTTTGTTCAAATACAATAGAGGAGAAAGCGTATCCTGTAGGCTTCAGCTCTCCCTTTTCCCATTGTGTTTAGATGGAACTCTATGAGGTGCCGACTTCTTCCCAGAAAGCGTATCCTGAGGGGTTCCCTGGGACCCATTCGGGTGGGACGCGGTACGCCCGGTATAACTGCTGGATTCTGGTTGGTGCGACGTACTCCCAGACGATTTGTGACGTGTTGGTGACCTCAAAGACCCGTGCGTTTGTCCCTTCCGTGATCAACGTGTTGCCATTAGGTAGCCGCTGTGCGGAACACATCACCGAGCTGTAGAACCGGTGGTCCTCACCGGACCGGGGGAACCACAGGCGGTTGGAGTAATGGTGGTACTCCCAGACGATGTCCAGGGTCATGGGGTTAAATTCAATGACGCGGGAGGTTAGCCTGATGTACCGGGGCATGCCAAAGTATCCATAGCTAGACCATCCGCCGTTGTCAAAGAGCAGGATGTTTCCTTCCCCTGGGAGGCCTTGCGGGATGATATGGGCATGGTGCAGGCCGATGAGTTGACCAAGGCTGCGTCCCTCCGGGGTGTCCTTAGTATAATCCGGTCCTATTTTCCAGACGATGTCGCCGGTGTCTCGACTGATGATGGCGACGATGTTGGTGTGTCGTTGGCTGATGATGAGGTTCTGGGGGTTGAAGCAGGCGTAGGTGACGGGGTCCATGCTGTACCATTTGTTGAGTCCAAGCACGCAGAGGGAGTTCGTATGGAAGATGTCTCCGTCGCCGAGGAGGCCGGGGTTGACGTACATACCATGTTTGGTTTCTTTGTTAAAGCCGAGCTGGTTGAAATGTTCGCAGGTGCTCCACGTAAATCCTGTGGGGCTCCCATTCCAGTCCACCTCGTAGATGACGTCGTCTTTAAGGAGTCGTCGGCTGATACTGGTGTTTCGAATGGTGTGATGGGCAAGGATGAGGGTTTTACCTTGGGGGAGGAATTCTTGGCCGGGGGCGTAGTAGCCGACCGGGTTTCCCTCTCGTTCGAAATCATGGTGCTGGCGGGCCCGGCCGTTCTCCCAGCTATGATAACTCCAGATGATGCTGCCGTTCCAGTCATACTCATTAAGGTAGGTGAAATCACCACAGGAAATCCCGATGTACCTGAATTTGTCACCTGCGATGAGAAATCCCCCCGGAAGCATCTTGGCTGGTTGTGGGAAATGTGATGGCCAGTCATGGATGATGGCACCGTTCATGTCTATTAAGACGGTGGTGGTGTATCGGTTCAGCAGCGTGTAGCCGTCACAGCATCCGGCCGAGTAGGTGATGACAGCGTCAAGAGCATGTTTTGTTTCCAGACGAGAACTTGATGTTGTAGCCCCGGTGATACTTTCACAAGTTATAATAAGTACAATAAAAACACAGACGACGATTACGAAGGGTATATCCTTTAGCCTTGATGGCACTATGGAACCTCCACCCTTTTTCATTGATAAAAATAATCTTCATGAGCATATAAAATTTATGATAATACCCCAGTACTAGATTAGTGATTTCTTCGTATTGTTCTTTTGTGTGAAAAAAATTAAAAAAAATGGTTTGGTTTATGAAACGTTAAAAGTACTCTCTGGGATGTCTGCGAAGGAATAGTTACTGAAGAGAAAATCCATAGTCATGGTCATCTCTTCCATGGTCATGTCCATGTCTGCTTTGAGCGGGAGTCCGTGTTCGTTCCAGATCCATATTTTTGTCGTTAAGTTCATTCGGCTTACTGACATCGTGTATTCAAAGGCTGTCGCAAGTTTCCCATCGATAGTCTCGGTCTCGAATTGCAGGAAGGATTGGTTGGTGAGAAGGTTTTTTATCATGCTGCTATCGAGGTATTGCAGTGAGGTCGTAAAGGAGGGGATGTCTGCGGTTAGCACGTATTTTCCTTGGATCGTGTCATAGAGGTAGGTTCCTTCAGGGCGTTGGATAACGGTAATGGTGTTGGTTGTACCACCTGTTGTGGTCGTTATTTGTTGTTTGAAGTAGGGTTTTTCTTGCCATATCTTCATGGTCGCGGTCTGTGTCCCGTACTGGGACATGTCCATGGTCATGGTGATTTCATAGTACAGGGAGTCGATACTGGCTGCTTTGTCAAGCATTTCTTGTACTGATTCTACGGTTGGTGGGGTGGCGGTGACATCGGATTCAGTTACTGAGGTGTCTTGGGTATTTCCGTATAATCCTGCGACAACAAGGACGACCGCAACGATTGCTGCGACAATTCCAATAGCTAATAATTGAATTTTTATCATATTCCATCTCCTTTTATGGTGTACTGGTTTCTTGAGTGATGATATTTAAAGATGTCCTGTTGGAATGTCAAAATGGAAAAAAGAAAAAGATGATGGGGGTTTCTTATGTTTCGTACAATTTTATGAAGAAAAAACTTATATTATTTCTGTACAATAGGAATGAATGATGAAGAAAATAGGGATATACAAGGGAGTGTTCCTCCTTGGAATACTGTTCATTGTCATTTCTGCGAGTGTTCTTATTTTTGGTTATCGTATTAGAGAGCTATGGCCAGCGACGGTTTGGATGTATGATATAGGCATCCCGACTCTTCTTGGCATGGCAGGCGTGACTTTTTTCTCAGTAAGCAACGTAATTTTTTTTTACGTTAAAAGCAAGAAAGAACATTCATAAATAATCGTATCGATGCGGAAAAACTGTGGATATTTCTTTAGAATTATTTCTTAAAATGATACGCATTGAGTTTTTTTTGTACGAAGATAAATGAAATGAAAAAAAGAGTTTTTACGTATCAAGCATTAAAGCTGCGTATGAGGATACATCAATGATTGAGTAGTACAATAATCTCGTATACGGGAAATGTTGGCAGGGGAGGAGAAAAAAGGAAAAATAACCGTGTACAGGTTTGGGCGAAATCGCGGTGGTGTCGTTTGTCCCTCTGCACAAATGGGTACATAAACAATAAAATATGCTTACCTCTACATTTTATGTATTTTTTATAATTTTAAGGGAAATGTAGGGGTAAAGTTTGGGCGGTCCTCTGTTTGCTGAGAACTTTTTTATATCTGGTTTCCGTTGTTTTCTTTCAAGGACGGAGGTTTTTCTTGCCATGCAGGTGACCCTGCTTCGTTGCAGACGTTGTCATGAAGTCAAATCCTTGGAGGAATTTGATCGGGGGTTTTTCAAGAAGAAAGGATATGATGTCTACTGTCATGACTGCCGGCTGGAGATAGACCGGAAGGCCGAGGCGCTTTCAGAAAAATCGTGCCGACAGTGCGGCAGGACCAAACCGATATCTGGTTTTGGGAGGAATGCCTCAACACGGGATGGGTATTACAAGGAGTGTCTGGAGTGTCAGGAGGAGAACCAGCATCGACGACGGGAACGAGCTGCCAAGGGCAGCTGGCATGGGGAGATGGGCACCTGCACGTACTGTGGGATGCTGAAGCCGATCTATGAGCTTGCGGAAGCCCGGTACCACAAGGCCTGGGGCAATGCGCGGTACTGTCGGTCCTGCATCGCTCTGATGACGAACAAGACGACCCAGGAACATGAAGCGGTGCGGGAGGCGCAGGGATGGGCTATCCAGAAACGGTGCAAGGGGTGTGGTCAGAGGCTGCCCTCCGATCGTTTCAATCTGAACCGGCGCAGCAAGGATGGATTTTCTGATCTCTGCATCCCTTGTACCAACGAGCGACACAACCGGTGGGTGGAACGGATTAACGCACGGCGAAAGCACCAGATGATCAAATCAAAGGCGCTGAAGGAATGTTCCATCTGTCATATGCTCAAACCCCTCTCGTCGTTTTCCAAGAACAAGTCCAGCCTGGATGGGCATAGTCAGCTGTGCAACAGCTGTGTCATCAAGGTTCGTGAGGAGAATGCGTCGGTCTGGACCACGGAAAGAAAGGAAAAGGGCGTGATTGTCAGGGAACAACACTGCAGCGTCTGCGGGCGTGTCCTGCCGATTTCGATGTTCAGCAAGGACCGGGAGCGGAAATCAGGGTACTATGATATCTGCAAGGCCTGTTACCGGGAGAAGGAGCGTGCGGTGTTCACCCGGTGGGAGACGCAGCGCACACAGGCAGCCTTTGAGTTCTCTCTTGATACTCTTACTGAGAAACCGTGTCTGTCCTGCGGTCGTGTCTTGCCGTTGTCCGGGTTCTGGAGGAGGCAGGCCAGCAAGGATGGCTACAACCCGTACTGTATCGAGTGTCTGACCAGGAAAGACAAGGAGCGGAATCAGAGAATCAAGCAGCAGGGGTTCCCGGAGGAACGCTTACCGCTTGAGAAGCAATGCCGGCAGTGTCTGCGGATCCTGCCACGGGCGTCTTTCCGACGGAATTGTCTGGTCCCGGATGGGTTGGATTCGTACTGCAAGGACTGCCGGGATGTGTACTATAAAGAGTATAAAGCTCGTCCGGAGGTCAAGCAACGCGCAAGGGAGTATGCACATCAGCCGGAGGTGAGGGAGAAGAAACAGGCTCGTGCTCGGGTGTACCAGGCGCAACCAGAGGTGAAGGAACGAGTCCAGGTCTATAAGAGGGACTATAAGAAACGTCCGTACGTCCGTGAGAAACGACGCGCCTATGACCGGATGCGGTACCAGCAGCCAGAGGTAAAACAGAAGAAGAAGGAGTATGACAGCAGACCGGAGGCAAAGGCACGGCGGCGGAGAAGCACCCATGCCTGGCAGATGAGGAAGAAACAAGAAAGACTCCTGATGCAGCAGGCGGGAGAGAAGAAGGTAAATTAATTTTTTTTTTTTATTCATTTTTTTGGAAGTCTACCGATTGAGTAACCTTGTTACATACCCATATTGTTCTGTTTTTGAAAGGAAGGAAAGAAGAGTACAGATGGGTGCAGGGGTGGCAGAAAAGGAAGGGGGCGGTCTGAGTAGGTCTGTTTCAGATGCAAAGGAATCGGAGATTCTTGATTGGAGAGCGTGATAGTGAACATCTGGCTGGAAAAACGTTTTTATGGATGCGTTAGTGAAATCCGCCTACTATAGATATTGTCTTTTTTTAGAATCTGCTGGTTTCTTTGGAGTTTGGTTAGAATTTGTTGGATTTCTTTTTTATCACATTTTAAGAGTAGAGCGAGATCGTCGATGGTCCGTGGTTT
>JAFGFQ010000122.1 GCA_016930995.1 Thermoplasmatota archaeon | reverse complement strand
GACCCTCTTGTAATCATACCTAACTGGAGCCCGTAATGATGCCGGGTTACACCATGCTCCCATGATGATATGATTTACTGTTTTTGTTTTCGCATCCGCTTTTCTCGTCGCATCCGTTTCTTGCGCCATTTCCAGCGCATCTTCCTTCGCTTTTTCCATACTCGTGAACTGCGTTTCATTAAAGTTTCCTCTGTGTTGTCTACCTTGCCCGTAAAATAGATAGCTGTATTTAACTGTTTAGGAACGCTATGCTGGGGTATCCTTTCAATCAAGCCAGACGTATCTACAGCGGTTGCAGTACCAGGCAGTCGAGATCCATTGTTGTGTTCCTTTCACCGGGTTTTTATGACGAAACACCCGGACAAGCTTCAGGTCGCAATTCGGGCATTTTCCGTTGTATGATTTTTTATATTCCTTTCCTCCAATTGGATACATGAGGGTATCGGACGCTACGGTGTAGAGGAAGTGGCAGTCAGTGCAACACCAAGCAATAGGAAGCCATTTACGTTTTCCCTCGATGGTTTTGTTTTGATATAGGCGTACTGCCTTGCCGTTACATCGAGGGCATTTTTTCTTTATGGGTGACACCGCCTCACATTTTTTTATTTCTCTGAATAAACCTACATCACAAATAGGTTTAAAAGATTCTCATAGAAATCAAGGAAAAAGCGGGCTTGGAGGGATTTGAACCCCCGGCCGATCGGTTAAGAGCCGATTGCTCTAGCCTAGCTGAGCTACAAGCCCTAGGAAAGTATATGGAGTAACAATCGCTATTATTTAGGCTTAACGCTGGGAAAAGAAATTTGAGTCTGAAAAAGAGAATTAATCATCGACTACTTTGAATCCTTTTTCAGGTCGAATGAGGGAGACAACTATAGGTGCAGGTTTGTTCTTCTGCGATGGGATTTCCTTAACTTCTTTAACATTAATCTGGACTCCAGGTCCTGTTTTTTTCTGATGAATATCTTTTATTGTCTCAAATATCAGTTCGATTGATGGACCAACATGACGCAGGTCCTCATCAATAACAACAAGGATATCAATCTCGTCAATTTTTTTCTGAACTATTTGGAATTGTTTTACTTTGCGTGTTTTCAGATCATTGAGAATCTGGTATAACATGGCAAAGGATGGTCCAGGGAAAAGCCGTCCATCTGGTAAGACGACGCTATCGCTTCTTCTTCCCTCGACCCCTTCTTTTAATACAGGTGTCCGCAAACCACAGGAACAGTCCTCATCTTCGGAGAGTATCACCCAATCATCCATACCAGTATATCGGACGATCGGTGTTGCCTTCCCATAGAGGCGTGTGACGACGATATGACCTCGTTTCCCGTTTTCTACAAGTTCTCCATTTTCATTTATCGCTTCCAGATGGAAAAAATCATAATTAATATGCCAGGTCCCCTCACTGCATTCAAACGCCATCGGAGCACCCAGAGATTCAACTGATTCGTACAGATTAAACATCTTGCACCCAAATGCTTCTTCCACGTACGCTCTTGTATACGGTTCAAGGACTGACCCACTCACAAGAAACGCTTTTGGGTTGATGTTCTCCGCAGAGCCTTTTCTTTTATAATGGGCTAATTGGAATAATGTTGCGGGGTACGAATAAATAACATCTGCTTTGAAACGATTCAGTTCAGAAACAATCTGTTTGGTTGGGAGAAACGCATTAAGACTCAGGCGTCTATCTTTTCTATACACAAAAGAAGCTTTTGAGTAAAACAGAGTGTCCGCGACAGAGTCAGCCATGTTTGGATTGAAATTTCCGATATTGGCAATTCGTGACGTCCTCCAGTTCACATGGAACTGGTCAAACGGTCGTACGAGTGCACCAATCCCGCCGCTAAAAACAGAAAAATCAGTATAAAGCGAAACCGGTTTTCCAGTTGAACCGGAAGTGGAAATGACCCGCACGTTCCGTCGATCATAATCTCTAGGGAGTAGATCACTGGGAAAATGCTCGAGAAGGTCTTGTTTTTTAACAAGGGGAACCTTCGTTATATCCTGTGCGCCTCTGATATCCTCTACTTGGAGACCACAAGCAGAAAACTTATCATGATACAAAGGGACTGTCTCAGCGTAACGAAGCGTTCTTCGAAGCGCTGCATCTCGGATT
The DNA here is from genome assembly GCA_016930995.1 of Thermoplasmatota archaeon. The sequence goes on along the minus strand of JAFGFQ010000122.1, from coordinate 11,136 downwards.
TTTTTTATTTTCTGGGGATCTTGTCTTTCCAATCGTTTTTTATCAAAAAAATAGTTTTTTAACAAAGGGAGAGCGGTGACAGGGTTGAAAAATGGATTCATAGGCGTAACTGCAATCATACAAATATTAATTAAAGTTTCCCTGCATATTCCTTGACTGGTGGGATTTATGATGTCTAATCGGAGATCAACGGGGAGATGTACAGTGTGACCAACGAGGAAATCGAAAAAGCACAAGTGTTGTTTGAAAAACTGGAAGGTATCAGTATCGTCCCTGAGGCTGGTGTGACCATCTCTTCATTACAACAGGCGTTGCAGAAAGGTACGGTTTCTCCGCAGGATGCTATTGTACTGAACATCATCGGTGGTGGTCGAAAGGTGATAAAAAAGACTCGGATGCATATGGAACCATATCGGTTTCAGACAAAAAAACTTCAGATAAGTCAAAAGACATTAGAGGAAAAAATACAGCATGGTATTGCTGCATCTCGCCCGAACAATCAAGCCTGATATCCCTATTTTTTCTGTGTTGACCATTCATAAACCAAAGGAAACATTTGAGTTTGTCGGAAAGGTTATTCAGCAGTACAACCTAAAACCACATATCTTCATGGTAGCAGACAGTGTGCCAGAGGTGCTTCGAAGAAACAATGTCGAGGTCACCTTATTACCAATCGACCAGTATCTGATGCAGGCAGAAGAAATAAAAAAGAGTCAGGTCATGAGATTTATTATGAGAATGCTGATGTGTGCTGTAAATTGTTAAAGGTTGCGCCTGTCCGTTACGCCTATACCGCTCTTGGTCTGCAGGCATGGTTTAGTGGACTGCGGAACTCAGAGGGGTTCACAAGGAGATATGTTCCTGAAATCGAAAAGATAAGTGACCATGAGACAAAAATCAACCCGATTCTCAGTTGGACCGAAGAGGAAATCTGGAAATACATCAAAAACAATAAAATTCCCGCGCATCCCTGGTATAACAAGAAATTCTCCGATGGCAGAAAGATTCGTTCGTTAGGCTGTGAACCATGTACCGTTCCCATTTTCGATCATGAAAGTGAGCGGGATGGACGATGGAGAAAAACACTTAAAAAGGGAGGGGAATGTGGGAGTCATACACGGTCTGCAAGTGAGAGGATATGAGGATAGCTAAGGGTTGCTGGTCATGGGTTCTTCCCCCATTGTTACTCAGCCTGTTTTTTTTTATAGCCAGCTGGTATAATACCTGGTTCTTAACCGTGTTTATCCCTGTTTTTTGTGTGCTTGTGTTTTTCCTTTTCTTCTTCCGTGACCCAGAGCGGACAATAGGTGATGGAGTTGTTTCTCCGGCAGATGGGAAGATTAGGGATATTCAAAACGAGAACAACCAGATTCTCATTTCTATCTTCATGGAGGTCAACAACGTCCATGTCAACAGGATGCCCTTGGATGGGCGTATCACTAAAATGACGCATTTCCCTGGCTATCATCTGAGAGCATGGAAAAAGGAATCGGATTTGAATGAACGCGTCATCAGCACGGTTGGGACCGCGATTGGACAGGTGACAATCCTGCAGATTGCTGGGCTTATCGCACGGCGGGTCTACCCATATATAAAAGACGGAGACGAATTGAAGAAAGGGGACCGGATTGGAATCATACGACTTGGTTCACGAGTTGACGTCATCCTACCAGCGGATAAGGTACAGTCGGTTTCCGTACAAATAGGTGATCCTGTAAAAGCAGGCCAAGACACCATCGCAATATTAAAAGAGAAATAAAGAGAATTAATCGATTTTTTTTGTCTTTTTTGTACTTTTTTTCTTCTGTTTTGTTTTTGGTTTTTCTTCCTCTTCCTCTGGTTCAACGGGTGTATCCAGTGTCTCTTCCTCTTCCGTCGCTGGTGGTTCAATGAGAGGGGTTTCTGCTTTTGATATATATTTTGCTTCAATTCGTTCCGTGATATACACCTCTTTCCCTGCTCGAAATATTTGAACACCGTCTTCCTTTGCTTTTTTCCCGTCAATCCGCAGGATTAAAGGGTCCTCAGTCCGTACTTTTCCTGCTTCGATTGCTTTCTCGATGCTCCCGCTGAGATGAACATTTTTCCGGTCGATAGGATTAAGGCCTCCTTCGAGGATGATGTCAATTTCCTCCTCTGTTACCGGATAAAAGAACTCATCGATTTCTGCAGGTGGTAAATCATCAAGACGGATGTCAATGGTATGTCCATAGGTCGCTCGAATCATTCCCCCATCGATCTGATATCGTCCTTTCGGGTCTGTTACTGCGATTGCCTCTATATGATGCTCCTTGAGCCATTGGAACCCTGATCTGCTCACACCAACCGCTTCAACAAACTCAGAGATATCGACCCAGCCATGACCATCGACCATGACACCAAGTTTCTCTGGGAAATGACGAAGAACACCTGCCATGATACGGCCAAGGGAATCAAGTTCCCGGTCGCTCATAAGAAATTTTCCTTTTTTATTACACGCAGGGCAGGTCTCTCCACGGTAATACCCATGTTCGTCACATTTTCCAAGCATAGTTCCCAGGTCTGTAATCATCGAAGATGTATAAGTTTTTGTATTCCTTGTTCCATTACCCTGTTGGTGGACCAGTGGAACAAGAAGAGATGAAAAAACAGGCGGCAGAAAAAGCAGTACAATATGTCGAAAATGGGATGATTGTTGGACTCGGAACGGGATCTACTGTCGAATTTGCCATTAAAAAAATCGGTGAAATGGTACGGGGAGGCCTCAACATACAAGGAATCCCCACCTCCTTGAAGACAAAAAAATTGGCCACAGAATTAAAAATCCCCTTAATCGAACTTGACGATCGCACGGAAATTGATATCACCATCGATGGTGCTGATGAAGTGGATTCAAATCTTAATTTAATCAAAGGTGGGGGCGGTGCACTAACACGAGAGAAGATTATTGCGTACCATTCAAAAAAAGTTATCATCATTGTCGATGAAACAAAAATCGTGAAAGGTCTTGGATGTGACTGTTCCCTGCCTGTCGAAGTCACAAGGTTCGGTTGGCTAGCCACGAAAAAAACCCTTGAGGATCTCGGTTGCACCACAGAACTACGCAGGATCATGGACGAGGCATTTATCACTGATAATCAGAATTACATCGTTGATTGTGATTTTGGGAAAATCGCAGATTCAGAGGCATTAGAAAAGGAGATTAATAACATCCCGGGCGTTTTGGAAAATGGATTGTTCATCGGCCTGGCAGATGAGGTCATCGTTGGTAGCAAACAAGGCATGATGACGTTAGAACGACAAGATATCGTTCAATAGCTTGTAGTGAACATCAAGAAGGATGGTCCCAAACCTATGTTTTTCTCAGAGATGATAACAAAAGATGCTTTGAAAATCACAAAACAGAAGATGTCGGCGTATCAGATTGAGTTGCTAGAACGGATGAATGCAATCGAGGTTGACGCGCATTGGTTCCGCCGTGTGTTTCATACGTTTGCCGCCTCATTTTTGGTGTACTATCTCCTTCCTGATGAAGCATGGATTTCCATAGGAAAAATCATACTCCCTGTTGTTATCGTTGTCTGTATGGTCGTCATCGAATATCAGCGATTGCGAGGTGGTGTGGACCATAAACGGTTCTTCGGCCTGCGGAGCTACGAGAAGAAACGACCAGCAAGTTACCTTTATTTCGGTGTCGCCGTGCTCCTGTTATTTTTCTTCTTTCCTCAGCAGATAGCAATACCCTGCATACTGTGTGCATCCTTCACTGACCCCCTCATTGGTGAATGCCGCTATTATCTCGGTAAAAAATACACCTATATTATTGGTTTTTTTGTCTCTTTCTTTTTTTTCCTGCTGACCTGGTATAACGCAGAGTGGTGGGTTCTTCTACTTGTTCCCTGTGTTGGTGCAACCGCAGCAGTGTTTTCTGAAGCTAAAAAATTGATACTTGTTGATGATGATTTCATGATTCAGATGCTCCCGGCAATCGTGCTGTTGCTTCTCTGGCAGGTGTTTTTACTATTGGATATCAACATTTTACCAGTACCGATTATTACTCCTCTGTAGCCTTGATGAGATGAAGAGTCATGGACCGGAAAAATAGCAAGGTAAAAGAAAACATCCAAAAATTACTCTTACGTTTAGAATTATGGTTCGCACCATTATTGATATCCGTGCCATTTGCCATCTCATTAATCTTTCTGAGTGACTGGTATGTGAGAGGATATTCTGTGGGTTCCTCTGCGTTCGATGGTGAGATGTTCCTGGGTCTACTCATCCTTATTGGAAACATGCTGGTAGACATTCAGTTTCTCCGCTCGTTACGAGGTCTTCGTAGAAGCCATTAAAATCATATGTGAACAGAGGAAACATTCCTATGGTTCTTCTGAATATGATAAACAAGTGATTTGCGATAGTGTGTCCTTACTATATCGAGAATGATTTTGAGTCAGTTTTTTTTTATAAGAAAATATAAAAAGAAAACGGATATTTCGAGGCTAGATGAGAGCACTTCTTGCAAACATGGGATTCGTTCTTCAGATCTCTGGAATCTTCGTCATTCTTCCGATCATTCTTTCCTTTTATAACAACGAAATGGTTGCGACCGTTGGGTTGTTTATTACAGCAACGATATTCCTTATCGTAGGCTTCGCGTTTAATGCCTTCTGCGAACGCCGTGAGCTAAGCTATAAAAGTTCCTGTGGTTTGATTGTACTTGTCTTTATTTTGTTAAGCGTGATTGGCGCTATCCCTTATATGTATGTGAACGTATCAAACGGCAGCGTCATTCAGAACATCACTGATAGTATCTTTGAATCAGCGTCAGGATTTACCACAACAGGTTTTTCTGTCATCCCTGATATCACCGCAATCCCTCAGTCTATCCTCTTTTACCGGGGATTGACCCAGTTTATTGGTGGGATAGGTATAGTACTGGTTCTTCTTGCGTTCTTTTATCCGGAGGCAAAATTACAGGATTTTGCTAAAGGTATGGGTTTTTCCAAGGATCAAAAAATCAAAAAAACATTTCTCCTGATTATTCTCGTCTATTGCGTCTATACTGTTATTTTGATTCTGAGTAGTATTATACTGGGGTATCGGGATATTATTAATGCGATATCCTTCGTTTTTTCGGCCATAAGCACAGGAGGATTCGCCCCGATTAGTGATATTACCAGTGTTGCGACAACATTCCCTATGAATGCAGTGCTTGTTGTCTGTATGGTACTTGGTGCCTCGAACTTTTTCATCATTGCTGGTCTATTTAAGAGAAGGATTAAAGAGTTTTTCACCTCAGAAACTTCCGTCTTTATACTAATGGCGATTTTTGCTATCAGCATTACTGCTCTCTTCTTTGGACTATCTCCACCTGATGCAGTATTTCATATCATAAGTGCTATGACGAACTCTGGTTTTAGCTATCTGTCTGTCGGTGGTTTTTCCGATGGCCTGAAGTTCTTTTTAGTGTTCCTTATGCTTGTTGGGGGGGCAAGTTTTTCGACAGCTGGGGGAATCAAAATCTATCGGTTTGTTCTTATGATAAAAGCGGTGCGAAAAGCAGTTTATGAAAGCATCACGGATCGGGACTGTCCTATTAGACTCTTTGGTCGAGACTATTCTAACGCTGCAGTTATCCAAGCCGCTGTTATCGTCCTGCTCTTCATTGCCTTAGTCTTCTTTTCTGCGTTTATCGTCAGCTCCTATGGATACCAACCCGTTGATTCGCTTTTTGAAACAACGTCCGCTGTTGCTACCACGGGGCTAAGTGCAGGTATTATCAGCCCGTCGCTTGCAGTCGAACTAAAATGGTTATTTGTTGCTCTTATGCTGCTTGGGCGAGTAGAGATCTTTTCCTTCCTTATTATGATATCAAGAGCAAAAGAGACCACTTAACCCAATAATGGCTAAGCACCTCTTAGGTACTGACTCCAGTTATCATTTTTTTTTAGAATGTATCGAATTATCTTAGACAATCTGGTTTTTCCAATAAAAGAACAAATTATTATTTAACAAATCGTGATGTGAGAAGCGTTGGAAGTACGCATATACTCGCAATAAAGGAAAACCCAATCAGTGTTATAACAACAATGCTGAATTGATGCACTGCGGGGATTCCTATAGCAAAAGTGGCGAGTAACGCAGCAGTAGTAGTAATCGCCGCACTTATAAGTGACCACCCTGTTGTTTCAATAGTTGTTTTCACAGCATCGGTCTTTGATACTCCTTTTGCAATTTCCTCTCGTACACGCTGGGTTGTTTGAACACTGTAGTCAATACCGGTACCGATCATAATTGAGGCAACAGTGATATTGACAATAGAAAGAGGGATATCAAGCATTACGAGCGCACCAGGTTCCCATGCAAGGACGACCAGGACGGGGATGATGGCAAGGAACCCAATGGCGATAGAATTAAAACCAATGATTAAACATGCGAGAACCAGCAATAACGCAATCAGCAGAGACGTCGCTTGTGAACTCATAATCTGTTTGTTGATTTCAACATTGACGACATCTTGGCCCGCAAGGGAAGAGACATAGCCGTTCTGCGGAATATTCGCGTTTTGTGCAATCTCGTTGACCTGATTGATTATCTGCCCTAATTCTTCTATACTTTTACCTGCTGGGAAAGAGACAAGGATGAAGGTTTTCGAATACTGTTCATCGACAAGTCCTTCTTCTGCGATTCTATCAAGAATGATGGTGTCTACCCCGATGAATTCAGCGATTTTTTCAATGATTATACTACGCTCTAAGACGTCGTTTACTTTCTTGATTTCATCTGCAATAGAGTATGCAGATCCACCCACCTCTCTGATTTTGACTTCCATACGATAGATTGCCTCTATCACTTCCGGATACGTCAGACCCTGGTTGTCTGTTTCAATATACAAGGCGTTGAAGTTTGCTCCGGTACCAAAGTTGTTTGAGTACTCAACAAGTTTTTCTATCTCAGGGATTCCCTGGGGTGCCATTTCAAAAGAATTAACATCGGTTTTTATCCGGGGAAGAACTGCTAAGGAGAGAACCACAAAGAAACAAGCGATAGCAAATAACTTCTTTCGATTCTCAACAAGGAATTGAGCGAAACGTTTCCATTGATGGATGGTTTCATGTTTCTCGAATTTGAGAATTAAACAGAGGCAGGGAACAAGTATTGTTGCGGAGATGAAAGCAAACATGATACCAAGTGCGCATCCAAAACCAAAGGTTACCATCGGTGGCATCGGTGAGGTCATCAAGGATCCAAAACCGATAATGGTTGTAAACGCGCATAAGAACACCGCTTTTCCAGTATTCCCTAAAGTCCGTTCGACTCGTTTTATTTTATCTGTTTCATTGTGTTCTTCAACAAACCGGTTCGCAAGGTAGATTGAATAATCCACCCCGAGACCCAGGAGTAATGCAGCAACAGCGATAGAAAGAACAGTAAGTTCAGGTTGTACGATCCCTAACACACCAAATGTGAGCAGGAGGGCATATCCAAGGGGCATGAATCCGATTAGAAGTCCTTTGAGGCTTCTATGCAGTATTAATAGAACACACGCAACACCAAGAGCCGCTAAGGGAAATACGATGGTTATGGCCTGCAGGTTTTGGTTTCTCATCGCCTGTTGCATGGCAATCGCACCTGTTACTGTCATGGTAGAATAGCGCGCTTCTTTTGTTATCGTAGTTTTTACATTCTCAAGGATTTGATTGTAATCCGCATTATCGGAGAGTTGGAAGATGATGACTGCGATTTTATACGTATTCAGGAAAAGAATTCCTTGAAACGCTTGTAGCCGTGCAAGGTAGGTGTTGATTAGTGCGGAATCCTCAGGAATTTCATATCTGCCTGTTCCACCCAGACCTTTTGGAAGAGGTGTTTTTGCGTTTTCTTCTTTGATGAACTGGGCAATGCTATTGACTGAAAAGATACCATCGGTTTTTCCTTTGTCAAGCTCATAAAGATTGATTTTCGTCGCCACCCGATCCATTTCACGCAACACATATGGGTCACGTATGTCGTCGGTCTCGATATAGATGATGATGGTAGATCCTATCTGGAATTCCTCATTGATTTTATTCCATAACAGAAGTGTTGGATCATCCTTTGGTAAAAACGTCGTAAGATCCGATTGCATGTACACGTTTCTAATCTGAAGACCGATAGTGATGGTTATGATAGTGTAGACGATAAGGACTGTTTTTGGTCGTTTCACAAGGATTTTTGCAAGGGGGGCTACTACGTTCATTGTTCACCTCCCTGGTCACTAATCATTATCTGAATGTATTTACCTGTGCCTGTTTTTGTGGTGAGATTTGCGATTTTATTCAATCGTGATTCTATAATTTTCACGCGACGTTGTAGTAAGATTATAGGAGAAACCGCACCATACTGATACGGGTTTTTTCCAATGCTGTCCGTCTTGATTTTCTCCCTGGAAATAATTTTGTTATCGTACATCTTTGAGAGAAGTTCTCGTACGGTGCTTGGATGAAGTTTTGTCCCCCGGATGATTTCCTCGCTTCGTGCCCCGTTTTTTCGAAGTAAGAAGATATAGATGCGAGACTCTGCCCTGGAATCGAGTAATTCATGAACTGCAGTCTCGATGTTTTTATCGATAGGAGAACGGGTTTTGTTCATCAAAGCACACCATTTTTATGTGATGGTATTAATAAAAAACGTTGTTTTGTAGGTTTAAATACCTTTCCATTTTGTCGTCTCCCAACCGACAAAACATTTTATCGGCCCATGGACGATAAAAATAAGAGCGATACAAACATTTATTTCCCCCCATCACCTCCTGTCACAATCGAAATGATGGACGAAAAAACAAGAACAGAAAAAGACATCGTAATGTTTGAGGAGAACATCAAACGAATCCACCAAAACACCATCACAGAAACGCAGAAAAAAATCCTTGAACTAGCCACACAATACTACCAAGATACAAAATATTACGCACAAAAGAAAGACTACTTCACCGCATTCGGCTGTATCAACTATGCGCACGGACTTCTTGATGCACTCCTCAAAACACAAGATGAAAAGGTTGATTTAAATGAAAATTGAAGGATCTATTGAAAAATATTATCATTACGCTTTTCCGATGCAGACCATCCTGGTCACCTGCAACGACGAAAACGGGAAAACAAACATCATCACCCTTGCCTGGCATACACCGATTTCACGGAATCCCCCACTGTATGGTATCTCCCTTGCCCCGAAACGGTACTCTGCATCACTCATCGAAAAAAGCAAAGAATTTGTCATTAATTTTATCCCATATTCCCTAGTGGAAGCGGCACACTACTGCGGAACTCATTCTGGAAAAACAACCGATAAAGTCTGTAAAACCGGGCTCACCCTGATACCATCAACGAGAGTATCAACACCAATGATTCAGGAAGGATATGCACATCTTGAATGTAAGCTACTCAAAAGCATCCCCCTTGGTGATCATACGTTTTTTATCGGCGAGGTTATCGCAGTCTCATCAGATGAAAATGCATTTAAAGACGCACTGCTTAAAACAGATACTGTTCATCCTGTCTACTATATCGGGGAAAATGCATACACGACGCTTGACAGGGCAAAACGGAAAACATTCTAACTAAAAAAAATCTTGATGTCCGTATCGACCTGCAACCCTGTCAGATGGGCAGCATTTCCTCGATTGACGCTGATTTCAAGAAAATGGTGACTCCCGATAGTACACAGGAGTTCCCCTTGTTTTCCATAACCGTACGACGGAACAAAAGGGACCTGTTCCCAGCGACGATCCCCAGCAACTATCGATAGTTTCTTCTGCTCGACATCACCAGAGAGAATGTCCTGAGGGATGTTCGTCAATAAATTCCCAAACCGGTCAATATAGAGTATCTTCCCAGCAATCTGGTCCCCTTGATGTTGACCAATACTGAACTGCAGGTCCACATAATGCCGTGTTTGACTTCCAATCTCGCCGAAAGGAATTCCTTGAGCAATATAGGCAGCAACTGGTGCGAAGATATCACGGCCATGGAACGTATGAGATAGCGGATGAATCATGTATTTTGGGTTAGTGATTTCATACACAACAAAATCTCCAAGGAGATGCGCGAGTGGTAAAAGTATCCCGTTATCAGGACCAACAAGGATGTGTTTTTTTGTCGTGATAATCAGACCTTTCCGCTCTGTACCCACACCAGGGTCCACTACAGCGACATGCACTGTCCCAATAGGGAAGAACGGTGCGGTCGTCCAGAGGATGAATGCACCTTCTCTGATATTATGCAGCGAAATCTCATGAGTAATGTCTAGAATCTGTGCATCAATGATGTTGGAGATAACGCCTTTCATCTGCGCAACATACCCTTCTTTCGTACCGAAATCCGTAAGTAACGTGATTCTTTTCATACCACCGGGCTCCAAAACCGCTCTGTCCGATATAATTTTTTTGTACAAGAGCTTTTTGTACGTTTTTTCTCATTTTTGGCAAAACTATATATGGAAGAAGCGTGTATAATAATACAGATTGGAGAAGTACGAAGGAATGGAGCTTGGAGAGATGAGGTATAAAAAAACAAATGTCGCAGAAGATATCTGGAGACAAACAACCTCGCGAAGCATGACTTGTCCGCAATGTAAAGGATTTTTAACGGTTGTCCAGGTTGAACCAATTTACGATCCTGACAATGCCTACACACCGTACCGGACTATAGTTGAATGTTCTACCTGCTCCTTTCGCATGGTCACAGAATCGTTCACCATTCTCGGAGGTATTAAAGATTTTGATACTGAATTCGTAGAGATTGGCAGCTGGGGACCAAGCGGATGTCGCGTCCTCTCACGCTTTAAACACTCGATAAGCGCTACCCTCCTTAGTGAGCTGAAAAAATCACAAGAACTCGTTGAATTTCTTATTGTAAACGAACACGTCGTCCAAGTTATTGGATAAACCAAGGAAGGAACTTAACCACAGATACTTGTTCCAACATACTTGTTTTTTTTTTAAAACACACAAGAGATATATTTATAAATTTTTAAACAAATAGGATGCATTAGAAAGAACAGAACCCCGAAAACATATAAGAAAAAAGGCAAATAAAGAACCACACAATATAGTCCTATGAGAATCATGATAAAAAAAGCAGTTGTATTAGCGGCAGGCGAAGGAAAACGGCTCAG
>JAFGFQ010000121.1 GCA_016930995.1 Thermoplasmatota archaeon | reverse complement strand
AGAATTTGAGAGATGTCATACCATCAGGTTTTTTAGAGGACCTTAACCAACTTGATACCTTCATTCGGACCGCATCGTTTGCTGCGAATGGTGCAATCGTATACTTACAAACCAACGATACTATTACGATTGATGAGTCAGCACAACAGTTTTCATCCTTTGGTTTCGTTCGCTTTACCACTCTTGATATCACTAATTTTTCTGCTTCTTCAGGACCTATATTGCAGGGGGAGTGCACAGTTGCCTTCCTAGGAGACCACTTCTATACCCCTCAGGCAAAAGAAAGTGGGGATGGGATACGGTTTCCCTACGAAATGATCCTTATCTGGGTTGTCGCCTTAGGTGTTTTTTTCTATATCCGATTTTTCAAACGACCTGCTGTCAACTTAGAAAAAGATGAAAAGATTAAACGGTACGCACTTGTTGTTCATATCATCATCTTGGTAGTTGCATTGTTGTTCGTTGACGTTGAAATACATTCCACCTTTGGCATCAGTGCGTTGACCGCATTACTTTCGCAGGGGTTCTCATCAACAACCGGCGTTTTTTTGGGAATTGAAGTACTCATCTGGATTTTCGGGTTCTGTATCCTTGCTATTCCCATACAACTTCTGTCTTACTCTATTCTTCGCGTCCTTGGCTTCGGAAAAGGCAGCAATGGTGTTTGGAAAGCAGCAGGAGATTTTTCAATCTGGATTTTTACTGGTCTGTATCTGCTTTTGTTCCTTAATATCATCTTCTCCATTATTGATGTGAAAAGTTATTTTCCTCTAGGGTAACCAATGCAACCAACGCTTCAACCTCTCATCGATGAACCAGCTCTTCTGCTGAAGGAACAAAAGCTCTTAGTCATCGCAGATCTTCATATCGGCATTGAAAGTGAATTACGAGAAAATGGTTTACAGGTCCCATCTCAAACCAAGATAATGGAGGAGCGCCTAGTTTCTATTATCACAAAAAACGATATCAAGGATATTATTTTGCTTGGGGACATCAAGCATACCATTCCTTCATCGACTGTTCAAGAACGAACCGATGTGAAAAACTTTCTTACCACGATTCAATCATACGGCACGCTGCATGTGCTGCCAGGGAACCATGATGGGAATATTGATCGACTGCTTTCACCAGGTATCCAGCTACATCCCTCTGATGGATATGTCTTTGATGGTATTGGTTTTACCCATGGTCATCGAAAACCATCTGTTGAGGTCATGGGTTGTGACCAGGTGATCATCGGGCATTCCCATCCGACGGTGATGCTGATGGATCGTCTTGGGTACCGGATGTTTGAACAATGTTGGCTCCGAGGACCACCAATTTATGATGTATTAAGAGAAAAATATCCAAATTCACCGACATCGCAAATACTGCTCATACCTGCGTTTAATGCCTTATGCGGTGGGACCGCGGTCAATCAAGACGCGCTTCTTGGACCTTTTAAATCTCTAGTAGATGTCGACAATGCTGAGTTGTACCTTCTGGACGGCTCCTCGCTGGGGAAGGTAAAAGACCTGAAAGATTCAAGTTGATCTTGAATGTAACCGTGAAATAACTGAACGTTCAAATATCCCTCTTAGTCACACGAAACAATGAAAATAAAAAATCCCTCCCAATCTTAAGGAAGAGAATATAATCCTATTTCATCGATATTACGATGAAGCGAACAATATGGCATAAGTATTACTCTGAACATAAAAAGAAATACAAGATGTGGAACAAGAACTGGCGTGAAAAACAGAATAATAAATCCTATCACCTTTTTTTTTTACACTGTCATCCTATTCATATTCGATTTCAGTCGATGTACATCATTCGATAGGTATGTTTAAATTATTCCTGATATCCGAGGAAATATTTGACGATAGGGAATATATTGGGGAATCGCTCAAAAAGTTTCATCCAGAGCTGCATGAATGATGGCATATAGGAATAAGGCATTGAAATCTCAAGAGTCGCCCAAGCACTTTCCATATTATAGCTATCTTTTACCTTTGCTTTTATGACATACGTGTTTTTCTTCGTCCAAGTATGAGATACTGTAATCGGTTCACTTGAGGGATACGGACCAATCCATTCCTCAACAAATCCGTCCCCCCAGTCGATATAATAATATAAAGAATCATTATTGAAATCATTTGCACCAAACGTGTAATCGTAAGTGGTTTTAATTTTCCCTTTCGCAGGGCCATCAATCATAGGGGTTTCAGGAGGACGGTTACCATAATCAAAGTTACCAGCTACAATACCCCAAGGGCAATAGCCTATGAGATAATCCTCTTGATCTATGAAAAATCCGTATTCATCTCCAAAAAGAATAGTTATTGAATGACTATACAAATTAACATTTGCAAGATCAAGGATTTCATCTCCATCGAAATCACCTGACACAATCCCAACTGGTGTGTCACCAACTGGGTAATCCAACTGGAACCAGAACCCTCCCTCTCCGTCCCCATAGAGAACAGTGATATCATCACTCTGAGTGTTTGTCACTGCAAGGTCAAGAGTAGTATCCATATTAAAATCTCCAGATGTGATTTCAATAGGACCATTTCCAACTCCATACGTTTGTACGGTGGAGAATGTGCCATCCCCCTCTCCGAAGAATATGTCGATGACATCAAAATCTACGTTTGCTGTTATGATATCAAGATGATCATCATTGTTTAAATCATCAAGGATTATTCCAAATGAAGATCCTTCAATACTTAGATCAAGCTGGTTTGTAAACGTCCCATCTCCCACACCAAAAAATACTGAAATAAAAGAACGGTACACAGCAGTTACAACCACGTCTAGGTTTCCATCCTCATTTAAATCCCCAATCGCCAGGCTTGTGGGAACAGGGATAAAGGTATCAATTCGATCTCCGAAATAACCAGTACCATTCCCTAAAAAAACGGAGAAGAACATACCTTCAAGGCTTGAAACCAGAATATCAAGGTTATCATCATTATTCATATCAGCCGTCACAACATCAAAGGGGAGAGATCCCACGGGATAGTCCCTTTGGTTTCCAAATGTTCCATCCCCATTTCCTAACAAAACACTAATGCTATCATCATCAGTGTTTGATGCAACAAGATCAAGTGCCATATCATTGTTAAAATCACCTGTTGCAATACCATAGGGGATCGCTCCAATAGGGATTACGGTTTTATCAACAAAGACACCTGAACCATCATTCATTAGAACATGAATATCATTCTCTTGAGAACAAGTGCACGCTAAGTCCAATGATTCAGACTCATAGGTTTGTCGTTGATTATTTTGTTTATTAGTATTACTCACAGTATTCCCGATGCTACCTGGTGAGAGAAGCACTAGGAATGATATGATTATACATACAAATTTTATTCCTTCCTTTAAATGTTGTTTCCACATAAGACTTTTTTCCCCCATTATTGTATATTTTGTATAGGATATAAGAAGTTTTCTCATCATTTATGTTCACTAATAGCTATATGTAAGTGACAAATTAGAAGAAGAAAAAAATCTGAGTGATCAATTCCATTCATCTTTTTCTTTTTTTCATTTAATCCATGTTTTTACGTACGAGAATCGATGTTCTTTTCATTTCTGAGGATTATCATTATTGATGTAATGAATCGTTTTAAAACGTGTGTCTCGACACGATGGTTTCCCTCCAGATGACTGAATGATGTTGTTAAATGATGATATCAACCTATTTATAGGAGAACATTGTTATAAAATATAATGAAGGAGGAATGAAAAGGATATGAGAAGGATATTATGGAGGAAAAAAATAGTGACCGGAATATTAGGTATATTACTATTTTTGGTAACCATACCAATAACCACTGGAAATATTAAATCAGGTGATGATTTTAATCTCAAAGCGGATGTTCAACCTTGGAGAAGAGCTTTCCCTCACATATATGCTCCTTTTGTCAAGGCTCAATTTGTCACATCTTATCGTCGTGACAGTGGGTCATATCCTGGGGGAGACACGTATACATTTCAGGTGATTAGATGTGCCGATGACAAAGTAGTTTATTCTGAAGAAAGAGAAATGAAAGCATTATCAGAACCTCAAACAGGGTCTGGTTCGATGATTGAGTATACTTGTAATTCAGGTATTCGACGATTTGTATCCTTATATGAAGTAAGAATTACCTTGAATGTTGATGATAATAATCCATCGGATAATGTGGCATCATGTTATTTTATTGTAATTGAAAATATTTAAAATTAAAAAGGGGAAAGTATGGATAAACCTACAGGGAAGACCCTGATTGTTGGAATCATAATGCTGTTTCTATCGACTGCGTGTCTCCCAGTTCTTGCGAGTGAACCGTTTATTATACATAAGAATGTAGAAAAACCGTTGGATAGCAATCGAGAGATAATTACTTTCATCGACGGAAGTTGTAATGAAATCACAATTAAAGGATTTGGATTAATGAGAAGGGCTGAAATCTGGACTGGAGATTTTAAAACTATTGTTATTTTGGATGGCTATAAATTTCCATTTCTAATTGATGGCATCCGAAATCATTTTTCCATTGACTATGCTTCACACATAATAATCCCTCATTTTATCGGTATACGCTGGAGAGCATCAACTGTTTCTTACTGGGTGCGTGGTATTGCTTTAGGAAACATTGATTGGACGTGAAATGATGAAGAAATCTCTGATAGTGGTAAGTCTCTGTGCGGTGGTTCTTCTTGTGCTGGGTTCGTTGAGTAATGT
>JAFGFQ010000120.1 GCA_016930995.1 Thermoplasmatota archaeon | reverse complement strand
GCAGGACGCACGACAGCAACTGCTTCGTTGTATGCTCGTATCATGTATTCCGCAAGCATCATTACTTTTTTCTCGTTTATCGCAAATGCGATTCTTCGGTCTGAGGGGGACGCGAAACGAGCGATGCTGGCGATGGTTCTCGGTGGAGTGTTAAATGTCATCTTAGACCCCATTTTCATTTATGTACTCGACCTAGGGGTCCCGGGTGCCGCGTGGGCGTCGGTCCTCTCCATGGGGATCTCTTCGGTGCTTCTTTTTTACTGGTTGTTCCTAAAACAGGATACGTATGTGGCGTTCAGATTCCGTGAGTTCCATTTTGATAAAGCAATCATGAAGGATATCTTGTTGGTGGGGCTGCCTGCATCGGTAATGCAGCTGTCGATGTCGATTATGATGTTCATGATGAATATGATTGTGCAAAACGTCGGGGGTATCGATGGTGTCGCCGTGTTTTCAGCAGGATGGCGGGTGGCGACCATGGCGGCGATGCCGCTGCTTGGGATGGCGACAGCAGTCGTATCGGTTACCGGTGCTGCATATGGTGCACGGGCGTTTGAAAAAATCGATATCGCTCATATGTACGCCTTGAAAATCGGAATCATCATCGAAACATCCATCGGGGTAGCGACCTTTGTTCTTGCACCGGTCATCACTGCAGCTTTTACGCAATCCGCGGACACCGCCCGGATAGGCGATGACATTACGACGTTCCTGCGGATCATCTGCATCTTTTATCCTGCGACCGCGTTTGGGATGCTGTCATCGTCACTGTTCCAGGGTCTTGGGAAAGGGACCTACTCGTTGATTGCAACGGTGTTTCGCACCATCGTGTTGATTGTCCCCCTGGCAGGGACGTTTGCGATACTGCTAGGTTGGGGTCTTGTCGGTGCCTGGTGGGGATTGGTTCTTGCAAACATCATTGGAGGAGCCATTACCTTCATCTGGGCGAAAAGCTACGTCAGTAGATTACAAAAAAAATCAACAGCGGCCGAATAATAACTCTTACATCGTTCTATAGAGTTACATAATTTCTTCATATTTTCACCTTACTAACAATTATCCGGCAAGCGCTTCATATATCTATTGCTTGAGGAAAAAAACGATATGATTTGATAAAAACATATACTGGTAATACAAAATATTCTACAGATATACTTTTAAGAAATGGAACTATTCTGATTTTACACTAAGGGGTTCGATAATTGAAAATGTCCAATATACAGAAAAAAACCGACAATCTTGAAGAGGAAAATAAAAGAAGGGAACAAGTACTGAAAGAAAAACAATTAGGAAGAGACATTGAGATAATAGAGAAGTCAAGAGTAAGTAGTGATATCAGCTCGATAAAGAGTAGGATATTCTTTTATATTAAAGTAATTCATGAAAGTATAGGTTTAATACGAGAGAAATATAATGCAAATGATAAGGCTATTCTACTTATTGTCAATGAGTTTTCAAAAATGTACAGAACCTATGAATCTATTCGGGAAGATATCAGTTTGACCATAGAAAAAAAAGAAGGAGGGTTTCGCAAGGAATTTGATACTCTCTTTCCAAAGATAAATTATTTACATGAAACATATGGAGAGATTTACAGTTCACTTCTTGATGTCTCTGGTCAACTTTTAGATATCGATTCTTATCTGAATAGATATATGAAATAGTTTGAATGGTGAATAATCACCTGATTATTTATTTGATTCCGAAAGAAGATACAAGACGTTTGCCATAAAAACTGTTATAGTAAATATAAGGATTGCAAGAGAGATATTGAATAATCGGGCATCATTTAAAGAATATAACATCGTTATAAAAGAAACACTTCCTAAGAATAATATAGCATATATTGATACTTGTCTTTTCAGTTTGTCTTCTTTTTCCATTCTCTATCCCCTTTTCTTGAGAACAATTGATTATTTATTAGATAGGAAGTATGCAATAAAGGTTGTAACTTCAAACATAAAAATTGTAATACCTACTATGAGAAATACAAATGACCATCTGAATGCATTATCTCCGTATTCTGAAGTAATCATTGAAAATATAGATACAATTCCAGCGAATAATATCGCCCATCTCCCATTATATAGGCGCTTAATTTCCTTTTTTTCCATTATTACCTTTCCTCATTCAATCACATGATTATTTAGTCATTAACAAGCATGCCATTGCTAATGATAATAAAGCAAATGCAAAAAGAATAGGATATATCCAGAAAAACAACGGAAATAAATCACGAACAATAAAAAAACTGATAGCGTATAAAGAAATAATAACTAAACTAAGGACAATCCCAATAAAAATAAAAATTCGTGTTTTTTTCATTTCTTACACCATAGTTAATATTCATTGTTTGTTGATAAATCAATCGTTTTGGGAGGTTATCGGGAATTGAAAAATAAAAAATCATGCATACCCTCATTAATCAAATCCACCCATCCACAAAATCACGCATATCCCTTTTATCCTCCTCAGTGAATGCGATGTTCAGATAATGATTGATTGATGTTATTGTTGTGTGCCCTTGCGATAACGTGATTTCCGTGATACGACCAGGATACACTGCCAGCAACCAACTCTCCCAGGTTTTTCTCGTGGTTTTCACACTCAAAGGATAATCGATACTCTGGTTCAATCCTGCTTTCAAGGACCATCGTTTCAGATTATCCCTCCACGTTTGCCACGAGGGTAATCTCAAATTGATATCCAGGAAATACGAAATCACAGTTCTCCCGAGGGGATTCAACCGGATATCCCGTTCAATCTGTTTTCTCTCATGTTTGAGAACCGCTTCTTCAGGGAGATGGATGAACATCCCATCGAACCATTGAGGATGTTCCTGGAACCGTTGCATCTCTACATACCTCATCCCCGTTAAAAGAAGAGCATTCAATGAGGTTTTGTATTCCTTCTTCGGAACTGCATCATAGAGAATCTTGTATTCGCAAGGTCTCAGGATTCGTGTTCCCTCACGACCCAATGGATACCACATCTTTTTATCAAAACTGAATGATTTCATATGGTTTTCAGTAGGTTTTTCCTTCTCAGATGATACGTTCTCAATGATGTTCATTTCTTGCACCCATCAGTTTTATATTAAAACTCAAGTCTTGATTCTTGGATTATCACCAAGTATTACGTTCTTGATTAACTTCTTGAACCGAGCAATAAAAGGTTCCTTCGTTTTACAATCACGTTTTGGATACACCCAAACCTCCTTTTGGTAGTTCGCATAACATTGCCGGTCGCAGAAATTCCGCTGATTCTTCTTCAACGTGGCAGGTGATTTCGAAATCCTTCGGTGGCAATAATCACACGTTGTTCTCATTCAATCTTCCTGATAAGGTGGGAATGGAGGCGAAAAAAAGGGAATCACAACCCTCGTCACCAACCTCCATCCCTACTTTGGTGACCGTCATAGAAAAATCCTCTTGGGTTTGAAAGGTCCCCAAGGTTTCCCCTCCACCATCCTCCTCTGATACTCTGTGAGTGGCGGATTGATGTGAACGAAACTTTGATGATACCCCACAGGTCGATACACAACCGCATTGGGGAACGAGGAGGTTTCCTGGTAGAACTCGGAACGTTTACTGAAGATTCCTAACTCCGATAATTGTTTCCTCGTGTAACCTGTATCAAGATAACTCTGATATTCCTCATTCGGAAGTATCAATTTCTGTTTTCTGGGTTTGATACCCTCTTGAACACCGAAAGTAGGGAGGTTCGTTCTTCGAGGTTGGCTTATTGAACCAAAAACCCCAACCGCCATACGGGGCATCAATTCCGTTGGTTTTCCTGAATACCCAGAATATTGTTCCACTGTTTTTGATATTTGTTTTGGTTCCTGGATTTTCAAACCTGTTTTGATGTTTTCAGCGTAACGGGAATACGGAACCTCCTGCAGTTCCTCTTTCATCTTCTGGTGGTATTCCCTTTCCCTGAACTGTTGCCCTCTTACGAATTTCGCAATCTCCCGTTCACTGCTGGTCACAAAATATTGCGAGAATTTCCCCCTTCGATTCCTGATATCATCCTTCAGGTGATTCACTGCGGTGTTCACCTCAACAGAGGAATCATACGTACCGAATTGCACCCATTCACCTGTCCGTTTGTATTTCGCTAAAACATAGAACCTTTTCCCTGGTTCCGTTCCCCTATGAAGGATTCTCTCTTCAGTTGCGAGGATGTTCTTTTTCTTCTCGTACAGTTTTCCCCGCAAACCTTTGATTTGTTGCTTTAACTGATTGATTTTACTCACATTGATTGATTTACTTTGCACGTTCTCTTCTTCATTCATGTTCTTGGGATGGTAACTTTGAAACCAATCCGAACCAACCTGCTCGAACCACATTTTTTACAACTTGCAGGAATTCCATACACCTTTCTCCGATTCGTCCAGTATCTACTCGAACACGCTAAACAAAGAACATGTGTTACGAATCTTCTCTGTTCTGATTCGGATTGGTTATCCACCAAACCCTTCCACCACCAAATTCTTCATTCTATGATTTTCAAACAAATTCAATTTTTTTAATCTATAATTGCACGTTACTGGTTAATTATGGTTTTTCTTAATAATCGAATACTAAAAATTAATAAATTGTTAATAATAAGGAGAACTCCAAAAAACCATATCTTTTTAAATGGAATCGATGTTATTACATCATACAAGGGGGAAAAGCAATCTGAAGAAACACCTCATCTCACTGATGGTTCTATTCTTGTTGGTATCGACATCCTGTGTCGGTGTCTCATATCAGATAGCATCCTTGGGTTCTGGGAATCATGCACCTATTCAGATTATTGGGAATGACCAATTCACTATAGAGAACGGTGTCACTGGTGGGAGTGGGACTGAAGAGGACCCGTATATTATTGAGAATTGGATAATCGAAAACGATGGTTCAGCATCTCAAGGTATTCTCATAAATAATACGGATGTTTACTTCATCATAAGAAATTGCATTATTAGAGGTTTTTATAGTCCTGAAGAATGGCTACGAGGAGTTATATTTTCAAAAGTAACTAATGGTTTAATACAAGATTCAAACATAAGTGAGAGCGCCATTGGAATCAGTTTAGAATCATCATCCTTTATTAAAATAATCAATTGTTCGTGTTCTGATTCGCCAATATATCCAGAAGGATACGGAATTCATATATACAAATCTATCAATATTTCCATTTCTTCAACTAATTGTTTTAATATGTGTTATGGTCTCAATGCTCTTTATTCACACAACATAAGTGTAAGAAAATCAAAATTCTACAATAATATAGAATATGGAATGGTTTCAATGGAAGAACCATATCTAAATTTTCTTATTGAAGATTGCAATTTTTCTAATAACAGATATTATGGCGTAATACTTCACGGCAGTTTTTCATCACCGCAAGACTCAGGTACTATCATTAGAAATTGTTCATTTTTAGCAAATGGTCTTCAGGGGAATTTTATCGTTTCAGGATTGGAAATTAAATACCTTCTGAACACCATCATTGAAAATTGTTCTTTTATTGAAAATGGATTAGGCATTTATGTTGGTGAGAAATCTAGCGACATCACAATAAAGAATTGTTCTTTTATTAGAAACGAACAAGATGGATTGCAAGTTGCTGGAGCATTCATGGACCTGTCTTTTGACCCAAGAGTTGAGATTTCTCATTGTGACTTTGTCGAGAATTCCTGTGGATTGTTATTTTTTGCAACACATAGGACAAAGGTGCATCATTGTAATTTTATTAATAATTCCGATTTCGGAGTTTCGCAGCTATTTTGTACATCATGTATAACGTACAATAATTTTATTAACAATGGTTGGGCATCCACTGAGAATTTTACTTGTGGAGCTTTTATATGGTCCTCGTTTGCAGACTTGCGTTATAACTATTGGGAAGCCCCTGGAGGACCAAATTTCTCCTGGGTAATACCTATTAGGAAAAGTTCTACATATAAATTAATTCCTATTCATACAAGTGAAAATGCAGACACGATTCTATTGATTAAGATGGGTATTGTTCGTTATCGACAATGGCTCTCTGAACCTGTTCCCGATGCTGGGAGACAGACATAATAATGTATAATTTCAAATTGAATGGACCAAATAACCTATTTATAGGTGAATCGTGATATAAAATCATATCATGGGGAAGGAAAGAGTATGGACAGAAACCCTGTTGTTAGAAAAGGCTCGGCAGTAATAATCATCTGTGTTTTGCTGTTGATGAGTGTTCCTGTGATGGCAAGTAACGAAACCGCAGTGAATGGGAGCCTACTTGATAAAGTGCCAATTGAATGTCGTGGCATCTATCCCATTGATATCCCGTTATCGCTTCTTAATTTACCTGTCTACTATATCCGAGTTGAATTTTCCAATAACAATGATGTCTCAATCAATGTCACTGAAGTGTTTAAATTGGAGACACGAGCAGGGAAAGTGTTGTTTGAGGATACACTTGAGCAACCATTCCCAATACCTCCTCATAATGATGTTCAAACGCAGATGTTTACGAGATATACCTGGCGTGACAAGTTCAACTATCGCTTTGGTTTATTTAATTTCACCCTTGATTTCTATATCAAAGACGATGGGTCTCATGTGAAACTCCTCTTCCATGGACTTGTGTTCGGGTTCGGTACGATGATATTCAATCCCAAAGGTGAGGTAATCGAGCCTGTACAGGTAGGAGTGAGATGATGAAGAAACCTGTATTAGTGGTCAGTCTCTGTGCTGTGGTTCTTCTTGTGCTGGGGTCATTGAGTAATGTGGTGGGGTATCAAACAGTCCAGACCTCACAGCAGAATCTCATCAAAGAGAGAATCAACCAGCGAGAGTTGTTATTCCAGACCATCTGTGATATTGCCAATAACAAAGAGATTCAGCGAATCATCCTGAAATCGGAGATGAGCCGAGGGATATCCCCGCCATCAGAGATTCCTGTTGTCACAAAAAGTCAACTCAGAGTGATGTATCTTCTTGGTGTGTTGCTTTCAAGGTTTACTCTCACATCAAGATTGCAATCAATGGTTGGGAAGTATCAATTTGATAATCAGGAGATGCAGAAGGAGATATCAACAGTTATTGAAAAGGATACGATACTCAATGCAGAAATTACTCAATTGAAGGATTCTGATTGTGATTGTGAATATCAGAGAGTAACTGGATTATGGACATTCCCAGTTCTTTGCTTGGGATTATACTTTATATTTTTGTTTTTCCTGGTTCAATTACTTTTAGGTATTCGTATAATGGAATTATTCGCTGGATTGTTTGCACAAATTGGAATTAATATGAATTGTTTCTGGACTCATTCATATTTCTAAGAGGTATAATCGTATGAAAACGAAATGCTTGGCGGTTGGAATCATTCTCTTGTTCGTTGGTGTGACAATAGCACCAACAATCAACTTCAACACTGTGAAGGCATCCCAAGAAGATGACCTTATCGAAGTCACTTCGCAAGCCTGTGGCATCAAAGGATTTGAGGATACCACGGTGAAACTCACCAGAGAACAATACCAGAACCTTGAGCAGTATCTCGTGGAGTTCAGAGCCAGGTTGAATCAGACATCAACCAGGGAAGAAGCAGTGCCCATCTTCAAAGAAGCGGTGGTGGAGTTAGATAAGTATGGGTTGTTGCCACGTGGGATGAGTGTTGAGAGGGCACAGAAGTTGGTGATTGGTCCGTATCAAAATTATAAACTGGTAAAATATATTGAAAAATTATATAAGGTGTCTGAGAACTTTTTGCTCGATGATGGGAA
Source organism: Thermoplasmatota archaeon (assembly GCA_016930995.1). Next base: position 11,054 of record JAFGFQ010000120.1, on the reverse strand, counting down.
TAGATTTTGTTTAATCTATGGAACATCTAACGACAGAACAATATTCCAAGGTTGTATTCCAAGGACAATTACTGGTATCATATATGCAATAGGTAATCATCTACCTTCTATTATCATACCCTCTATTCTAATTGACATTTTAGTATATGTGCCAATAATGTTTATTAATTTTATATCCTTACAATTTTCCCAAAGTCTTTTAATTAGACCTTTTATCGGAACCACTATTTTTTATGGATATGTAGCAGGACCATGGCAACAAATTCCAGAAGAATATTATCCTGCAAATGTAGATATTTGGACAATTGGGCTATCTGGCGTAAAAACCTGGACAGGGATATTTTATGGTGCACTCCCCACTTTACAATTTTTTGAATTATTATTATCGTATTATCCAGGAGCAAATGGATTTATAGGATTACGATTCTATGTTAATCGAACGTTGTTTTACTTTGGTTTTGCTCTCAATGTCAATGTAAGTCCTTCGCATCCATAGAAAATTTGAGTTATTGTAAGATGATAAGGGACCATCTGAAATCGTCACCTGCTATAAAACAACTCAAAAAATATATTCCTTAGTACCTGCATCATTATATTATATAGTGACGAGTCAGTTTTGTAAACAATCTGAAATCATCGCAATGATACCTGGATTTGCTTCCTGCATACTCACTCTGAGATGTGGAAATCGTTGCTTCCTCATTTTTGATATCAATGATACATCTCACCAACACAAAACCTTGCCAGCCACCACTCCACTCATCAACCCCAGAACACCAGGAATCAAAAAATTCTTCACATAGAACCATCTCATGATACCACGGTCATCGTTACATCCACTCATCTTTGCTTCCCCCATGCCATCAACGAGGGAGTGATATCATGCTGGGGTGAATGATAATCCCTTGATACCCCATTCGTGTTCGTGGCATCGTTGCTTTCCCCGTTCATGGCGTTTCTGCGTTCAACTCAACCACCTTTCACATCACCATCACTATACTCATGGTGCACGATGTTCTTGCTACCGCAATTCGGGCACACCAAACCACTGAAATCAAGTGCGTGTTTCTTGTGATTATAATTCGTGTTCTCCCATGGGAAACCGCAATGGAAACATCGGCATTTCCGTTCTGGCGGTATCCAAACCCGCCTGTTCCCATAACTATCTGGTTTCCCGTACTCGAATGATTTCGGTTTCAGATGATATTGATTCCCTGTTGCTCGTTTCTCTTTCATGATTCACCAACTCTACCTATCGGATTACTCAATCCAAAGAAAGAATTAAGCAGATATCCCCCCAAGGAGTGATAGTTCCATAGGATAAGATACAAGGAATCACTTCTGTTGATATCCGCACGATGCAACCGTTTTGCAGGAAATATACTCATGATTCGCACCCTTTCATCCCCGTTTATCGTATTGCTCGAAAAGGTCAAGCAACGCAGTGATAACATCATTGTTGTTCTTCGCACAGTAATCGTTTCTGATTGCAGTGATTTTCTGCCAATTATGTTTTGATATCTGCATCGTTTTCAAACACCATCACCCTCCACCAAGGTTGTTCCATAGGAACGATTGCTGTGGTTGCTCTGCGATTATCTCCCTGGTCTGGTATCAAACCACTATGATACTCTTGGATTCGTTTCCTTTTCATTTCTTACGTTCCTTGTTTATCAACCAACTGTAAATCTGAGCATAGCATTCATCACAGTAAATCCGATGATGTCCCTCATGTTCCCTGTTGCATCGCAAACACCTTCGAATCAATCAAATCACATCCTCCAATATGAGAGGTATGAACCCTAAAAATTCACTTTTTTCTATAATTAATAATTTAAAATCTCGAATATAAAAAAAGATTTTTTTCAGGTTCATAGGTCTCATATTTAACTCTCCCCGTTAACAACCTGTTTTCCCTCTGTTGATATATATGTACATCGCTTCAAACCGATGAACGCATGTATCTGTTTTCCCTGAACCGATGGGTGATAATCACTCACGGGAATATCCCTGTTGTTCAACATCTTCTTACAGAACAAATCATAGGAGGTCACGTACGGATAATTATACAATTTCCGTCCACGATGCCATGCAGTGCAATCATCCCATAGGTCCCGTTTATCAACAAAGGCATCCTTACAGGGAACAAAACCCTTAGTCAACCACCTGGTGAAATCATCCAGCTCATAGTTCGTTGCATCCATGAATCGTTCTGTCACCGTCTCAATGGTATCCCCGTTCGTGAGTTCCCAGTTGTTCAAGGATAATCGTACGAATCCCCCCAACATCCAATTGAACCATGCAGATTTCATCTCCTCGGTGGTGAAGAGCGAGGTGATATTTGATTTCCGTTCAAAGTGATTCGGGAAATCCACAAAATCAAAACGATTGTAGAATGCGGTATCAACCTGCTTCTCATCAAGGTAGGGGATTCCATTCCCTGAAAAAAATTGTTTCGCAACAGGTCGATATGAGAACGAATTCTTGTGTTTGAATTCGATAGTGAACGCATCACCACCCGTCACTTGTTTAATCCGTCCGTAATATCGAAGAGGTATTTTGTATGGGATATCACTGCAGATGTTCGCACGTTTCCCATAGATTTGTGAATTAATGAACCGTTCCCCCAGTTGATTCAAATCCAGGGTGCATCGGTTCTCTTCACCGATTATCTTCTCCAAAATCCCATATAAGGTTGATTTCCCAGAATCATTCCCACCAACCGCATACATGAGTTTCTTCGTGAGGTAATGCTGTGCGAAGATGTTCCCGAAGTGTTCCTGCACCTTCAACACATGTTCAGGGGAAACAATTGTTTCGATGTACTTCTGTATTGGTTCTATGCTCGCATTCTTATCATACGTAACAGGTATCTTGTAGAACACAACTTTTGATGGGTGGAATTTTTCCAGCTCCATTGTTTTCAGGTTAAATACACCGTTTTTCAAACACACGTATTCTTTTTTTTCTACGAAATCGATATCACACAATGTTCTTCGTATGATGTATCCCAGAGTGTCATTCACATAGTTCTCAGTTGAATACCCTGGTATGAATGAGGTGATTCTTCCTTTGATGATAGGAATACTGTTCACTCCATCGTAAAATCCTTCTCGGTAAATGCATGGTATCTGTGTTGTTATGGGTGTCTTGATTGATTGGAATGATTGAATCACCTTGTCAACCAGTTCCACGTGTTTCCTGTTTTCTTCGATTGCCTTTAGTTCCCGTTGTGTAGGTTTTTTCATCAGGATTCACCGAACCTTCCTGATGCGGAAAATATCATCATAAGAGATGTATGATGTTTCCGTCCTGGTCTTCAACCAGATACCTGCGTTTGTTTTCTCGATTATGTGTCCATACAAGGTGAAATGATTTGGTTTCAGTTCCACCTGCACTTGTTCTTCTTCTCGTCCAACTTCCATGTTCTGTTTCGCCTACTTTTTTTTTCTGCTCCTTTACCTCTGTTGTTTCCACCAGTTACGAACAATATAACGGATATACCCCGAGCGTGAATCGAACCCTGATTCCTGCATTCTTTTATCGAGTTCTTCCAGGAAATCTTTCCTGAACGTCAAGGTGGAACAATTCCTATCATTCATTTTTTATCAACAAGTATTCTACTGTAAAAACAAGTTTAAACGTTTTTTGTTTATTGTAAAAATTTAATTCATTATTAAATTTTATATAAACAGGAGAGAATCAAGTGGCAAGGAAAAAACAGAATGAAAAAGGGGAACGCACGTTAGGAAGATAGATACTTCATTAGGATAACAGGATTATGCATTTTCACTACCCATGTAATCCATTCATACAATCATCCAATAAGAGAAGAGGCTGATGTGTGTTTGCCTTTTTATTGTTTTTAGGTATCACCATCTTCATACAACATCCACCTCTATGGATTATCATCTATTCTTTGTTTTTTTCTTTTATTAGATTTCCAACAATTTCTTGAATAGTTTTTTCCTATATGCCAACATTTTTATTCTGGGAAAACAACTATCATATGATATCAATTGCCAAAACGTACATATGTAAATAAAGAACATATACCAGACAGTGTAAGAAAATTGCGTGTACCAAAAGGTTCGATGAACGCATCACTCCAATATCTCACAATTTTAAAAATTATAAAGAAGTTTGTAAGACAACCGGATGTACGTAGGTCACGTAGATATGTTGATATCATCGATTACCCGATTGAAGATGATATGGAGGATATGGCAACCTTTTCTGAGAATCTTCAAAACGTAAAAGAGGGAATCGAACATAGTACTGGTTTCGATATTGACTGGCAAGAATCAGAAAAATTGCTTGAAACTCAAGCACAGTATGATGATGGTACAACACATGTGGAAAAGGAATTCGAAGAACACTGTAAAACAGAAGATGTAAAGTTTCAAAAGGAATACGAAAAGATAAATCCGCCAGAACTAATTCTTTACGACCATAGGAACCATAAACGCCACAGGAACCATAGGAACAGAAAAACTACCATAGAATTAAGTTTGAATACAAGAGATATGTTGTTAAAACTCGGTAAAAAGGGTGATACTTACGAGGATATCATTCTACGATTGATAAGGCAGAAAGAAAACCTTTAACACGAAGCAGTGATAGGATTTATTTTTAATTTATTTCTTTAAAAAAGAAAAAAAGAGATACCGCCTATATCATCTTATGATAATAATTGCATGTTCTTCAAAGATTTCATTTCCAGTTCCTTTCGAAATAAATCATTCAGGTCTCTTTTCACTAACTCATCAATAATTCTTTGTTGGTTCTCAAGGAGTTTTTTCAATTTCTCAATCTCTGTTTTTGAGTGAAAATCCTCCATACCCAATGAAAGAAGATGTTCAATCTTCAGGAAATCCTGTGCCAGTGATTCCTCGCAATCTGAACCATATCGGTTGTATATTGTTCGAACATCGTTGATACCTTTCGTGTGTCCTAATAAACATTCCACAACAGATTCCTGAAGAACAGTTCCACCCCAAGTCTTCAGGTATTGCCGAAATGTATGGGTATGTAATACTCTTCTCTTAGTTGTAGGGTCTCGTTCATTCAGATTTGCACAATCTAAAGCACGCCACCAACGAGAATAAATGATTTCTCTTGTGAAGGGAAAAAGGAGCGCCCCCCGTTTATTTTCTTGCATCCATTCTTCAAAACCCAAATCACACATACCTCGATAAACATGATTGCACCAGACATTTTTCAGCATGAACTCTTCTCGCACTTTCAACCATTCTTGTATGGTTTCCTTACATTCTTTCGTTAAAAATGCAACACAATTATTTTTTCTAATCTTATGATTGGTGTAATAAAAACGTGCAGGATTCTTTTCCAAATGCATATCATTTATTTTAATCTGCAGAACATCCTCTATCCGTAAACCCGTTGAGAGTTGTACCTGAAAAACCGCCCGTCCAACGATATCAAGATGATTGAAAATCTGTCGTAATTCCTCTTTTGTGAACAATCTGTCCTTAGTCGTTGGTTCACCACAAATTTTTATTCGCTTCCAGAATCTTCTTTTTAGTTCAACATCGTTTTCTAAGAGGTAAGAACGAACTGCACCAATTTTACATTCTATTGATTTACTGGACTTTCCCTCTTCATCCAAATGGCTCAGAAATGCAACCACATCATCCTCATATCTTCTCCCATCCACGAAATATGATAATGGCGGAATTCCAACAACATCAAAATACTGTTTCAATGCAGTCTTGTAAACTTTCCTTGTGTTCTTACTGAGGAACATCCTCAAGAATTCTTCGATTGTAACCATTGATTCTCACGCCCTATGGATTACAATCATTGGTGTATTGGTTTCGAATTTATAGAGATATCCTTTATTGAATTCACTTATATGTTTCCTGGATTTTACATAATAACTCTTATATCTGCACGCTGCGATGTCCCTTGTAGTGATGAACGAACCTTTTCTGAGCCACCGTGGCGATGATGAAGATCTTGAGTACTGAAAAAAAATATCTTGCTCAGATATGCCTCTGGAGCATATCTGCTACTTTTTCTAAAAAGACGACATCGTGTCTCTCAAACGCAGCAAGCTGGTCAGAGTCGATATCGATCTCACCAAGAACCTGTGTTCCTCGTTTTATCGGGACGACAATCTCTGATCGTGTGGAAAGAAAACACGACAAGTATCTCGCGTCCTTGGACACATCACCGACAAGCTCTGTTTTACCTGTTTTTGCAGCTGAACCACAGACACCTGTTCCAAGAGGTATCGAGGTATGTTGGGTCGCCTGTGCTCCTCGCCAGGGACCAAGAAGAAGTATCCCTTCCTTGAGGAGATAGATACCGACCCAGCTGTATTTTTCGAATCCCTCGTAGAGAGCATCAACAACTTTTTGGAGACCAGGAAAACCTGGATTCGCTGAGAGGATGCTTTCGATTGTTTCTTCTGCGTTTGAATAGTCCATATCTCTCATCGCTCTTTAATAATCAAGAAGGCTTGTCTGGGAGTTCTTCGGGCCAAGCGATACAGGGACGGTTGGTTCTTCCGTGGGAAGCTCAATGGTGCCGTACTTCCCCCCGCCGCCAGGGATGATTCGAACTTTATGATCCCGAAACGCCTGGATGGCATCAGAAATCGCCGGGATCGTGACGCGGGAAATCTCCTGAATGTCTGCATCCAGCAGGACAGTAATTTCAGAGCCGAAGACGTTGATGAGATCCTCCCATCGTTTGGTGACACCCTGCGTAAAGGGGGTGTGCTGCCCGATGGCTTTGGTGATAATCTCCGAGAGGGGGATGAGATACACATACGGAGGTCGATGCGAAGGATGTCGTGGTTCGGTGAACGTGGCGATTTCACTGATACGGTCCCGTACACCTTTTTTGATGCGTTTCCCACAGCTGCATTTCCATCGTCGTTTTATCGCCTCATCAAGTGTATAATGCGTAAAGCAGGAGATGCAGGCGGACTCGTTGTATTTTCCTTCCTGGGGCGGTAAACCAACATTTAGCACCGGTTTGTTCCCACCACTTCGAAGGATCGCTTTTTTTATCTCCTGAAACGTCGGCTCCTGTACCTCAAAGCGGGTGAATTCCCTGGCGAGCCGGACCGGATGGGGGCTGTGGCTGTCAGAGTTCGTCAGAAACGTCAGTCGATGAAGCTCCTGGATGGTGTCCGCGTAATCAGAGTCAGCACTCAAACCTAATTCAATAAAGGAAATATAGCTCGTGAGATCCCCATAGCAGCTCTGAAGAGACGGATGGTACGCGTATAAGGCAGTCCAGGGGGTGAACCCATGGGCAGGCCCAATCAGAGCATCAACATCCTTTGCTAAAGCCGCAAGTTCCACACCGTCCATGTTGACGTTGGGTCTGCCGTCGGTCTCAAGGTTCTTTGATTTTGTAAGAATGGCTTGCTTGAAGGCATCCACGGCAGAAAAACAAGGAAAATAGAGGAGATGATGAACCCGATGGTTATCCTCGACTTCAGCACTCAGGATGAATCTGGTTCCGTTCAGCTCAAAGGTGCCGTCATCGATAACACTGCAGGTTTTGATTTCGTTCTGCCAGCCGGCATGCAGACAATCCCCGGTTGCCAAGACAGCAATTCCTTTCCGGGGAGCCTCGACGGACAGTGAGGCTATCGTCATTCTATCGCTGGTGGCTCCCGAGTACCGGGAGTGGAGGTGCAAGTCAGCATTAATCAGCATTTAGATTCCTTTTTATAAAGTATTTAGTCCTTCTTTTGGGTTTCCTTTTTTTCTGTCTCCGCAGGAAGCGTTTTCGTAAGTGGTGTTTTTTCTTCGAACAGCGGCTCATGGGCGGTGACTTCCAAAAGACCAGCCATGATAAGGACGATGCCGGCGAACAAGAGGAGATAGGCTCCTATCCCAAACCCCCATTGAAGCTGGATCGTTCCCCCGTCAACGTCTGCTGTCTGGATGGTATATTCACCGCTGAAAGGGGAGGCAGAGACTCTTTGCATCGCCACGAGCATATCAGAGTTCCCCTGAAGATCGCCTGGGGCGAACAGCGGCAGAAGCGATGCGACGATAAGGATGAACAGTAAAATAAGAAGGAAGGGAAGCAGCAAGCGTATCCCACGGAGAATATATTTTTTCCCAAGTTTTTTACTCTGTGAAATCCCGATGGTGGACAGCACGAGGAACACAAGACCGATGATGATGATGAGGTAGAACGGCAGTGCAAATGTTCCAAGTGGTACTGGTCCGCTGCGGTTGGGGAGTCGTATTTGGATTCCCTGGATGCCATCGACGGAGAGCGCGTCAAACGTCCCTGTTTGGATATCAGGTGGCACCGTTACATTCGCGGTGACGGTATACCAGGGATAAAACAATGCAAGAACCGCAAGGATGATCGCTACGATACACAGGAGGTTCCCGATGCTTTTTTGGTTGGAGCCATCGATGTAGAACAGTGAGAAGATCCGAGGGCCAAGCCCATATTTCTTCCGTCGTCGATAGATAAAAAAGACCAGAAGCACCAGAGAGAGTGAGACGAAAAGAAGAAACAGAAGGACGAAGTTGTAGACAAGCCATTCGAGGAGGAACAGCATATCATTGGCTGGTTGAAGACCGGCCGCCCAGACAAGTGGCTGCCACATGGTTCCATCCTCTCGGTATTTCGGCCCGTTAGGTCCTGCTTCTCCAAGGATCATTGCTTCGGCAGCGGTAGACTCATCAGCCCCTACCCATCCCCAGCGGCCTGCGAAGGACAACCATGGCTGGTCTTCTAGCAACTCCATGGTATATTCTGAGGGTCGTATGATTTTGCCGTTATCAGCAACCGTGTCACTTGCAAGACCGACTTTCCCTGAAAACGATTTGATGTAGTTCGCATGGCTGCCTCTGGCGACGTAGACCTTCACATGGTCTCCTTCTTTTTCGACCTGGCTCCAGGTTGCTTTCTGTCCGCTGTAGTGCTGACTAAACATGACTTCGGAGGGTTGTCCATTGGAAAGAACGATCTGGATCATTTCCCAGTCTCCCTCGTGACGGTTCAGGTCTCCGGCGTTGAACGCGTAGAAAAACCAGTACTGAATAACATTACTTTGCGTATCAACATGGGCATACACGGTGTAGCCTAAGGTCGTCATCTGATTTTGATAATCGTTCTCTATACCAGAGTCATCGACTGCGACGGTCCCTCGTTGGTTATCAAGATAGTAGAACTCAGAGGTAAGGTTACTGAGGAGTTCAGCGGTTGGTGATGTGAAAACCGGTGTTGGATTGCCAACCTCGAACACATATGAGTTTTCAAGGGCATAGGAAATATCTACAGGATAACATGTTTCATCATGGACAAAATAGAGAATCGGTGCATATTGTTCTGCAATATCTTCGTCCGCCGCAGATCCAGCGTGTACGAGGAAGAGTCCACTCACCATGAGGCTGATAAAAAATACGCTAAGCACTCTTTTTTTGTTCATAAAACTCCACCATGAAGGTCATAGAGTAATGGTTATTAAAATCTTGGTTAAATTTCATAAAAATCCGCTCTTTCTTTAAGAACTTTAAATACCTTTTTTCATATTTTTTCTTGTTAAGTTTTGTACTAGACAAAGTAAAATTTTAATCATTCCTTAGGAAATATAGAACTTGAAATTATTAAGGTCCGCTCGATAGTAACCTTTATTAGGCTTCACTCCATATGAGTCTCCTAGAAATCTACCCTAGGAACATGGGATATAAAACTCTAACATAAAACAACCGGAACTAGTGTAGACTTTGTAGCGAGGTACATACCATGAAAGACAACAAAACGATGCTTGAAAGCTCCTATGATTCCGATAAAATCCAGGTCCTCGAAGGACTTGAATCCGTTCGAAAAAACCCAGGGATGTACATTGGCAGCACCGACGTACGCGGGTTACATCACCTGATATACGAAGTCGTTGATAACTCCATTGATGAAGCACTCGCCGGCTATTGCACAAACGTAAAAGTAACCATCCACAAAAACGGGGCGGTATCAGTCGCTGACAACGGCCGAGGAATCCCCATCGACATCCACGAAAAATACAAGAAACCCGGGGTCGAACTGGTCCTTACCACACTTTACTCTGGCGGGAAATTCGATGGACAAGCCTACAAAGTCTCCGGGGGACTCCACGGTGTCGGTGTCTCCTGCGTCAATGCACTCTCCAAATGGCTTGAGGTCAAAGTCCGAAGGAACGGAAAAGAACATCATCAGCGATACGAACAAGGCAAGACAACGACGGTCTTAAAAGTGATCGGAACAGCAAAAGACACCGGTACAACAGTGACATTCTTACCGGATAAGGATATTTTCGAGACCACAGAATTTGATTATGAGACCATCCAGACTCGCCTGCGAGAAATGGCGTTTTTAAACGCAGGGCTCCAAATCGAGATCACCGATGAGCGCACTGATAAACATGAGGTGTTCCGCTACGATGGCGGTGTCAGTGAATTCGTAATCCATATCAATAAGAACAAGACACCGTTGCATCCGAAACCCGTATACATCCAAGGAGAAAAAGACTCTGTTCAAGTCGAAATCGCGCTCCAGTACACCGATGGGTACACGGAGAACATCTTTACCTTTGCCAACAACATCAATACCATAGAGGGAGGCACACACCTCGTTGGGTTTAAGGGTGCCTTGACTCGTGTACTGAATGACTACGGTCGGAAGAACAAACTCTTTGATGAAAACTTTGGTCTGACCGGTGAGGATTCGCGCGAAGGTCTCACCGCAATCATCTCAGTAAAGATACGAAAACCACAGTTCGAAGGACAAACCAAATCCAAGCTCGGGAACTCCGAGGTCAAAGGAATCGTCGAAAGCATCGCCTATGAGAAGCTCTCTGAATTCTTCGAAGAAAACCCATCGGTGGCTCACGTCATCGTAGACAAGGCAGTGCTGTCAAGCAAAGCCCGTGAGGCTGCACGGAAAGCACGAGAACTCACCAGACGCAAAGGGCTGTTGGAATCATCAGCACTTCCCGGGAAACTTGCGGACTGCTCCAGCAAAGACCCCAGCCAATCAGAAATCTACCTTGTGGAAGGAGATAGCGCCGGCGG
>JAFGFQ010000119.1 GCA_016930995.1 Thermoplasmatota archaeon | reverse complement strand
TCCTCTTTTTGCCGGATCCCACCGTCCGGTTCTCCTCACCAACCACTGATACGAACCCTTATATGCAAGGTCCTTATACCGAAAAACTACACACGAAATGGTGAAATCATGAGCAAAGACAAGATTTCTGAAGACATGACCATCAAAGAGGTCATCGACACCTACCCAGAGACCGCGATGGTGTTCATGAAATACAACATCGGCTGCATCGGCTGCCTTGCCGCCTCCTTTGAAAAAGTCAAGGACATCGCAACAGTCCATGGCATCGACACCAAAGCACTCGTAAAAGACCTCAATTCCGTTGTTCAAAAAAAATAACTCTACTCAGAACGAGGGAACGTTACGCCCTCTTATTTTTTCCTCTTTTTCCCTTTCTTTTTTGATGATTTCGTAAGTTCTCCAAGAAACACCCGTAACAAGTTAGGATAGCTGCTCTGTATTTTCCCACTGCCGTACCCGATCCGAGCAATTTTCATCACCGGCATCTCACCAAATCCCGACGCAAGAGTGGTGATGACCGCAGCCCCTGTTGGGGTGACCGTCTCCTGATTCCTCTCCACAGAATACACAGGCACCCCTTTGAGAATCTCCACGGTCGCCGGGGCAGGCAACGGAAGCAGCCCATGTGCACAGGATACAAACCCATGACCCAGAGGAAGCGCTGAACAGAACACTGTATCAATCCCAAGCTTCGTAACACCAATGACCGAGCCGACAATATCAATAATAGAGTCCACGGCACCAACCTCATGGAAATGCACGGAGTCAACATCCACGTTGTGAATCTTTGCCTCTGCCGTTCCAAGCTTAGAAAAGATATCCTTACTCATTCGTTTTACCGTTTCATCAAGCGAACTACAGTTCAGCAAATCAATGATATCAGAGAGGCTCCGATGATGCTGCTGCTCAGTGACGACCACAGAGACATCGGTTGCCGCGATATGATTACACTCCACCTTCTTCACCTGTATGTCATATCCAGTCAGCGGCAGCCGAGCAAGCTCCTTTTTTAAAAAAACAACATCAACCCCAAGGTCCACCAAAGCACCCAGGATCATATCCCCTGCAATCCCAGAGAAACAATCAAAATACGCAATCGTCATCAATGCTCACCTGTTGATAAGACTAGCGAAATACCCCGCACCAAACCCGTTATCAATATTAACGACCACGACACCTTCCGCACAACAGTTCAACATCGTCAGCAACGGCGCAATCCCCTGAAAACTCGCACCATACCCCACACTCGTCGGCACCGCGATCACCGGCTTTGATGCAAGACCACCCACGATGCTGGCCAAAGCCCCCTCCATCCCCGCAATCACAATTATCACCTCCGCATGAAAAATCTTCTCCTTAATATCGAACAGACGATGAACACCCGCTACGCCCACATCAAAAACCTTCTCCACTGTATTACCCATCAGCTGCGCAGTGACGACCGCCTCCTCCGCAACAGGGATATCAGAGGTCCCCGCGGTCAATACCAAAATCTTCCCCTTCTTCTTCTTTGGCGTATACCGCTGGATGACTACCGTCCGCGCCGACTCATTATACTGAGCTGTTGGATACAATTTCCGCACTGCAGCATACACGCTTTTATTTGCCTTTGTCAAAAGAATATTCTGATCCTTATCTAGTTTCTTAAGAATCTGCGAAATCTGAGCAATTGTCTTTCCAAGACAGAACACCGTCTCAGGAAACCCTTTCCGAATCTCCCGATGCGTATCGATCTTGGCAAACTCCAAATCCTCATATGGTAATGATCTGAGCTTTTGAAGAACAACCGACAAACCGACTCTCCCCGCCTTGTAATCTTGCAAGAGTTTCTTCATTGTACCAGCACCTCGTTCAGACTCCCCGTCCGATACCCCTCAAGGTCCAGGGTGATATACGTAAAACCAAGTTCCTTAAAACGCTTTATTATCCTCGTAGCATTTCTCAGCACAACAGGAAAATCCTCTTTGGTCACCTCAATACGTGCGATAACCTCATGGTACCGCACCCGACATTGCCTGATACCAAGTGTGAACAGAAAATCCTCAGCGGATTCTACCTGAGCCAGCCTCTTTTTCGTGATTTTCACCCCGTATGGGAATCGTGAGGCAAGACACGCAAAAGCAGGTTTGTCAAAACTTTTCAAATGCATAGATTCCGAAAGCTTCCGAATATCCTGCTTCGAAAGTCCAGCCTCCCGTAGCGGGCTTCGTATCCCAAGTTCAATTTTTGCTTTCTCCCCAGGGCGATAATCCGCAGTATCATCAGCGTTGGACCCGTCACAAACGACATCAAAACCACGGTTTTTAGCTATTTGAACGATTTTTCTGAACAACGCTTTCTTACAGTAGTAACAGCGGTTTGGTGGATTCTCTATAAACCTGCTGATATCAAGTTCTTGGGAATGAATGACAACATGAAGGATTCCGATTGTCTTGGCAAACCGTTTCGCATCCCGTAGTTCCCTTTGAGGAAACGTCGAAGAAGTTGCAGTCACTGCAAAAGCATTCTTTCCAAGCACGTCATATGCGACCTTTATCAGAAACGTGCTATCAAGCCCACCGGAATACGCAATCACACAGCTCTTCATATCTTGGAGAATCTTCTGCAGCTGTCGTAATTTATCCGGAGTGGAGGTCTTCACAGGAGAAACAAGAAATGACACCGCTATATAATGGTTATCTGAACAAGATTATGAGAACAACTGATTCAGTCTCTGCGGTTTTCTCTTCTTCCAGGCTCCTTTGTGATACGCGTAACTCACCATAAGCGGAAACGTAATCGTCGCCTCGCTGTACACCATCTGCTCATAGCCGATATCGACCTTCCCCCAGGAGTTCGCCTCCTTTAGCGTCGACCCGGAGAGTGCACCATCCCGTTCATCTGCGACCGTGAGCTGAACCGCGTATTTATGCATAGGTGCATCAATCCCAAGGATATCGGCTGCGACGACCGTGTCCTGCACAAAGTTCTTTGGCACCCCACCACCAATCATGAACAACCCGGTTTGCTTTGCTTTAACCTTCAGCTCCGTAAGCTCCCGGAAATCCTTCACCGAATCAATCGTCAGATAGTCATTCTTCCGCTCATGCTGATGGAACACCAGCCCAAATCCAGCACTGGAATCAGAAAACGCCGGGCAGAAAACAGGGACATCGTGTTTAAACGCCTCAAGAACGAACGAATCAGGGTTCTTCCCATGCTTCTCGAGATACCGCCCCATCTCGTAGATGAACTCCCGGGATGAATACGGTCGCGGTGGCAGCCCATCGGCAATCTTCTTCGTCGTCATATCACAGACCCGGAGATCATCCTCATCGATGAAGGTGTCATAGATCCGATCGATATGCATCCTTTGAAGCTTGGAGTCATCGACCCGGACCTCCCCACGGTAATGCTGAAAACCCAGCCCTTCGAAGAAATCCTGATCAACGACAATCGCACCCGTCGAGACAATCGCATCAACCATCGTATGACGAATCATGTCGACAATAACATTCTTTAACCCAGCACTCACCAGGGAACCAGCAAGACAGAGAATGACCGAACACTCAGGGTCAGCAAGCATCGTATTAAAAATCTTACAAGCGTTTGCAAGGTTCCGTGACTGAAACGCCATACGATCGAAGGCGTCAATTAAAGGAATCGCATTAAACGTCTTGATATCGATATGACGGATTGGTTCTGAGAGTAACTGTTTTTTCTCATCTTTCACTTCATATTTCATTCGGATGACCATCAAGCGGTAATCCATCTGAGTTTTTCTTTTTTTCTACGAGGAGAACACAGAACAGACACACATGAGATGTCAAGAATGCCTCTCTTCACAAAAGGAACGGGTGCTCTTTGTTGATACCGATTGTACAGATGGATGGTACTGCTTGTCACATACGATTTTTATAGAGATTCAGACACACACAAGGTACTAACGATGTGGTGAGAATAGATGAAGACAAAAAACTTCCTTATAAAGAAAACAAGAGCTGTACCCAGAAAGACCCGAGGAATCGCTATCCTGTTGACGCTAACCATACTTATTGCCCCAACACTGTCGTTCCATGGAATGGCAAAAATTGGCGATATTTCCTCAACTGCCTCCTGGAAAAATTATCCCTATCATCCTCCAGGAACCGATATCGTCTTTCCCACTGATGAAGGAGCTCATGACACCGCCCAATTCCCTATCGAATGGTGGTACGTCAACTTCCATCTCACGGGACAATCCAGTGGGCAAGAATACGGTTCCTTTGTGGCATTCTACAAAATCCAGACAAATCATCTGGAGAATAAGGAAATGAGGATTTTTTCAATATCTGATATCGCCAACAAAGAAACGTATACGAATGTACAAATCGGCACACTTACCGCAAGTGCTGATCATCTGGATTTAGGTTTTCAATACTTCACAACTGCCTGTGAAACACACGAACAGACCCTCTTGACTGCTGATGATAAAAATATCATCTCTGAAAAACAAGACATAACGATGACAACTGAAGAGACACAAGCAACTGTGGATCCCACGAATTATAATTCACTGCCATGTTTGATGCCAACGGAAACAACCCAAAGCACAAACACTCTGGAACAAAACTACACCGGATATGGGATGAATACAGAGGAACCAATACAACTACGCTCCGATTACTGGTACACAAAAGCCAATGACCCTGGTCTACTCCCCTTCCAATACAGATTAGAGGTCACTGGCAATTCCCAACAAGATCACCAACCAATGAGCCTGGCTGTGGACATGGATTGTCAGAAACGACCATTGATTGTCGGTGGAGATGGGATTGTTGAACTTGGTAAAGATAACCGCATATCCTATTATTACAGTCTATGTAAACTTGAAGTTACCGGTACAATAACAGCACATGGAATTACAGAGAATGTAATTGGTTTTTCATGGATTGACCATCAATGGGGTGATTTTCTCAATCAAAATCCACCACCATACGGACTTGTTGTCTCTTACGAATGGTTTTCTATAAAATTAAATGATAACCGTGAGATATTGGCCGGTGATACATGGGACCAAGAGACAGGTGAAAAAATTGACGTATCTTTTTCGAGTGGATTGAATCTACTCGATAATGATGGAACTTTATATCTGTTAGAAGATTATACAATAGAACCTATATCCTACTGGCATGATCTAAAAACTCGTAATGTATATGCCGCTAAATGGCGGATTACAGAATCATCACAGTCAATTAAAATTAACATTACCCCAAGTTATGAAGATCAAATGATGCGGATTGGTGATGATAATCCACTAATTCGACAGATTGTAGAACTAATCATTCCTGGATCTTGTTTCTGGGAAGGAACGTGCATAGTATCTGGAACAATCAATGGAGTGACTGTACAAGGCAAAGCATACGTTGAACTTACCCATCATTACAACAATGAATATACCCTAAATTAGGAAGTAGATATGAGAGAGAATTTAACAAGAACCTGTTCAAAAAAACTTATAAATATTACATTCATCAATCAATTGGAGAAAAAATGATGAAAAAAACTATCGAATATATTTTCATCACTATATTTTTAGGAATTATTCTTACACAGATGTCTATTGCTTCTCAATTTGAAAAACACTCGGACAATACAATCATCCAAAGACATCAAGGAAACACTTTATATGTCGGTGGAAGTGGACCGGGAAATTATAGCAAAATTCAGAATGCAATTAATAATGCATCTGAAGGAGATATTATCTATGTTTTTCAAGGAACTTACTATGAAGTCCTATCTGTCTCTAAACAACTTTGTATTAAAGGAGAGAAAAAAGAATCGACTATTATTGATGCACAGAAAAAAGGATATACAATTAACATCTCCGCAGATGGAGTTAATATTACCGGTTTTACCATTCAAAATGGATCATATTCAAGTAATCTTATAAATGAAGCAAATCTATTTATTTTTTCATATAATAATATTATTTCAGGAAATATTTTTAGATATTCAGAATCAGGCATAATGA
>JAFGFQ010000118.1 GCA_016930995.1 Thermoplasmatota archaeon | reverse complement strand
AGCAAGAATATTTTTCAAAGGTTTATAATGATCTGGATTTTGAACAAGATCAATCAATTTCTTTTGTATTTGTTCAAATAAAACTTTATCTTTTTTCTTCAACTTTTTCATGGATTTTTCGAATTGAACACTAAATTCAATTTGATATACCATGCTATAAGCTCTTTAGATATTCAACAGCATCTTTTTGGGAGAACTTTTTTACCTTCTTCCCTTGTTGCATATCATGCTCTATTCTTTGATATCGCTCTATTTTTTCATACAGTACACGGTTTCGCACAAGTTCTAAAATAAGTTCCTGTACGTTTCTATATCCATATTCTTTTGTGTAATTCTTTGTTTCTTTTAGTAATTTTTCTGGAATTGTGAGACTTATTTGTTTGAGTGTCATATTTTCACCAAATATTTATATGTACTAATATGTACTATACCGTATTTATATTTTTCTTAAAAACAACAGAAAAATCTACTCTTAGTGATCGACTACCGCTAGAATTTATATACTTTACTAAAATATATTATTATAACTTTTCATATTTTAATAAAATAAACTATAAACAAACGTATTTTCATGTAAAGATATCTGTTCAACTGCCGCCACGTCCGCTTCTCTTTTTATTAAAATAATTGATATTCTCCTGCAGATACTTTGGAAAAAATGAAAAAGAAAAACGTATCTTAGCCGGGCAGGTGAATTAGGAGATATCCGTTTTCCTTACAATAGTTTCCAGACCTTTATCTCGTTGCTTGTCGTATTGACTGCATCGTAATAAGCGACGATTTTTATCGTGTGACTGAACAACGAAAGCTTATTCCATGTCCAGACGTAAGGTGCTTCTGTAACCGTGAATTGTAGCGTGTCGTCCTTGTAAAATTCGATTTTTTCAACTGTTCCTTCGATTCCGTTAACCTGTGCTTCCACATCGATTTTACCGATAATGAACGTGAAAGGAAACGCTCCGAGGTCCTTTCCGAAGAAATACAGGTGTTTTTCTAACGGAGAATTGAAAACCACTCCAGGACGGACAAATTCCTCACCGGATGTACGATAGTCAATCCCCTCTCCAGTCAGACCGACATACCTCTCTGATGAGAAGATATCCACGGTACGGTCCCAATGCTCATGGACCCCCAGGCTTGTTGAGAGGTAGATTCCATCGTTTTCCGGGTCATAGACATCTGAAGGAGGAACCGCGGCTTGATGCAGATAGTTCTGTGATCCCTCGATAGGGTTGGTTCCTTCAGTGAGCAGGAAATCATACATCACTGAGTCAAGGGCCACCGGGTCTTGTGAGAAGAACAAGGAATTTGTCCAATCATCGTTAAACGGATACATCAAGAATTTTGCTATCGTTTTATGGTCCACCTTGGTCCCGAAGGTGCCATCACCAAGGAATAGGAGTGTTTTTCCCCCGAGGTGTTCATAGGCGAACAAATCGACTTGTGGGGCAGCATTGCCCATGGTCAACCCAGAAATGTGATAGGGGTGGAGATCTGCAACAGGTTCGATGAACGACCCAAAGAAATTCTTCCCTGATAAAGTCACCCCGGTGTTGATCGGATGTCTCTTCAGTAAAGGAATATTGATGAGGTACTTCGCATCAACGACACAGGTTGGCAGCGTCCGAACAACTCCATCTGAGAAATGCATGGTCTCCGAGCTGGGGATGACTTGTTCACGACCTTCGGCCAAACCAAGGGAGTCAACAAAATGAACAGAGGCAAACTCTGGGATTAATGGATCTGCTGGATAGGTCTCATAGTAGATACGGTTATAGACCGAATTCGTTATCGGTCGTGAGGCGTCAAAGACGGTGATGTCGTCTTGGGAGATACCGACAACATTGACAAACTGACGTAACAGTGCTTTGACGACATAGGGGCTTGCGTCCCGGTCGTTATCTTCTTTGACGTAGGGATCTCCAATACCCCCAAGTGCGTTGTTTAAATTCACTTTGATTGCGATTTTTTCACCGGGTTGATAGCTCACAGCACCATTTCCATGGGCTTCATTGAAATAGGAGAAAAGAGCGTCCCATGCCTCAGAGTCGGTTGTTGCTCCGGTGAGGTCTTGAATGCCGATTGAAAACATCTGATCGATGACTTCTTGGTTGTTGTTCTCCTGTTCCCACCAGTAACCTGAGAGTGTTTCTTCTGTTGCGTTTGGATTCCATACCCAGACGACTCGGCCAGGGTTAACTCCTATCCCCATCCCCATGGGTTGTTTTGGGATGGGATCCCAGGAGACGCCAGCAGGTTGCTCCCCTTGGAAATAATTGGTGGCAAACACGGCACCAGTTATGGTGAATAGGACAATGAATGCAGTAAAGACTGTTGGTATTGTTTTTGCGAATTTTGTTTTTGCAAACCGTAGCCAAACGACAAGACCAGTTAGCAAAATACTCCAGAATGCGATATAGCCAAGTGACAGGGACAGGGCGACCTGTTGGCAGGGGTATTGCGCTCGTTGTGGTTTTGGGACCACGCGGATTAAAAACCAAATGATAGCAATAAGCCCAGCGATATGGAACCAGATTCCCGTCCAGCTGGTCATTTTTTCCCAAATTCTTTTCTTTTTTTGATGAATGTGATTCTTCATGATGTATCCCCTTAGAAAAACAGTAGCTTGTAGCCTATAAAAAGGTTTGCTCATATTGTCTTTTCACAAACAAAGGATTGTTTTATTATTACATTATTTCGGTTGAGAATCGAGGAGTTCGTGGAGGTTGAAATGGACATATGGATTGCGAAACGCATAGGTGGCTGATGTGGCAAACGAAATCAGCATATCCCCTGTTCTCGGAGAAATCGACCATTGCCACCATGTTTCGATATCCCCTTGTTTCTTGCAGATCAGTGACCAAAAGAAGGTATACCCACCTCTATACACCTTTCTGAGTATTTGAAGGGAATTTTCAAGATCTAACGTTCCCCATGATTTTTCGATTCCAATGCTTACTGCTTTGAAACGAGACCATATCGGAAACCATCCATAATTTGGTATCAAGTTGAACACATAGCGGAAATCCCGTGGACTGTAAATTTCTCGTTGTAATGATGCTAATGTTCTATTGAGAAAACAGTTTGTCCTTCGTACGACTGAGTCTATCTTCCAGAACGGCTTGTTTGATTCACAGGGATTGTCCCAAGTTCCGATGTATGTATGGTTCACAGTGCTCTCTACCGCATAGCCTTCAGATTTTTTCCCATCGCAGACAATGAAATTGTATCCGAATGTTTCATTTTCTGTGATAATTGCAAAAGCTTCCTCTGCTGT
>JAFGFQ010000117.1 GCA_016930995.1 Thermoplasmatota archaeon | reverse complement strand
TGGAGGAATAATTTCTGCACTTGCGACATCATGGGTTGGGCTTTTTCTCATTCTTCGTCGTGAGGCAATGATCGGTGATGGAATCGCCCATACAGCCTTTGGTGGTATTGCGCTAGGGTTACTGCTAGGTATACATCCTCTTATCACCGCGTTGCTTGTCTCGATTCTTGCGGTCTTTGGCATTTCCTATATGCGAAAAAAAGGGCTTGCAAAATCAGATGCGGCAATCGCAGTGATGCTTTCCCTTGGTTTTTCCTCAGGGTTAATTATCATCAGTATTGCTGGTGGTTTTAATGTTGAAATCTTTAGCTATCTGTTTGGCTCTATTCTCACCATTGATCAAACTGATCTTATTATTGTATCATTTCTTGGTGTCACATCGATTTGTTTCTTCGGTATCTTTTACAAGGAGTTACTTTCGATAACGTTTGATGAAAAGGCCGCAAAGGTCACTGGCATACCAGTAAATTTTTTTTCGTTTGGTTTTAATCTTCTCGTTGCATCCACCATTGCGCTCTCTATTAAAGTCATTGGAATAATTCTTGTAGTCGCCCTGATGGTTCTGCCAGGACTTGCTGCGTTACAATTAAAACGATCGTTTAAAGCAACGATGTTAGCTACGGTCGGTTTTTCCATTATGAGCGTTGTTATCGGTATTTTTCTTTCTGCAATCTATAATGTTGCCACAAGTGGTGTTATCGTGTTTACTGCATCTGGTATTTTTCTCGTCACTGTTGTATATCAGAAACTCCTATGATAAAAGCAACTATCACATCATTCTTTCCTGCGGTCTTTCTAATTATACGCCGGAATCCCTCCAGCGGTTTCTGGAACCTTTTTTATCTATTTTGTTTTCCTGAAAAAGCAGTCCTGCATTTTTTTTATTGAACTTTAAAATAATCTATTTAATAGTATTTGAGTATGTATTAATAAAATTTAAAGAATTAAAAGGCTTGCCGCCATAATCAACATTCCTAAAACAACGCCAATAATTACGGTGTGTCCATGTCCATATTGATGAGCAATAGGGAGTAACTCATCTACCGATATATAGACCATGATACCTCCAACAAATGCAAGTAAGGAATATAATAAACCTCCTGATAAAAAGGGGAGAAGTATTAAAAAACCAATAACCGCTCCGACCGGTTCAGCGATACCAGAAAAAAACGAAAATATGAATGCTTTCCTTTTATTTCTTGTCGCATAGAAAATCGGCATTGAAACAGAAATCCCTTCAGGGATATTGTGAATAGCAATCGCAAGGGCGATAACGGCCCCGAGTTTTACATCGCTAAGGGCTGTGCCAAAGGTCGCAAGTCCTTCGGGAAAATTATGAATAGCAATAGCCAGTGCGGTAAACAAACCAGTTCTCATTAATGTCTTATCAACCTTCACCACGGTATCATTAGAAAGACCACTATAAGAATGTGGATTCTTATTTTCAGGGATACTCATGTCGATTAACCCAATAAAAAGTATCCCGAGAAAAAATGCGAAAGTCCCAAGTATTTCTCCAATAGTATCAAAGGCCTGAGGCAGTAACTCAACAAAAGAGACATACACCATGACTCCTGCGGAAAATCCAAGAGAAAAGGACAGGTATATCATCCTTGGTTTTTTTATAAAATACGCAATTGCGCTTCCTATCCCTGTTGAAAGACCTGCAAGTAGTGTCAAGAAAAAAGCAATACCAATAGTATTAAGATCTTCCATTGAGTAAAAACCTCTCTGTTTCTAAAATTTTTTTAACGTGCATTTCTTACAGATACCGTAAAAATTTGTATGAGTAGCATCAATGTCTATTTCTTTTAATTTTTTACCGATATTAAGTGAGTACTCTGTTAATTCTTGTGATTTAAAATCTATAATTTTTCCACATTTTCTACAGATGAGATGATGATGAGATGTGATATTTGGCTCAAACCTCGATACACCTTTGATATTGACCTCTTGAATCATTCCTTTTTCTGTAAGGAATTTAAGGTTTTGATATACGGTGGCTTTACTGATTCTAGAGAGTTTCTTTTTTACGGCTTCGTAGACCTCTTCAACAGTTGGATGATTTGTATTGTTCTTGAGAAAGTCGAGAATTTCGATTCGTTGATTCGTAAATTTGATTTTTGTGTTATCCATTATAATCACGAGTGATTATCAGATGATATTTAATATTATTTATGAAAAAAAGAAAAAGAGAGTAACTAAAAGCAATTTGAAATGTCTTGCTTGATTGATTGTAGCCCTGTGTTTCTATTTTTTCGGTTCTTTTTTAAAACACATGAACCAGTCTAGGCAGTATTTCCCTTCTTCTTTTTTTTCCACACGTTCCTTTGCCGTACCGCACGATCCGGGCGGAGGAATGATAACGTCATCACCAGGCTGCCAGTTACAGGGTGTCGCGATGCTTTCTTTGTCTGATTTTTGCATGGCCATGAGTAGCCGTTTGATTTCATTCATATTTCTTCCATTTGAAAGAGGATAGTACAAGATTGCTCGGATTTTTGCTTTTGTATCGATGATGAAGACTGCTCGTACCGCTTGGGTTGTAGACGCATTGGGTTGAATCATCCCGAATTTTTTTACGACATCCATGCGTAGGTCCTCAATGACGGGGAATTTGACTTCGATGTTTTTCATCCCTTTGAATTCTATCTTTTCCTTGATAGTCCGTAGCCAAGCGATATGTGCATAGATACTGTCAATTGATAATCCGATAAGTTCTGTGTTCAGTTTTTTAAAGTCCTCCTGCATTGAAGCAAATGTCATGAACTCTGTAGTGCAGACTGGCGTAAAGTCTGCGGGATGGCTGAAGAGGACAACCCATTTGCCTTTGTAGTCATCAGGGAATTTAATATCGCCCATGGTGGTTTTTGCGGTGAAATGTGGTGCATCATCGCCTATTAACGGCATTGAATAGCATTCTTTCTTTTCTTCTTCCATTTAAAATCCTCCATTTTTTTTTATCTATACTCTTAAATCTCGTATTTTCCTTTCGGTTCTATTGTAAAAATTTTGAGACGAATGGACTGTTTGTTCCTGAGGGTCTGCGGAAATGGCCTGATGGTCCTTTTCCTAAGAATTCGGTGAACCATGCCTCGTGTTCGATTTCTTCATTTAATATCGCAAGGGCAAGGTCATAGGTGCGATGATCTTTTCCAGCGGTCATATTACATATTTTTGTGTATCCTTTCACTGCACATTGTTCAGCATGGAGGAGAACCTCGACTATTTTCTTAATATCGGTGGGATCCTTAGGTAGTTGTGCGGGTGGGCAGGCGGACATGTCATGGAATGTTTTCATATTGTCGGGTAGTTTTCCTCCGAGTTCGTAGATGCGTGGAACAAGTGCTTCAAAATGGTTTCGATCTTCGATACGTGCGTCTTCTGTGACTGCTTTGAGTCCTTCGCCATCAAATCCGATGAGATTTGCTCGTAGAATGGTATAGTAGTAATAGGTGGTTAGTTCTGCTGCTGCATTTTTTACTAGGAGTTCGAGTAGTTTTTCTACGTTGATACCAGCTTTTTCTACTAATGTTCTTGCAACTTCTGCTGCCATATTTTCTATCTCCTTATATGATATTTATTTCTAATTAATAATTAGTATTATGTAATATACATTAGTATTTAAAATTTACTGTCATCTTAAAACGTGGTTAAAAATTATCGATTCTTTTAATAAAACAAATCATACTTCATTATCTCATATACCATGAAAAAAAAAAGTGTTTTTTCCCGAAATTACTTCCTTTTAGAAAAAATAGCAAAATGTTTATATGCTCTGGAAGAAATCAATCCTTATGCGCTACAGACCGAACCTCTTTAATCCCTATACCCTTGCACTACTTTTTTTACTCATCTCTCTGATCATCATCTCGTTAGCGTTCTTTCTGGTTTAAAAGAAATTAATATGCTCTGGTAACACTATAGTCGGCAAGGGCAACCAGGATGTCTTTACTTTCAGAAGATTCGACACAGTCAAGACATTTTTTTGCGGCTTCCCTAAACTCCTCTAACATGTTCTGTGAATAGTCAATAGACCCATAGGTCCAAAACAAATCAATGACTTCTCGTACATCATCTTGCTTTGCATTTTCGTTTCCGACGACAATCATCATCTTTTCCTTGTCGCTTTCATCTACTTCTGTTAACGCATGAACAAGCATCAAGGTGCGTTTTCCATTGAGAATATCACTACCAATCATCTGTTTACCAAGAATGCTTTGTTCAGTAAGGATATTAAGCAGGTCGTCTTTTATCTGGAACATCAGACCAAAGAGCGTCCCATACCGAGCAAGGTTTTCAACTTGCTTGTTAGTCCCTTTTCCGATTAACGCACCACCTTTCCCCGCAAGATAATATAATTGTGCCGTCTTTTTCTCAATCATCCTCATATATTGCGGAATGGTGACATCTAAACGTACCGCAAATTCGATATCTAACGCTTCACCTTCATAGAACTCTTTAGCGGCATCTGCAATCGACCTGATGAGCTCTTTATAGGTGACCGAGTTTAATTCCGGAGGCGCCATATAGGAAAGCATACGATAAGTTTCCCCTATCAATGCATCTCCAGCAAGGATAGCAAATGGCACCCCAAATTTCTCATGGGTGGTTTGCAAACCTCTGCGCCACTTGTCTTTATCAATAATGTCATCATGGACAAGAGTAGAATTATGCATGTACTCTAACGATATCCCGAAGGGAATGGTCGTTTCTGGAACCCCACCAACGACCTCACAAGATAACATGGCGATGATAGGGCGAAGCCGTTTTCCTCCTGAAAGCGGGATCCAACGGAGTGCATCATAGAAAATCTCTGGTTCTCGAGGTGCTAGATTCCCCGTTAAGGCTCGGTCAAAAATCATCGCTCGTTCTTTGAGTATTTGTTCCAGATCCATAGTTCGTCCCTCAGCTAATCACAAGATGGATATCGGACTCTAATGCAAGACCTAAAAATTCAGCCATTCGTATTACCTTTATATTCTCAAGGAGCATTGCTTCTTTTATCCCGGAAGAAATCATAGACGTATAGCAAGCATAGAAATGGACACCCATATCTCTTGCTTGGTACATCAACTCGGCAAGAACGATGCCTCCTCTTCGTTTAATGGATGATTCCTTCCAGGCGACTGGTGCTTCTCCCCATCGGGCGCGTCGTGGTTTATAGGATTTCTTTATGATATTAACTCCACGGGAGGTGAAAAAGATTGAGACTTTCACCCCCAGTTCTACCCCAGCAACCCCGAAATTGAACGCGGTTAACGCCTTATCGTAGGTATCTTCTGTGATAATTATGGTCATCGACCCTATCTTTTTTGTTATCGCTCGTTGCATCGTTTTTTCGTATTCTTTTCGTATTTCGTCCGGGATTGTTTCTTCTGGCATTACATATCCTCTGGGACTACATGTTATTTCTTCTATAAGTATTTTAACACGCTTACAGATGTCGTTGGAGTGGTATAGTATCAAGATATTACAGAGGATTTTTTGCTGTTCAATCGTATTGGGATAAGAGTTGTACAATAAGGTTTTAATAATTGCAGTATTATAAAGATTATAAGATACTATTATGACCCCTTGGAGCACCTTACCGTGGAATACAATTCTACTTATTATTGGGATATCCTTACTTATCCCAAGTATTATAGCCTTTATCTTCATTAAAATGCGACGGTATGAGGATCTCGGGCTAGCCATCGGGGTATTTTTACTGATTCTGGGCTCCGTATCTTATTTTTATTTAATTCCCCAAGAAGTCATTCATGAAACCAGACTTCCTCAGGATTATATCTGGGAGGATTATGGTGCAGTGAATTATTGGGAGCGAAACGGTATTTTTCTCCAAGGAAAAGGTGACAGTCGCATCCCATTTTTGATACGATGGTTTTTTCCCCAGCGATCGCCCATTGAACGAGAATTCATCGGAAAAGAGGTCATCCATGTCTCTGATTTTGATAAAACAGGGGACAAAGCACTGATTCACGATGTAATGTATGATGATACTGGTTCGATTCTTAGTGTCATTAACAACACCGAAAAAGTCAGTGAATGGTATTGGGTCGATTCGCATACCTATAGTTTGCAATATTTAAATGTTGACGCAGGCTGTATGGGTATTCCCTCAGAAAGCCATCAGGGAAATAATATCACAGTAGGATGGGTTGACTCAAACGGACAGCTAAATGGAAAAGAAAACGTGGTTCTGATCCGTGATATGCAACGGATTCAAAATGGCCATATCGATGGGGTTGAAGTCTCAGTATGGCGCTCCGATATTTATAGTAAACAGATAACATGGCATGGAAGAACCTACTACTGTGATGAGACGTTACAACTCACAGTCAATCCGACCTCGGGATATGTCGTTCATGTGTACCGACGTCTCATCCTCTCCGCGTATCTATCACAGTTCTTAGAGTTGTACTATCCCTCAGCGATGCGTTCTCGCATCGTTACGAACTATTTAAAGGTAAACGATCCGATCGGCGAGGCTGCAATATTGACTTATAATACCACAGAGGAGTCGATGAACGCGCATCTTGATGCGGTACGGGACATTACCTTTCTAATGACGTTTACACCACTGTGGGTCTGCCTTCCAATATTGTTCGTAGGTCTTGGGCTCACATGGCGCTTCTTTGGGCGAAGTTATTACTGGAAACGATACCGACAATATGAACAGATTGAAAGTTCGTCGAAACGAAAGAAGAAACGAAAACGGCCTCATAAAAAACTATTTGCGGCAGGAATGTGCTCCATTTTCTTGCTTTCAACAGTAGGTTATTTCATTTATTACACAGATAATTCTCCAGGAGAAGATGTATCGATTCCAATAATAAATGACTCTATTTCTATCTCCGTTGAGGAGCCAGACCCGACACCACCTGGAACAAACCGACTAATCGATTCAGGACGCCATATCATTCTTGAAGAAGACGAAGGGTTCCATAAGGGAAGCCGGCGAGAGTGGTGGTATTACAACGTGTTCTTCAACCATCCAGACAGCGACCTTCAAGGCTATTCCCTTGTCGTAACGTTCAACCAGATGAAATTTTTTGATATTCGATTCTTACGACCAGACAATCTCTTCATTCTTTTGTTCGATGAAGCGGGCACCAGCTATGAGTTTAGCACCCTTAACAAACGAAGAGGAACATTACAGGCAACCACTCCGGGGGTAGATGTCACCTTTGAAGATAGTTGGGTGAAAGGATTATATCCGACCTGGCATGTGCATGCCGTCAACATCGAAAAAAACTTTATCGTAGACCTCGATTTCGAAGCAGATTTCCTCCCAGTGTGGGTTGAAGGCAGAAGCGCCAACCTTCCGATAGCAAGTTATGTTACCGGAGGAGATTACTATGTCCCACGATGCAAAGTTAATGGAAATCTAACCTGGGATGGAAAAACGTATCATGTCGGTGGTATAGGATATCACGATCATGTATGGCAATCAGTTGTCCCCCGTTGGATCTCTAAAGGGTGGGATTGGGCGAATCTTCATTTTGACAATGGATGGGAGATGTACGTCTCCAAATTTTATCTTCGGTTACCTCTGAAGGTATCTTTCTCATCTATTATTATCTCACCAAATAACCGGAACATCACTGAGTTTGATCATTTTGATGTCACCTATACTGAAACCGAAACACCAAAAGGCTTGCCCTTAATGCATTATCCGAAAAAAATGCATGTCGTAGCAAAACGGGATGACATGGTTTTGGAACTTGATATTGTTGTGTATAACACCGTTGTAAAAGCATGGAGACTGGCCCGGACTGGGATGTTTGAAGGACCTTGCTATGCGACAGGGACATTTTCTTGGGCAGATTATACGGTTAAATTAAATGGATATGGATTTAGTGAGTTTACACGTGTGAAATACCTCATCGGTCTGCCTGGTATTTTCAGTAAATAAAGATTGAGTATCTCAATACTAAATAAAAATCTCACATTTACTCTAAAAACGACGAATAATACAATTATTTGTTTTTTTTTATTCATCATATTTATCATAAGCAACTAATATATTATTATATATAAGTAGTATCTATACGACTATTTATTCCAAATGTTTATATAATCTTAAAAGGATTATTCTTTGGTCAAGGGGATTATTGTGAAGAAAAAAGGAATTAGGGTCATTACCGTCGGGCTATTTTTTATACTGTTTACTATCAGTATATCACCTCTTACAGCAAAGCAAAAAAACCTCGATATACGCACTCCAAATCCCATCGAAGCAGGTGAAAATATTGTCGCGGACATTTCGATGGTCTGGGGCTCTTTTCTTCAAAGGCTCTCCTTAAAAGACCTTGAACCAATCGTCACTATCAACCAGAACGCGACAAGGGACTTTTACTTCCCAGAAGTGAATGGGACAATACTTCAGATTAATTTTTCAGTCATCTGCCGGCATCGATTGAATCATACGGTCCTGCTTCCTCGCTTCACCCGCGTTTATATAGGAATTTCGTATAATGGCTCTTTTATTCTCGTGAATGAATCTAATCCATATCGGTGCCAAAGTGTAGACTGGGAGTATATAAATTTTACAGTCGAATCCAATGACCAATTTGATCCCCTAGTAACTAATGGGGAAAACATAACACTAACAGTTGAAGTCGGGGCGTTTTTCTTCTTCTTTAAATACTGGGGTGCGATTGAATCAATAGAACCTATCGTGATACATCCTATCGCAACTCGCATCTATTAAACAAAAAACTGATGCCAAAAGAAAACCTTGAATCTCAGTTTAATAAAAACATGCAGTATTCCATTGGGGTTCGTTCGATTATTCAACATAACCAGATGAGAAAAATATTTATACTCACTCATAAGATTTCAGCACCATATGAAAGAGCAATATCATATCTTTTGGGAACTGGTTTTAGTCATCGCTTCAATTTTCATATTCAGAAGCATTTGGCTTCTTCTTGATATGTATTTTCAATCCAATTTTTTAATTCCTTTATTTATCATTGGAATTCTTTTATCAATTCCTCCATTATATGTATTAAACAGACATTTCAAGGATGAAAAAGAACATTAGACTAATTCTATTCTTTTATTTTGTTAAAACTCGATGCCTTTTTCAGCAGAAAATAGGAGATACCTATAGCCACGACGATAGCTGCGATACCAAAAAAAATATCGCTTGGTGTGGTCGTATAATCAATCAAGATTATTTTTCTTGCTGCTGCAATCAATGCCACAAGAAGAACAACTTCCACATGAACAACACGTTCTTTCGTATACATCTGTAAAGTCTCAAAAAGCTCAATACCGACTAAAACAAGAAAGAACAAACCGAACAAATCAATAATGATGTTTTGAAAGATTGTTTCATTGAATTGTAAAAATATCTTATCGATTAAGTTCCATGCGAGAAATGCAATAGACATGAAAATAACGAGTAATAACATGCCCATCAGGATAAAAATGATGAGCTGTTTTATTTGCTTAAAAGTTAAATTATTTATTTCAACCATCAATACTTGATTTCGACCTGATTTATTAATCTTGTTGTACAAATCTGCTGTTTTCAAACACGATCATAGGAGAAATGTTCAAGATCATGCTCATCAGCTATTTCACCAAAAATCTCTTCAATTACATCCTCCATTGAAATTAATCCTTTTGTTTTTCCATCAGTTGTCTGCAGCAAAGCTAAATGAGTTTTTTTCAATTTCATGAGTCGTAAAAGATCATCAGCTTTCATATTCGAATCAATCTTCAGCATTGGACGCATGATTGATTTAACGGGCATCGTTTTATCGTCTTTTTTCAATGTATCTTTCACATGGACCATTCCAACGACATCATGGTAATCATTCCGGATTACAGGAAAACGGGAAAAACCAGTGTTAATTGATGTTTGTATCAAGTGAGATAGCGCGTCGTTTTCATGGATAAAAACAACTTTTTCTTTTGGCGTATAGATTTCATAGGCTCTTGTCTCATCAAATTCAAATACCTCCTTTACCATTTCCCGTTCATCCCGTTCGATCGTACCTTCTGCTTCACCCAGTCGCATCATAGCCATTATCTCTTTTTCAGTGACTCGAGATCTCCCATTTTTTTTCTTACCAGTTAGCCCTATCAACCCATCAGAGATTCTTGCGACGAGAATCACCAGCGGATAAAACAGCCATGTGATAAATGCAAGTGGTCTTGCAACTCGTAATGCAAGATTCATATTGTGGAAACCAAGACTTTTTGGTGTACTTTCACTAAAGATGATAACGACAAACATCATGACGATTGTTGCGATACCGATACCAATACTACCAAAAACAAGTGTGGTAACCGCGCCTGCAAGAATTGATGAAAAGATATTGACAAGGTTATTACCAATGACAATTGCGCTTATCACGGTATCTGGTTTTTGTAAAAGTTTGTCTAAAACTTTCGCGTGTTTATCTCCTTCACGCACCTTATCTTTAACAAACGCACGATTTATCGAGACAAACGCCATCTCTGCACTTGAGAAGAATGCAGAAACGCATACGAGGCAAATGATCACAATAACACTAATAACAATCCATAACATCTCAGTCGTGTCTTCAGTTGTTTTTTTTTTAGATGTATTTTTTAGTAGAAAATAGACAGATAGTTTAAATAATTACTCCTCATGATGATACCCCCCCTACTAAAAATGAAAATAAAAGAGCAATGAGCGAAGATATTCACAAACAATAGAAAATTCAATAGTATCTTCTTTTGTCACCCCAAGAGAATAGCACACATTGTTTAAATAGAAATATGCGTTTATGAAACGAGGGATTATACTTATGGACGCTTTCAATGCGATTCTGACCAGAAGAAGCATCAGAAAATATAACAAAAAAACAATAACAGAGGTCCTCATACAAAAAATTTTACAAGCAGCGTTTCATGCCCCATCTGCTGGTAATCAATAACCATGGCACTTTGTAATCCTAGATGACAGAAAAAAACTCAATGTTATCCATACCTTTCATCCAAGCGCAAAAATGCTAAAAGAAGCGGATAAAGCAATTCTTGTATGCGGTGATCTACATTTAGAAAAATTCAAAGGGTATTGGATGATTGATTGCGCAGCTGCAACAGAAAACATCCTGCTTGCTGCGCATAGTCTAGGTCTTGGTGCATGCTGGCTTGGTATGTACCCACGGGAAGGTCGCGTTGCTGGAATGCGAAAATTGCTACAGCTGCCCTCCTTCATTGTCCCATTCGCACTTATCTCTCTTGGATTTCCTGCTGAGACAAAATCAGTAGAAGACCGATATAATCCATTACGCATTCACCGGAACCAATGGTGAAAATCCTAAAAAGAGTTTTAAAACAGTATCTTTCGTCCTGCTGCGTCTCTATGATACACCCCAAAATCCTTTATGGTTTTAAGTGTTTTCCCATCGAAGATTGGACCATCTACACAGACACGTAAACCTTTTCCGACACAACATTGCCCACAAATCCCTATAGCGCATTTCATGTATCGCTCCAATGATGCTTGCAAAGGAATGGTTTTACAATACGAGAGAATAGCCTTCATCATTAATTCAGGTCCGCAGGTATAGATAGCATCGATGCGTTCTTTTTTTAGAAGTTCCTTTACCAAGTCTGAGGCTAAGCCCGTATACCCCGCAGATCCATCATCTGTCGTACTATAGACAGAGGCACCTACGCGTCGAAAACGATCTTCAAAGAAGAGCTGAGTTTTCGTTTTCGCACCAAGGATAACTGTTGTTTTGAGTTTTTTCACTCGAGCTTGTTCAACAGCAGGCGCAAGCATCGCGATTCCTGTCCCACCCCCAACAAAGAGAAGATGTTTTCCTTTAATGGTAAAACCATTTCCGAACGGCCCGCGCACACCAATTTTATCTCCTTTCTTCAATTGATACAAAGCATTTGTCGCATCTCCAATATCACGAAAGGTGATTCCTTTAACCGATGGGGTGATTGACGACACACTCATTGGAATCTCATCAACACCAGGGATCCAAATCATGAAAAATTGACCCGGCAGCACATTGCCTCGATAATTAAACGTAATTGTTTTAATACCAGATGCTTCGATGGAACTCGAATGGATAGATATGACCGTTGGAATGTTCATCAGCACACAGCCCCTATGAGGTCGGTGAGTTTTGTCAGCCTATGGGTCTTCATCCAATTTTCAATTTCTTTACAAACAGATTTAAAGACGTCTGGACCACGATAGTAAACCGCAGAACCAATCTGGACTGCAGAGGCTCCAGCCATGAAATATTCAAGTGCATCTTCCCCCGTGGTAATACCACCAACGCCAATTACTGGGATATCAACGTTTTGTGCGATATCATAGACACAACGGATTCCGATTGGTTTGATTGCTTTCCCTGAATACCCCCCGCTCTTGTTCGCTAACACGGGACGTCTGGTCTCAATATCAATTTTCATTGCTTTCACAGTATTGATTGCCACAATCGCATCTGCCTGAGCTTTTTCAATGACCTGTGCGATTTCAATAAGATTTATGATGTTTGGTGAGACTTTCACAAAGACTGGTAGCGACACCTCTCGTTTGAGTGAAGAAATAATTTCTTGTACTAACTCACGGTCACAGCCGACCTCCAATCCGTAATGTTTCGCATGCGGGCAGCTTACATTCAGTTCAACAGCCGCTGCCCCGCATTGTTGCATCTGTATGGCAAGTGTGATAAAATCTTGAGTAGTAGAAGCATAGATACTCCCAATGATTGGAACCTTTGATTTCTGCAGCATTCGTAGTTCCTGGCTGTAAAGCTCAATCCCAGGATTTGGCAGACCCATCGCATTGAGAAGACCATGTTCTAGTTCAACAACAGATGGATTAGCATATCCTTCACGAGGTTGCATGCCTATTGATTTTGTGACAATCGCACCAGCTCCGGAATCAATCATCCGTTGCATACTCCCTGCATCTTCATCCATAATTCCTGAGGCTAGCATAGTCGGGTTTTTCAACCGTAGAGAACCGATTCTTGTGCTGAGGTTTATCACAATACCACCACATTGTTAAAGAAAATCTCGTATAAAGTCATTTTCACAAAAAATATCAATAGAATGCACATACAATATCATATTAACAATCGTTAATTATATATACTCACATGATATATCATATACAATATGCAGCGGACACCCTGTGAATACATGCTCTGGAACGGAATACCAACAATACGAAAAGAACTCGCTGAAACTCTCATAAAGGAATACAAACTCAGTCAACGAGAAGCCGCAGAAAAACTTGGGTTGACCCCTGCAGCAATCTGCCAATATCTCTCAAAAAAAAGAGGGAAGGAAGATATTTTTGATAAGAAGATCATCCAGGAGATCACTATCTCTGCAGAACGTATTATGAAAAACAATGGTGGCACCGTTGTTGTTGAAACCTGTCGAATCTGCCGACTCGTACAAAAAAACATACAATCTACGCTTAAAACCAATGGACAACAGAAAGAAAAGGAATAAAATCAGTCAAATCATATTATTCACTCTTCAATCTCATCATTTTGATGAATCAAGAGATACTTGATATGATTTTTTTCTATACGCTCAAACACAAGAGTAATGCTGCCACCCCTACGAATGATAAAACTCTGTCCAGACCCACTGATTACCCAACGATTACCAATAAAAACCCCTTCTCGAAATTTATAGGTTTCTTTAGGTAGCCATATAACTTTTTTCCCACCACCCTGGACTTTATAAAAAATAACTGCACCATCTTCGAAAAGCTCAGAGGTCGCCACACCCGTGTTCGATGTATCAGGGTCCCCCCCAAAACAAAGATAAACCAATGACTCCGGTAGCGTAAAGGACTGAATACGTTTTGCGCCTTCAGCAGCATTCAGTTCATCTACATCACGACACCCTCCATCCTCGACCATCGTTGACAGGGAGGAAATCACCAATCGACATTGCTGTTCGACTTGCTGTTCCGCAAGGAATATCTTCAGATTCCCAGATGCGAACACCACGAGGAGTATGATAGCGGCGATAACAGCGATGCTCATTAGAAGACGAGTTAGGAGAATTTCAACAGCATCATTATAAAAACATCTCATAGAATCACCTTTACAATCAAACCATCACTACCCACCGTCATTTATAACAGGTTCAGCGCCACCGTGCCAGCTGATACGAGGACGTAGCTGAATAACATGAACAGACTCTGACGTATCATCTATAAGTAAAGCAACTCCTTTTTCAGACCCTATTTTTTTGATAGATTCAACGATATCACCTTGCATGTACGTTGGACGAATACGACGTAACGCCTCAATATCCTCCTGCGCGGTCAAACGGTGGCACATAATGATATCACTATGAGATAGCACTTCTGGCTCGACAGCACTTGGTCGTTGCGTGGCAAGAAGCAGAGAAAGACCAGGTTGTCGGCCCTGTCGCATCCATTCCTCAATTAATACCTCTTTAGAGAGGGTCTTTTTCTCAGAGGGTATGAATAATTGTGCTTCATCGATTACAAACCATACCAAAGGGATTGTTGTTTCCTCTGTAGAAAAACCCATCTTTTTCTGTTCTAATATTTTTCTTGATTTGATACGTTCTTCAAAAATTTTTTCACTCAGAAGAGCGACAACAATATCCTTAAGAATAGGACTATGAAGAACACTTAAATCAAGTATAGTGAGAACACCGGGTTGGACAAGATCCCTAATTACTAGACCGTCTTTATCAAACAGGCCCCATGAATCTGCCATGATAAAAAAATTTTGTACGGCATATTTAACGACATCTTCTAATTGAACATCCTGCTGAATATATGCAATGACCTCTGAAAGTGAAAAATGAACTTTCGAAGACTGCACTGCAAGAATTGCTCGCGTCAACGCTACACCCACCGGGTCAGTGGCTTTTACATCAAAGAGTTGACACCAATGCAGAGGAGATAACTCAGCAGCACATAATGAAAACCTGTCCACAACCATATCTTTGGTTGAATGATTCTTGAGACCATATGCAGGAACTACAAGACGAATAGGAATACCTTGGGGTTTTCGTTCCCATCGCTGTAATGTATCCAAATTATCCTTGCTTGGAAACTGTGTAGACCAAAAAATCCCTAAGGAATCAAGAACAACAACAGACAGATTCTGCTTTATCTCATTGGGCAATCCCGCCATTTCCTCAAGAAATACCCCTATGCTATATGACTTTCCATACCCTCGTTTCCCACAAATGAGAATCATATGAGGACGCAATACGTCAAGATACACTGGCGCTCCAAGGGATCCATCAAGCGCGTAGTATCTTCCGATATTAAGGACGCCGTTTGTTGTCTTATGTCTCCTTCCGAGCACATATTGCTTTTCAGAGAGAGACGATCGTCCCTTTGAATGAGACTCTCTCATATATAACCTCCCGACTTTTTTACAAATGAGAAAATATATATCCTCATAAATATTATATAGTTTATGGCAGAGGGATAAGTTTACCAAAAATTTCTGTCATTATTGATATCTACGTCCCCATTGGACGTCACTTAAAGGTCTGGGAGAATATCTATGGACAAAAACATATGTCCTTACGAAATAAAAAGAAAAACAGATAGTAAAACACTCATTGTTCACTGCCGCATCTGCGCAAACGGCACTTCAACCCTTGCTGATAAACGTTGCCGCCGTAATATTTTTCAAATCCTGCAAAAAGAACATGGCATTGACCGTCTCGTGCTAAACCATGCAATTGTTAAGGTATTTAACAGCGAGGAAGTTCATATATTAAATGATATCACCAAGTTTATTGAGCATATCCAATCCTGTAGTCATCTATGGGTGCATCACAAGGATTTTATGAAATGTTCGTCATGCAAAGAAAAAAGACAAACAGAACTCCAAACATATTTAATCGATATACTCAATGATCCTATCGATGTCTACATCCATCTCAATACTCTTTTACAAAAAAACCATCTCATAGAATCTCCTTGTGTGGACTGTGAAGAAAAATACCAAGCACTTCTTTTTGAGATGCTACATAAAATTGATTTATCACGATATCTTGATGGAAAAGAAGTCTCCAGTGATACATTTTATTCGACACGTATCCGACCTCATATACGTCCTGGATTTATTGATTCGTATATTTACCTTGAACCTCCATTTGATGCAATTTTTCTCAGATCATATGAGATTCCTCGAAAAAGCAGTTGTCCTTTACATGTCTCCCTCTATATGCTCCATTCACGACCAGAAAAACTTTACTTTGTCGTCCCTCCTGAATATGAGCTGCCTTGCGAAGAATTGTTCCTCCTGGAAGAGGTCCGGATGCATTTATCCGGCCATAGACCCAAAGATGTTTCGTTCATGGACACCTGCACTGCTGAAGAATATTTCAAACGTCTTGGAGCCCAGATTATTGCTCGATTTGTCGAAGAAAAAAAACTTGACCTGAATACGGACCATATTGAATACCTTTCAGACTTATTCTCAAGGTACAGCACCGGATTTGGAATCCTTGAGGACTTGTTACTTGATTCACACATCCAGGATATCTATGTCAATGCACCTGTTACAAACAATCCCTTACATTTAGTTCTTGATGGAGAGGAATATACCTCGAATATCTATCTATCGGATAGCGATATCGATGCGTTTGCTTCTCGGTTCCGAACAATCAGCGGAAGAGCTTTTTCCGAGGCGTCACCAGTCCTGGATATGGATCTTGAAAAATATCGTACGAGAGTCACAGCAATTTCAAATCCTTTGACGCCTCGTGGAATCGCATTTGCATTTCGGAAACATCGATTAAAACCCTGGACACTGACGCAATTTATCGCAAATAACATGATTTCACCCACCGCAGCGGGATTGCTTAGTTTCCTTATCGATGGACAAGCCTCCTTATTAGTAGCAGGGAGTCGTGGTTCAGGAAAAACCTCGCTACTCAGTGCGTGTATTTTGGAAATCCCGCAGCGCTTCCGAATTTTAAGTATTGAGGATACCGCAGAAATCCCTCTTGATGATTTTCAACGGTTTGGTTATAAGATGCAATCGCTCATTACAAAATCTATCACAACCAGTGCAATGTCCACTGAAGTAGAACCAACAGATGCATTGCGTACCGCATTACGACTTGGAGAATCAGTATTAATTCTTGGAGAGGTGCGTGGTGTTGAAGCAAAAGTTTTATTTGAAGCAATGAGAGTAGGAGCAGCAGGGAACCTCATCATGGGGACGATTCATGGGTCTACCACACGGGATGTCTATGAACGTGTTGTCTATGACATCGGAGTCCCGCCCACATCTTTTAAGGCTGTTGATGCAGTCATCATCGCAGCCCCTATTCGAAACGAGGGGGGAGTTGAGAGAAAACGAAGGGTCATACAAATCTCAGAAATACTAAAAACAGGATGGAGTAGCAACCCTGACCCGGATAAGATTTTCCAGGACATCATGGTCTATGAGTCCTCAAAAGATCAGTTGAACGCCACCGATCTTCTCGATATGGGACAATCACAGGTTATCCAAACAATCGCAAGAAAATGGGGAATAACTGTTGAAAAAGCTCTAGAAAACATCCGGTTACGAACTGACATAAAAAAAACAATCGTTGCACATGGAAAA
Source organism: Thermoplasmatota archaeon (assembly GCA_016930995.1). The sequence continues at coordinate 21,155 of JAFGFQ010000117.1, read as the reverse complement.
AATCAAAAAGAATTACTAGAAGCAACAACAACCCGGGATGCAAACAACATGTTTTGGATCGCAATTGAAGAGAACAAGGAGAAAAACGGGGTCGTCGACTATGATGAAGTACGAGAGGTATGGATGAGCTGGTTTACCAAATATAGGAGGTTTGTCACATGAGAGCAGAACAAAAAAGGTTTGAATGTGCTGTACTGTTCTCTAGGAAATATTTTTCATGGCTCCTCCCGGATAACCAGAAAACACAAAGAACGCTACAGAGATATTTTCCTGCAGACTATGAAGATCTTCTCACGTTTTCTGATCTGAATGTCACCCAATATGATATCCTGTTATTCGCCTATACCTGTGCGTTTCTGTCGTTACTTATCTTTTTTATTGGCTCTTTTCTTACAGTCTACATTTTACACAATTTTTTCCACTCAATTGACGTGGTATCTCTCATAATAATTGCCTTAATCCTTGTTATTGTCCCATTGATCGTTTTGAATTTGGTTGTGAGGTATCCAAAAAATTATGTCAGATATATCCAGATTCATTCTCTTGGCGATATCCCTGAACTCCTTAGTTATCTTGTTATGTATCTCAAACTTGTTCCAAACCTTGAAAACAGCATGAAATTCGCAGCTACAGAATCCACAACAACACTTGCGTATGATTTACGAAAAGTACTCTGGGATATGGAGATACGTGTCTACCATGGAGTAAATGATGCCATTACGCATTTTGCGTTACGATGGGGCCGTTTCAGTGAGTATTTCAAACGATCGCTCCACCTCCTCTGCAGTGCCATCCATGAAAAAGATGAAGCGTCACGAATCATCACTCTTGACAGAGCATTGGATGTCTCATTAGAGGGAACAACAGAGACAATGAACCAGTTTGCTAATCGCCTCCATCAACCTACCATGATCCTTTACTCCATAGGGATTATGATTCCGCTTTCCCTTGTTGCAATGCTTCCTGCAGCAGGCCTTATCGGGATGAAAATCACCCTTCTCCAAGTGTTTCTCGTCTATGATATCCTCTTACCGTTCTTTATTTTTCTCTATACAAGAAAAATTCTCCTCTCACGGCCTGCAGCTTTTAACCCCACGCCCATTCCATCGAATCATCCTTTGCTTCATGCTATCAACATTCGACATCGACGAATGGTTTCTGTAATACTTAGCCTTATCATATCAGTCCCAGGGATTTTTTTCCTATTGATTCCTCTGTTGTTTTCTTCGTGTGCTGCGAATGAGTGGGTAACCTTTATTGGTAATCCGGAGGGAGTAAACGCGTTTTTTCCTGTCACGTTATTTATTATCTGGGGAATCGCAACAGCGATTTCTTTTTATTGTATCAGCGTCTATGGTCCCTATAAAAGAGTCCGTGACGATATAAGACAGATGGAAAAAGAATTCAGCGACGCACTATACATCCTTGGAAAGCGAATCTCTGAAGAAAAATCTCCTGAGGAAAGCCTTACGTATACCGCGCAGATGATGAAAGGAACAAAAATCTCAGAGATTTTTGCTCAAACAAATTATATTCTTACTACGATGCATACAAATTTTCATGATGCTCTCTACCACAATGAATTCGGCTCTTTACACCATGTGTACTCAGACCGTATCAAGGCACTCCTCCGTTTGTTTGTCGAGGGAGCGATAAAAAGTCAACGTGCGATGAGTGCGTCTCTTATCCGTGTCGCTGACCATCTGAAACAATTACAGGAGGTAGAAAAAAGAATAACAGACGCACTCTCTGAACTAATCTCAACACTACAGACGACCATGACGATATTTGCACCGCTCATCGCTGGGGTCACACTCGCAATAACAATGTTGATTTCAAGGATATTAGGGTCCTTGCAACAGACTGTTTCATTCGATGCACTCGATGGTCTTTCAGAAACATTCCCAAACGTAATTGATCCGTTTATGACAGAGAATATTCGACCTGAGTATTTTGTACTTCTCATTGGGATCTACCTTATTGAACTGGTGATTCTTCTCACACGGTTCACAACTGGAATCAATGAAGGGGACGATAAAGCGACATTCATGTTTAACCTTGGAAAAACACTCCCTGTGTCAATAACAGTCTTTTCTCTTACGGTAGTCTTTGGTCAATTCTTCTTTTCTCATTTAGTACCTCTCGTTTAATAAACACAGACGAGAAACAATCGCATGTTTTTTGAATTGTACTGGTGTTTTTTTTGTTAATCGACCGGTGAATAGGGATATGTACATGAACATGTAATAGGAGATATACCAGATGCATTACATAAGAAAATTATTTATTAACTGAACTACCTATGAGCTTTCTAAAGGTGGATTGGGATGCAGGATGAGGGGAATATAACCTCAACATTCGAGGTAAAACGACCGCTAGCTGTTCGAGCCTTGAGACGAAGTAACATACGCAAGAAGATTGCTCAATATCTTTTTGAAATCAGCCCAAATTATAGTTACACCGCTGAGATAGCTTATCATGTACGGACAACACCCTCAAACGTCATTGGGGCGATTCGTGGGATGGAAGAGCGTTATAAAGAAGATGAATCACTCTTGAATCTTGATATTGTACAAGAAAAAAATTGCGGCAATAACGTCCGTCTATATGGTATTACAACCTTTGGGAAAGAAATGGTACAATCAGTATCAGAGAAAGAGTAGGTGGTCGCATGTCGATGGGAAGATATTTTTCCTCGTTTAAAAATGATTGTTACCTTATGGATGAGGAGTTCTTCTGTACTGAACAGAACAAAAAATGCTAATGTCTCAGGGGATAACCTCTGAAGAGCCAGATGCAGTAAGAAGCTCCTGGAGGGCTAGACCATATGTTTCAGGCTCGCCCATGAGAAGTTTTTTAGCAGGCTCCTGCAAAAACTCCCCATAATCGATTTCTTCTTTTGAGTATTTCCATTTCATCTCAGAGCCTTTTCCAAGTATAAGTAAAAACGCATAGGCGATTGATTTTGCTTTTGGAGTGTCTGGATGATTCTTAATCTCAGATAACGCCTTTTTTTCGCCAAATGTTTTATACGTGCGAGCGACTGCATCGGCATAGGCAGCTAGGGGAGGTAATTGCTCATAGACGGGGAGGCGGGATAGGATTTCCCGTCGTTGTTGATATTCAAAAGCAAGATTGATAATATTTGATGGTGTCTCATCAAGTTTAAGGAGCGAATCAACCAGTTCTTGATCTGTAAGAATCGATCCAAGAAAGTCATGACCGTATTGCGTCCAGTAGCGATCAATAACCTTACTTGGTGTTATTTTTGAAACGATTAAAGGTTCTTGGCTTCTCTGCAGGAAAAATTCTAGGGCTTTTTTCTCAGGGGGGTTGGGTTGTAATGCATCTATAAATCTTGAAGTGTCATTGCCAAATGAGACACCATCTAGGACGAAGATTTTTTCTTCGGCTTGTTTCACCTGCGCTTCATGGCTTTTTGCTATATTTTTAATAAGTTCATAATCAGTCAGTCTTCCTGTAAGGTATTCCTGGAGATGAGTCGTTTGTTGTGTATCAGCAAGAACATCGTGTCTTCCGACCTGTGTCACCACCTCGATATGAAAATCATCCGAAAGGTTCTGTTGTAACATGTATTTGGAGATGGTAAACATGGTATTTTTTGTTGATTTTGAGCAGTTCTCGCATATTGCAATTATGGTCTGTGCTGGTGTCCATTCGATGCGAAGATAATCCAACGGTAGATACTCCTTTTTTTGTGCGATCTCTGCTGGGATATGTGGACAGCTCACTACATCTTTTATTGCAGCAAAACCAACTTTTTTCTTAATAAACTCTATAAATTCTGAAGGAGGATGCGCCCCTTTACCCGAACAGAAGTATCCAGTATCCCATGAATAGACATGGAGTTTTTTCTTAAAAACGACATCTTTGATCCCACAGAGTCGAAACACAGGGTCATCAAAATGCTGCACGGCTACGAGTTTTTCTTTGTCTGCTTTTCCCCGTTGTGCATAGGTCACGGCACCTGTTGGAAACGTCAGTGCTGCAAGGTATGGCGCTTTTTCCGAGATAGCAAGTAAATACGTCCCTGCCAAGGCTCCGTCTAAACCTTTTTTATGCGAGAGTTTCTCAAGTTTTTTTTCATCGAACCGATAGCGATGGATGCGCGCCAGCTGCTTTCGCTGTTTGATGAAATACCTACTGCTTTCATCGGTGCAGGTTGGAAGAAGCTGAAAAGGGTCTTCTTGTAATTTTTTTGCATTATCAATAAGGTATTTCTCCTGCGATTTCGGAGCGGTACGTGCAAAGCTTCTCATAGTTTTATGTTTCTTTGCCATAAGATGAAATGATAAAAGAAGAGGAGTTAATGTATATTGTGGTAAAAAGATATAGATGTTGATATTGATGATGAGGTACTTTCACTAAATGTGCCTAATCCGATAGTTTAAAAGGATGAATAGCACTTCTCCGGTGTGGTGGATGTATGAATGTCTATGAAACTATTCTTAAAAGACGGACGATCCGTCGTTTCACCCAACAAGACCTTGACCCGGACATATTAAAAAAATACGTCAACGCTGCTCGTCTGGCGCCCTCAGCAGCAAATCTCCAGCCGCTTGAATACATTATTGTGAATGATAAAAACCTCTGTGCCCAGCTCTTCGAAACAGTAGGGTGGGCTGCCTATATCCAACCAAAATGGTCTCCACGCCAACATGAACGACCAACCGCTTACATCGTCGTGCTTGTGAAGGATATAAAGAATCCATACTACCAACGTGATGTAGGACTTGCCACAGCACATATCGTGCTTTCCGCTGAGGCTGATGGTCTTGGAAGCTGCATCCTGTGTAACATAAACAAGGAGAAAATCCAAGGTATTTTCAAGATACCAAAAGAGATAACCGTCGACTCGGTGATCGCCCTAGGCTATAAAGCAGAGACCTCAGTTGTGGAAGACATGAATACCTCGGTGAAATATTGGCGTGATGATCATGATGTTCTGCATGTCCCGAAACGAAGATTAGAGGATATCGTCCATATCAATATGTTTCCATAAATTATTAAAGAAGGAGACAAAACGTTAAAATCATTCTTATTGTATACCGGGAGATATGAGAGAATACAAGATTAAAAAAGGTCATAACCCAGATTTAAACTCGCTTGTTTCAAAGTTTTTCGGAGCTCAGGGTGACATCATCCAAGGTATGCAGTTCTCAGTTGAGGGCATTGGGGCAATTAACATAAAAAAGGAAAAAAACTCTCTTATAATTGATATTGTTCCCCCCAAGACCGTCTGTAGTGATTATGGTATCATTAAAAAATGGAATGATTTTCTTTTTGAGGCGACAGGAAAAGACGCTAGAGAAAGAAAGAAGGAATTCGGTAAAATTTAGGGATGGATGCCACATTTTTATAACCAGAAAGTGTATGAAAAAGACTAAATAACTGTGATTCTTTTATATTCCTCCTTTAAATAACCTTTATATAACCCATCCTTGTTATTATATATTACATTGATTTATAAAGGGAGGATGAAACTAATGAACAAATCAATTCCAATGATTATTTTAGGTTTTATAATCTGTGCCTCAATATTTACCGCGTCTGGATTCAGCACGAATAGAATACAACAACCTATATCCTTTGACAAACAAAAAAATTGTCTAAAACAGGGTCCATTTGATCTGTTGTATGACTATGATATCGGAGCTACCGGCGAAACAGGAGCAAATGGAAATTTTGGTGCGGAATGTGATGGAACCTATCTGTATAGCACCCGCTGGGCAAGTGCCTTAATCCACCGATATAATAAAAATGGTGACCTTGTTGAGGAATTCTCTATTCTTGGTGTCTCTGGTCTGCGAGACCTCACTTATGATGGAACCCAGTATATGTATGGTGGTGCAGGTGGCGGGACAATCTGGAAGATGGATTTCATTACAAAAACACTTGTTAATACTATTACTGGGAGTTTTCAGGCACGAGCCATCGCCTATGATACGGACCTTGACATTCTTTACGTGGCAAACTGGGGAGATACCGTCTGGAAAATCGACGCTTTGAGTGGAGCTGCAATAGGAGTCTTTAATCTTGGTATGACAATTACCCCATCTGGATTTGCCTACGATCCTTCTGGGCCTTATCTCTGGGTTTTTGATCAGGGAAGTGGTGCAGTTATATATCAGTGGGATTTAGACGCTGGTGCGATGACCGGATATACTTATGATGTCAACAATGATGTTGGTTCGGGAGATGGAACTGCAGGGGGACTCTGGGCAGGATTCCTTTATGAGAAGGCTTTGTTTGTCCTTGGTGGTTGTCTTCAAGACAGCTCAACTGGAGGAACCGACTGGTTGTTTGGTTATGAGCTTTGGGGGTATATACCATCTAATCCATATACCCCTAGCGAACCAAGTGGACCAACAATCGGTACTATTGGAGTGTCCTATACATTCACCGGAGTAACCACCGACCCTCAAGGCGAAGATCTCTTTTACAAATTCAACTGGGGCGATGGCAACTACAGTGCATGGGTCGGACCCGTAGCATCTGGGACACCTCAATCTGCATCCTACACCTATAACGCACCTGGCACTTACACGGTTAAAGTAAAAGCAAAGGACGTCAACGGTGGAGAAAGTGACTGGTCAGCTGGACATGACATCGCTATCGCTGATGCGCCAGCACCTGTCGTCGAATGGATAAAGGGCGGATTATTCTTCGTCACTGCATCCGTTAAGAACGCAGGGGGCGTCGCAGCCACCAATGTCGCCTACACCATCAGCCTTGCCGGTGGCGCCTTCATTGGCAAAGAGACCACGGGAACCATCGCAAGCCTTGACCCGGGCGCATCTGAAACCATCAAATCAAAATTCATCCTTGGCTTCGGAGCAACCGTTATCACAGTTACAGCAGATACTTCGACGAAAACAGCAGATGGAAAAATCCTCCTTTTCTTCATTAAGATAAAATAAGGAAAGAATAGAAAATTAAAAGAGAATAGTCTTTCTTTTTTATCCTCTTCTGGTTTGAGAAAACACTCTCAGGATTTTCTGAAATTTTTTATTTTATTATCAGAATAAAGAGTATAATTTTATCATAGAAAGATATTTTAATCAGTAATCGTTGTATATTTTGAATGAAGGGGAGACGAAATTCTATAATACATATGTATCATTGTAAAAACTGTGACATCAATTTTCTCGTTCCATTAAAGACGTCCAGTCGGTCCAATCAGATAAAGTATGTATGCCCAGAATGCAAGAGCCGCGACTGGGGACACCTCTGGTAAAATCAGTGAACAAGAGTATATAAACAATGAGAAGATTCATTGACTTTAGACTCTATGTCAAAAATAAAAAACTCTGATCTTACTAATCGAGTTTTCAACGCACTTTTCACGGTGGTGAGCCGACGAACGCTTGATAGTTTCGCTGTGCAGATTCTCCGGACGACGATGGATAAACTAGAAACAAAATTTGATTTTCTCGAGTTTATTAGAATCCATGATGATTTTTTTACCGAAGACGGGATTACAACCACCTTTGATCCTGCCTTTGATACCATAGAACCATCCCAACTTGGCCCAGCCCTTGATGCTCTCATTCGGGTCATCTATCTAGAACTCACCGCAACCATCGGGGATGAGGTCGGGTTGTATTTTATCTCAGAACTGAAACAGCATCTTGGCGACTCGTCTGTGGATGAACTACGAACCAGAGGAGTCAATCTAGAAAAAATCCAAGCAGAACAGCATATGCGCTATCATACAAAAGAGTCTTATTCTCTCCCCCCAACTCCTCAAAAAAGAAAAGAGCAGGAAACGCCTGTATATACCTGGGACATGGTTGAAACCTGGCGGTACGATAACAATGTCTGCATTCTGTATGACGACCAAGGAAAACTGCTTGATACGATTCATCTTGACCTTCTCGTAGAAGAGTATGTTGAACGGGTCACCGAATCAAGAAAGCAGCATCCCGTGTCGTCTCCTAGAACTACGATGTTGACTGTTAATGAAAAAGAAACAGAGCTTTTAGAAATGATCCGACGACGAGACCTCGATGTTCCCTCTGCGATGAACCTGCTGCATGTGTCCCAGCAGAAGTTTGACACTATGATACAAAAACTCCTGCAGCTGGAAATGCTTCAGCACATCTCAGAAAATGAAGTAAAATTAACAGAAAAAGGACTGCAGCATTTATCAAAAAAATAAAGGGGCACAGGTCTATTTTTTTACTTTTTCCCAGTCCCGTAGGAAACTTTTTATCCCTGTGTCAGTCAACGGGTGTTTCATCATTTTCCTAAGGACCTCTGGTGGTATGGTCGCAATGTCGGCACCGAGTCGTGCCGCGTCGATAACATGAATGGGGTGACGAATGCTTGCGACAATCACTTCGGTCTTCATATTATAATTACAGAAGATATCCATGATTTCTTCGATCACACGCATCCCCTCTTGTCCGTTGTCATCAAGTCGTCCGATGAACGGACTGACAAAAGTCGCACCTGCTTTTGCGGCAAGGAGTGCTTGGTTTGCGGAGAAAATCAAGGTGACGTTGGTTTTTATTCCTTCTTTGCAGAGTGCTTTTACGGCTTTAAGACCTTCTGGAGTCATTGGTATTTTTATTGCGACGTTTTTATGGTGTTGGTGTGGTATTTTTTGTAGGATCTGTTTTGCTTCTTTGACCATCTCATCTGCTTTTTCACTTATAACCTCAAGACTGATCGGACCATCAACCAGAAGAAAGATTTCATCAATGACATCTTGAAGGGACCGCCCGCTTTTTGCCAGCAATGTTGGGTTCGTTGTCACACCATCGAGGATTCCCCATGATGCTATCTCCTTGATTTCGTTTAAATCTGCTGTGTCGATAAAGAGTTTCATATAACCTCACGCTATGACCTGTAAAAGGTGAGTGTTGATAATATTTTGGTTTGAATTTAGTAAATTAAAAGCAGATACTCTCAGAAAAAAAGATACGCATTTAGATATATTTGAAAAAACAGAAACATATATATATTTAGCTATACATTACGTATCCTCGCAGGAGGGGATACATGCCTCTAACAAGGAAAGCACGAATTGTGGGAAGCAGCCTTGTTATCACTATACCAAGTCAGCTTGCTAAAGCCAATAATATCAACGATGGAGATGAACTCACGATAATCCCAACTCGCATCGGTGAATTTAAAATTCGAAAAGTCAAACAATAACTCAGCTATCACTTTTTTTATTCCCGTTCCGAGATCATTCTTAAAAGGACGCAAGGAAGTTTCTCACAAGAACATAACCTGAGGAGGTAAGACCATAACCAAACGCACCATCACACTTGAAAAAGGAAAAGTGACCGGACATCGTATCAATCTTGGAAAAGCCCCCTTCCTCCTTCTTCAAGCAAAGAACGGATATATTATGTGCGGTTATCTTAACATGAACACAGCAAACACACTTGGAGACATCGCAGGGAAGGCCACTGGAGTAAACACATTCCTTGACATGCTCAACGCCCCCGTTGTTGAAGTCTCAGAAAAAGCAAAACAAAAAGGTCTGAAAGAGGGGATGCTCGTTCGAGATTTCCTCGAGGCACTTCAATAAAACGCTAATACGCGTTTTTCAAAATCGTCAGCACGTCTTTTTTTCCTAGTTTTTTAAACCTCCCGACATCCCGATATATCACTGTTTTCTCAGCTATTTCCTCAAGTTTCTTTTCTTTGACTCCGACCTCACGTAAGGTTGTTGGCATACCAAGGCGTGAAAAAAACTCCCGTGTCATCTCAATGCCTTTGTCTGCAACATGATGCATGTCTGCACCTTGTATCTGCCAGACGTTCCGTGCATAGTCAACAAATGAAGAGAGCGTCTCATCATCTAAGACGTACTCCATCCAATGTGGCGTGAGTATCGCAAGACCAATTCCATGAGTAACGTCATAGGCGGCACTGACGGCATGCTCAATCGCATGGGTTGCCCAGTCAGTCATCTTTCCGTATCCTAACAATCCGTTCAGCGCCAGACTACTTGCCCACATGACCTGCGCTCGGGCCTCATAGTTCCTTGGATCATCCAACACGATGGGACCGTAGTAGACGCAGGTCCGAAGAAGACTCTCTGCAAGTCTATTCTGAACAAACGCTTCTTTGGTCGGACTAAAATACTGCTCAAGCACATGACTGAAGATATCAACGACACCTGCCGCGGTTTGATCCCTTGGAACAGAAAACGTTACCGTTGGATCAAGCAGGGAAAACCGTGGTCGGAGCAGGTCATGATGAATCGCAAGTTTTTGCTCTGTTTCTTCATTTGAAATCACCGCATTGCCGTTCATCTCAGAGCCAGTGCCCGCGACCGTTAAAACAGTCCCCAACGGAAGGGCTTTGGTAATTGTTGAATCCCCAAGAAGAAACATATCCCAAGGATCCTGCTCGTAGTAAAATCCAGCGGCTATCGTCTTTGCACAGTCGATTACGCTTCCTCCACCGACAGCAAAAATACCCGTGATATGATGTTGTCTGCAGAGTGCAATCCCTTGTCGAACAGAAGTAATCCTCGGGTTTGGTTGTACCCCAGAAAGTTCATGCCAGGACAGAGAACTCTTTGTCAACATCCGTAGAACTGAATCATAGACCCCCGTCTTTCGTATACTGCCTTGACCATACACAAAAAGAATCGTCTTTCCTAAAACCTTCAGTTCCTCACTAAGATCCTCTATTCTCTTTTTTCCAAAAAGGATTTTTGTTGAAACCATATATGTGAAATCAAGCATGGGTCTACCTCGGGGTCATTGTCAATACCAAAAGGGAATTTAAACATTGGTGAGGTAACTGTTATTCACGATACGCGTATCAACTGATGGTTCTTTTTGCTTGGAATAAGAGTCGAATTGTAAAAAAAGCCAGAGTTGTCCCAAGAAAAATACCGATGATGGCAGATAGTTTCTCAACAACAGTCATATCAAACGAGCTTTGAATCACATATCCACACAAAAGAATCGTCCCTGCTCCGATGATATACTTCATATGCCGGTCTATTTTTTCTTTTTCTCGTAAGGCTGGCTGTGGTCTCTTCTTATAAATCTTTATAAAACCCTGACAGGTATCACAGTACCATTCGTTTTTCGCAGGATTTAAACGGAGAGGTGAGAAACATTCAGGACAATGGGGATGGGTGTACAGCGAGAGTTTTGTTTTTGTTTTCCCGATTCGTTTCAGGACAATCGGGGCCATACTCCGTTTCAGGAGCGGTGGTGTGACAAGGGTACTGATAATGATAAGAAGAAGGGTCGCGGTCCGAATCTGATTTGCAAGAAACCCTGTAGGTGCCCCAAAAATTCCCCGATCGATACCTGTGGTGACAATAATCAAAGCAACACCCATGACAGGCATCATTCCTATACCAACACTTATCGATTCCTTCCGACTCAACCCAGAAAGACGACCACCAAGCGACCCACCTAAAAAATTCGCAAAGATACCAAAAAGAACAAAGACCGTAATAAAAAACAATAAGGAACCAAAATTATCTGATTGAAGGAGATACAGAAAATCAAACCCAGCACCAACGCTGACAAAGAACAGAGGAATGAAAAACGCATATCCAATGGTTTTAATGTAATCGATGAGAATGCCTGCCTGCGGTGTCTTCCGGATAAACAACCCTGCGATGAACGCACCGATAATCGCAGTCAATCCCATGTTTTCTGCAAACGCAGCAAACAAGAAACAAATCACCAGACCGGAGGTGATGATGATGATTGGTGCTTTTCTTGCGGAACTCTTATACACGGTAAATCGAACGAGAAGAAAACCGATAACGATGGTAAGAGAAAAAAAGAGCAGTATCTGCAAAAAGAGCGTTAGAGAATTTCCTGTCCCGAACACCAAAGCAAAGATGATGATTGCGAAGATATCATTTAGCACAATAGCGGTATGAAGCGTTAATCCGACTCGTGTCGATAACATATCCAAATCAGCAAAAATGCGGATTGCGATTGTTGCAGATGTCGCAACAAGAATCGCCCCGACAGCCATGCATTGAATGACATCCATACCAAATAATATCCCGAAAAGACACCCAGCAAAAAACGGGACGATCACCCCAAAAATACCGACAAAAAACCCGGCTTTTCTTGTTTTTTTAAGATCCCCTGTGTTCGTCTCAAGACCGACAATGAAAAGAAGGAAAATCACGCCAATAAAAGCGACTTCCTTAAACTCAGGTGAGGTTAAATCTAAGGTGAAGTGAAACACAGAAGAACCAAAAAGGGTAAGAGACGAACCTGATAACGCTCCAAGAAGAGAAGGCCCAAGGATAATCCCAGCGATAATTTCACCAATCACTCCGGGTTGCTTTATCTTTTCAAAGATAAGATTGAAAATTTTAGCAAATATAATCGCAAGCGTAATCTCAAGTAGCATCCCATGCATCCCGTACGAATTAAGTAAAAATTGATATCAATTCATGGTATTTAAAATCATGGAACTATCAACTCTCAGAGATTTTAAAAACCTCTTTCCGTTTCTTCCAACTGAGTCTTATGAGTGAGAAACACACGACAATCTCAGAAATATATGAACAGACCGTAAAGGATTTCATCGAACCAATTGATACAAAAAATTCTTCTGTGGAAAAAACTGATGACATTACACAAATATTTCACTTACTTGAATCACACAACCATCTCTGGGTTGTTGATGATAAGGAAACAATGCAGCTCTGTGGAGTAATAACAGAATCTGATACAATCCAACTCTTTGCTCCAGCCTACCCAACACAGGCGTTTGACAAACCACGCATTCAATCATTTCAATTTGGGCTGTCGAGTGTTGCTGAAGAAATAATGTCAAAACAACCAATAACCGTAGCCCTTGATACAAAAATATCGGATGTCATAGTGAAAATGGCACAACATCGAATCAAACAAGTCGCAGTGATTGACGAAAATACCCGATTAATTGGAGAGGTTAGAGTACATCGGCTCATCCAAGAATATCTGAAAAGAAAACCTGATTTTTCGACAGGAGAAAACACAGATATACCCGGGAAAACCATCTTAGATACTTTATAAAAGGAAAGTTTTATATCTCGGGGGTCGTATGATGATATGGGGATATTATGAAGAAAAAACTTTCATCTGTCTTAATCATGGGAATAGTCTGTATAACGCTTGTTTCTACTATTCAACCTATCAACGCGTATTCAAATGAACTTCACAATCAAGAAACTGGCATTCAAACAACCCAAGAAACGATACAAGGAGAGACCCTTGGACCAAGCTGGTATACCAAACCAACCTCTTATGCTCAACTTGTTAGCTGGTACCAGGCTTTAGAAAACCAATATCCCGGGTATATCGAGGTCTTTAAAGCAAATCAGCTCTACCAAACGGGAACCATTCCCAACGGGTATGACGATTATTATATTCGAATCACCAACGAAGCATTAGGCTTACATAAGCCAGAAGTTCTTTTCCTTGGCAGTCCTCATGGTGATGAAACAGTCGGGACGGTAGGCTTGTATTGGTTTACAGACTGGCTCATGCGCATGGCCTTTACCGACGAACCTAGCCCATATTATGCAAAAGAATGGTTGCGATGGCTCATTGACAACAGAGAAATTTACATTCAGGCATCACATAACCCGTATGGGTTTGACACGATACAACGATATGATTCACATGGCTGGGATCTCAACAGAGAAGCAGATTACGATGGTCCTGGGTCCCCAACAGGGGGCATTTGGGCGAGTGTGAATGGAAAAACACTTGTCAAATTTATCAATAATCATACGATCCGATCTGGATGCGATTTTCATGGGGGAGCACGGATGTTGCTCTACTCGTGGTCCTCTAACCATGATAGTATCTATGGAACCAGTCCGATCACCGGGGCATCCTATAGCCATGCTCCTCCAGATTTTTACTTTTTTGATTCATCATCGTTACGACTTGGTGACTACATGGGCGACTATGGCGGGAACCTCAATCAGAACAGCATTGGAACGATCCCTGATACAGTAGGCTATGAGGCTCCTGGAGGTATCTGTCCCTGGGCGTATGGTGCAGACACAATTAAGAATCCTCTCGAAGCACCCTATGTGGATTATGGCCCCTATCCTGGTTCTGGAATACTCTGGCTTTCGCCAGAGATGTCAACGACAAAAAACCCAAATCAGGACTCCTTTGGAAACGATACGGTCGCCCGCTACGGTGCTGAAGTACGGCGTTTCGTCCTGCATCAAACCGATATCGCGCAACCCTACGTCCGATGGCAACCTGGCACGGTTGGTAACAACACAGAGATATACATCAATACACCAATTACGTTTGCCTGGCAGGTCAACGGAAGTATCGTAGTCGATCATACCTGTGTACAATATGGTATGAACCCGGACCCCATCCATCTTTGGTCCTATAGCACGACTGATCACGATGAACACAGCGGTGACTACCGGGGTGGAACCGGCTGGGATGGCGCAATGAACGGACAAACCAGTGGCGTAACGTATACAGAAGATATCACCCTCACGGTCCCAGGAGATTATTATTTTGTCGTAAAAGCACAGGTCGACCAGGTCTATAAAAACGTACTCAGACCAGATGTCTATGGAAATAACCCGTATTTAAGAATTATCAAGGAACGGACCAACGATTCCTATTATGAGGTACTCCATGGAACCGATGGAACAGAAGAAATCATAGGGCAGACCTGGTGGTATAGCTCAATTATACACATCAAGGCTCTCTCAGATAATGATCCACCGAACAAACCGCAGAAGCCCAGTGGGGAAGAAAGCGGAAAAGTCGGTAAGACCTATAAATATACGACGAGCACAACAGATCCAAACGGCGATGATGTCTACTTCATGTGGGACTGGGGTGACGGTAATTTCAGCGAGTGGATAGGGCCGTACCAACCAGGAGCAACCGCGAGTGCCCAAAAATCATGGGCCGCCAAAGGCTCATATAGCATTAAAGTAAAAGCAAAAGATAGAAATGGATTAGAAAGCCCCTGGTCAGACCCCTTACCTATCACCATGCCGACAAGCAAGAATGCACCAGCCTTCCCCGTCATTTCCCGGCTCATACAGAATCTCCTTTTCTTTTTTCAGGCTCTCCTGAAATAAAAGAATAAAATAGGGGATAGACAGATATTCATACACTAACTAGGGAAGATTCGTTTTAAGTATATTTCACCTACAGCACCTCATGTTTTTCTTCTACGGATGAAGCATATCAGTAGATTACAGAAACATATAACAAAATCAAGGTTTTTTTCTCTAAAACTGATTTGAACGAGGGGACTTGAAGAAGAAAAAAGTATATAACACCCCTGGGTGTATCAATATTAATAGTTAATTTAAGGGGATTTGAAGAACGATGAGTCGACAATCTAGCCCACGGTTTATTATTTTTTTAATTGTTCTTGTAGTATGTGGACAAGCGTTTATTCCATTATCAGTGACGCAATCCATGACCCATACGACGACTCGTACAGACGTATTTGACGGTCAGATTTTATTTGCCCCAATGTATTCTAAGACAACTTATCTTATTACTAATTCAGGGGCGGTGAATCATACATGGTCAAGTAATTATTGGCCGTATTGGTCTGCGTATATGCTAAACGATGGAACGCTCTTCCGAACCATACAAACAAGCAACGAAGAAGCAAGTCATGGAGGAATTGAAAAATATTCCAGCGATGGAACCGTGGTCTGGCATTTCGAATATTTCTCACCAAATGAATACACAACCGATCATGACTTTAAACCGTTGCCAAATGGGAATGTTCTGATGATTGTGGCGGAAGTTAAAACACGAACCGATGCCATTGCAATGGGGCGTAATCCATCACTTCTTCAGAGTGATACCCTCACATCAGTTTCCCTTATAGAAGTTGAGCCGACTGGTCCTACGAGTGGTTCTATAATCTGGGAATGGCATGCATGGAATCATCTTATCCAGGATTTCGACCCGTTAAAACAAAATTTTGGCATTGTTGGAGACCACCCTGAATTATTCGACATCAATTGCGGCCCGACTGGTGATGATTGGTTACATTGCAATTCTGTTGACTACAATCCACAGCTTGACCAAATTTTGCTTTGTTTCCGAAACATTAATGAAATATGGATCATCGATCATAGCACGACAACCATCGAAGCAGCAGGACATACCGGTGGGAACAGCGGGAAAGGAGGAGATCTTCTCTATCGATGGGGAAACCCGCAAAACTACAAAGCGGGAAGTGCGAATAACCAAAAATTCTTTGGGCAGCATGATGCGAACTGGATCAAACCAAGATGTCCTGGTGAAGGACATATTTTAGTGTTTAATAATGGTCTTGGACGAGGGTATTCGTCCGTTGATGAAATCGCACCACCGATAGATTATACTGGGCAGTATTATCTCGAGCCTGGAACTGCCTATGGACCGGAGGATGCAAGTTGGAGTTATACCGCGAAACCACCAACAAGTTTCTATGCAGACCACATTTCTGGAGCACAAAGACTTCCAGATGGAAATACGCTTATTTGCGACGGCGTTGCAGGACACTTCTTCGAAGTCACCCAGGAAAAAACAACGATTTGGACGTATGTGAATCCATATCCGAGTCCAATGTTAAACAAGGTATTTAAAATCCAATATATTCCACCGCGAGAACCAGTAGCTCCGGTTCCAGATTTAGAGGCAAGCGGGAGTTTATCGTGGACCGATGTCAAACCAGGCGACATCAAGACCGGGAGTTTTCAGGTGCAGAATATTGGGAGTTCTGAGTCGATGTTGAACTGGACCATCAACAGTTCCTCTGTGAACTGGGGAACCTGGTCGTTTTCTCCAGCCTCAGGCGTCAATCTAGCTCCAGCGGATGGGAAAATAACCGTCTCTGTATCGGTTGTCGCGCCAAATCAAAAAAATACACAATTTGAAGGATACCTACGAGTGGAGAACCAAGATAACTCCAGTGATTATGATATCATCCCAATTACTCTAAAAACTCAAAGCAAATCAGAGAAAAACGCACCGATTCTTCATTTGTTACAAAGAATCCTGCAGTTATTTCCCTTCGTTCAAACTCTCTCTAAGTTCTTCACGACCGACGGATAGGAAAAAAAATTCAATTGCGTGTCTTTAAAATAATCATAACTGCTGAGGAAATCTAGTCCTTGGTGTTTTTACTTGTTTTATATAGGTCAAGATTTATCATTAAATTAGTAAACAAGCATAGAATCTAATTTTTTTAGAACGTAAAACTTACAGGAAACAATGAAAGATTTACAATCCAAAAAGATACCGTAAAATAGGCAAAGCATTCGGAAATCGCTTGAAGACTTTTATCAAAAAATCATAGAATGGTATGGTGGAGGAACAAGGCATAGTCACAGATAAAAAACCCCAGTCGCTCTCAGCACCATAGATGTCCTTTGCTTTTCCTGTAATTGTGTAGGTTCCTTTCGCTGGATACTTATGGGATCGCACTATGGTCTCACCAGAGGTATATGCCATGGACCAACTTGTGTTTGTTCCATCACCCCAATCAATATAATAGAAGATATCATCAGAATCAGGATCAATTGCGGTAATATTCCAACTATATTCAATCCGATAATCACCGGAAGTCGGGCCATTGAGTACAGGTGCATTTGGTGCAGCATTCGCTCCTTGTAATTTAATCAATAAGACGTCAACAGCCGCAAGGTTATATTTCCCGGTTTCTCCTGTTATCAAGTATCCACCATCCTGTGTCTGTATCCCATAGGAACCTGAATCCGTCACACCGTTATGATCAATAATATAACTCCATTCTTCTAACCCATACTCATCTGTTTTAATCATGTATACCTCAAGATCCCCGCGAGCAGGGTCGGTATAATCTCCGGTGAGAAAATATCCGTGATCTGCGGTTTGTCGAACACTTTTCCCTTCATCCCATTGACTTCCTCCAAAGGTACAATTCCAGAGCTCATTGCCAACAGAATCAGTTTTAACCAACCAGACATCACAATCCCCCTCGCCATAGGACATAGTAGACCCTGTGATAATATATCCACCATCTAAGGTTTGTTGAACATGTCTTCCTCTATCCAAATACCCTCCACCAATGGAGGTATTCCAAAGCTCGTTACCATTCGTATCTGTTTTTATCATCCAAATATCTCCATTCCCGCCAGCGTCAAAAGAATGAGTCGTCCCAGCGATAATATATCCACCATCGGAGGTTTGTTGAACACTATCCGCACCATCAAGACCACTACCACCATAGGTGTGTATCCATTCATCCTCCCCTGTTGCATTCAACTTGATAAGCCAGACATCACTACTACCTGCACCATTCGAACCGGTCCATCCTGTAAGGATAAATCCGCCGTCGGTTGTTTCTTGCACTGACAAACTATCATCATAAAAATCAAAAAGACCAAGGATGCGCGTCCACTGAAGAGTACCGGTGGAATCGATCTTTAGAATATATGCATCGAAATGATAGTTATACCCGGTAAATCCCGCGATAATATAGCCACCATCGGAAGTTTGTTGGATACATTGACCAACATTTTCATTAGGAACGATCCCATATTGTTGGTCCCATTCAACATTTCCAAAAACATCAATTTTCAATACATAAACAAATCCTTGACAGGGCGTGTAGGCATTTCTCTGATATGCTCCTGAGACTATATATCCCCCATCAGAGGTTTGCTGTACAGAACGCCCCCAATCAACAATTTTTCCCCCATATGTTTTTTCCCATTCTATTGGTGGTCGCTCTGTTATGTTAAAAGACGTATGGGAATTGCTCCCGTAGAGAGGTAAAGTAGTTACAGCGATGAAAAATAGACATATTAAAAGGTATAATATAGTTTTTTTCAAAGTTTTTCCACCCATAAACCGCTATTTATTGATAAGTATATTAGAATTTATCTTCTATTTATGGACAAATATCTAATTTATCTCTGAAAAACTTCGAGATGTACAATTTCGAACTGTCCTTTGCATTTTAGGCCCTACCACAATTCTTAAGGATAACAATCTACCAAAATAGCCACAGAAATGCTTACAAAAAGTAAAAAGATACGCATCGCCGGCCCAACCTGAGCAGAGCCAGAGTATTCAACCCAGACGGGAATAAAAGAACAATAGCGGAAAAGTGTTTGAACAGTCCAAAGGTTGGTTTTTTGTCTGAAAACAAAATAAAAAGAAGGAAAAAAAAGTAAAATTTTTTTTTATATTCTTCTTTTCTTTTTCCAGAGAAATAACATCGCAACAATTGCGCAGAGGGCAAAACCGAGTTCAAAACCAGGTGTTCCAGTTGTATCAATCTCATTATCGACATGTTCAATGAAAGAAAAAATTCTGGTTTTGGTCATTGTTGCATTGCGATTATCAGTGACTCGCAGGGTAACTGAGTAGTTACCCGCATGCATCCATGAATGTGTAGCTGTCGGTGTGGTGTGGGATTCTTCGTACACACCGTCTGTGTTCCAGTCCCATTCATAAAAAATAAGGGAACCATCAGGGTCGGAACTAATTAAGGCATCAAAGGTAATGGTCTGATTGAGTGTGAGGTTCAAAGGTGACCAGGTGAAATCCGCCTGAGGTAGTTTATTTTCAACCTGAAGAACTACCCCCATCTTCAATCCATGGAAATTCAACTCTACCTGCTCAGGTGTCGGGAAGTTCGAAGCAGCATATGCATGGCCCCGTATTTCTTCAGGCGCCCCTTTAATCCAATTCAGTCCGACGCTGGTTGGCGCGACAAGCCCAAGAAATGATATGGATGTCAGAGCAGAGCAGGAGGCAAACGCATAAGTACCAATGATTTTAACATTGCTTCCTATGGTTACGGTTTTCAGGGGAGAACACGAATAGAACGCGTAATTCCCTATAGTGGTGATATTGTTTGGGATGATGATGGTGGTTAATGGACAGTTGTAAAACGCGCTGTTACCGATGGTTTTAACATTGGATCCTATCGTCACATTTGACAGGAAAGAACAGTAGCTAAACGCAGAATCACCAATTGTGATAACGTTGTTTGGTATAGTCACAGCGGTGAGTGGACAGTAGGAGAATGCATTGGCTCCAATGGTAGTGAGGCCTAGACCCATGTTCACTGACGATAGGGAAGAACAGTAACTAAATGTAGAATCACCAATCATTATAAGGCTGTCTGGCAGCATCATGGTGGTCAGTGAGGAACAATGGTAGAACGCTTGGTCCCCGATGGTGGTTACACTAGTTCCGATATCAATCGATGATAAAGAAGTGCATAAGTGAAATGCTTTGTTTCCAATAGAGGTGACACTATCTGGAAGTGTTAGAGAGGTTAGGGAGGTACAAGATGCAAATGCGGTGTCCCCAATCGTGGTAACCTTGTCTCCAAAGGTCACTGACATGAGTGGGCAGAATGAGAATGCCGTAGCCTCAATTCTTATAACATTGTTCCCTATCGTTACAGACCGTAAAGAGGAGCAGGAGCTAAATGCAGACTCCCCAATCAAGATCATGCTATCGGGGATAGTCAAAGATGTCAACGTGGTACAGGAATAGAATGCATGATGCCCGATGGCTATTGTTGGATATCCACCTAAGGTTGATGGTATGGTTAGAGCACCGCCACTACCTGTAAAATCAGTGATAGTAGCCTCTCCGTTATTGACTGTATAAGTATAATCACCTTCTTGGTCTGCGGATACTCTATCTATAAAGACAAGAGAGCAACTACTAAGCAGCAGTATACCTATCCATATTTCAACCATGATTTTTTTCTTTTTCATCTCAATCTCCTCAAAGACAACTTAGATGATGATGTTATTCAATTAATTCATATAAACGTTTGGAACTAATAAAAATAAAAGAACAATTAGGGAAAATATTGAAACAGTGTAAAAGTATGTTTTTATGTGCGAAACCAAAAAAAGAAAAAAAGATTTGTTCTGTTTAAACTAATCTTTCTATGCTGGATTATACTTGATATGGTGGAGGAAAAATGGCATTATTCCGCTTACTTGTATTGGTGTTACTCCACAATATTTTATGTTGATGCTTTTTAATATAATTACGTCTCCATCGTTGTTAGCATATATGGCAAATCCTCGTATCTCATGGTCGAAGTCGTCGATTTGAATCACACCAATCACAAATAACTTAGATTTATAAGTTGTTTTTGCACTTCCCATAGGGATGAGA
>JAFGFQ010000116.1 GCA_016930995.1 Thermoplasmatota archaeon | reverse complement strand
TCCAAGACGAATAATGCCTGTCACATTGGCACGAGGCAGGATCACAGCCCACCAGTCACCAGATTGCTGTTGTTTTTTCCAGCCTTGGGTACATCCGATAAATCGCAGGGAAAATGATCCCTCAGGTATCTCAACGGTGAGGGTATAGAGAAAAGAATTGTTCTGAGGATCGTACGAACCAAGAATAAACTGCTTTCCTGCGATAGCGACTGATGGAATCTGGGATGATGCAACAAGGGAACTGAGCGGATACCTCTCATCATACTTAATGATAGCATCGCTGTCGTCGTAGAGGGTCAAACGTGTGGTGACCACGCCTTTACCAAAGATATTGATTACCTGGATACCGAGAACAAAGGTGTATCCATTGTCAAGTTTCGCATCAAAATACCACCATTCGATGAACGGATCGTTCCCGTTACCATGAAAGGCATCATCCTGCAGCGTAATATCTTCTAAGGATCCATCCCTCTGTCCGTAGATGAGAGCAGAGCCCTGTACGGGTACAACTGATGAGACGAGAAATGGGAGAATAAGAATAAGAGCCATGACGTCTTTTCTCATTGGTCTCATATCGCTTATACATTCCTGGTATTAATATAGTTTATTCAATATTATTAAAAGGTGAGCGCTGAAACGAGACAATGAAGTGTAATGTCAGCGTAATACTTTTTAAGGGATGATTGCTTCTTGGTCTCGACATATTCAACATGCGGGTGTAGTGTAGTCTGGTATCACTTAAGCTTGCCAAGCTTAAAACTCGGGTTCAAATCCCGGCGCCCGCACTCCTGATGATTCGAAAAGTGATCAAAATTTTATAAGGAATTATAAAAAAAATAATTCTGATATGGCTGCAGACAATGAAGTTAAGATTTGAAAAAGAACAGTATCTTATTGTGAACAAACAACCATTAGCTGGGTCAACGTTTGTTAACTGGATAAGAGTATTACTCGAAAACAGATTTCGGATAGATTGGCAGTTTTTTCCAAAGGCATTGTATGTTACAACGATGATTCTGACGACAACACCATTGCGAATAATTGAAAAAATAAAATTCGATAAAAAATTTCAAAACATACGAGTCGAAAAACCAATTTTCATTATCGGACATTGGAGGAGTGGCACGACTTTTTTACATTATTTAATAGGCAAAGACAAACACCTTGGATACGTCTCAACAATGGATACGCTGGACCCAAGTGTTTTCTTAAATAATGAAAAACTCCTACAAAGAATCGTATCAACTAGTCTACCGAACAAAAGACCCATGGACAACCTTGAGATGGGAAGCGATCTGCCATACGAGGAGGAATACGCAATAGCAAATCTCTCCCCTTATTCATTTTATCATGCATGGTATTTTCCAAGGGCAATTGACCACTATTTCGACCGCTATGTCTTACATGAGGATAAAGATAAAAGAATCATCGTCGAATGGAAAAAAGTGTACGAATATTTTTTAAAAAAAATAACCTATAAACACAAAGGAAAACAGATCATACTAAAAAGCTTGGTTAATACTGCAAAGATAAAACATCTCCTTGACATGTTCCCTGATGCAAAATTTATTCATCTGTGTAGAAACCCTTATGAGGTGTATGTCTCGACATGGAAGCTTTATCAGAGCATTCTGCCGTTATTTTCTTTTCAACACATCGATAAAGATGAGTTTGATAAATCGATTGTTCGGATCTTTAGCGGATTAGAGAAAAAATATTTAGAAGAAAAAAGACTCATCCCAAAAGAAAACTTAATCGAACTAAAATATGAAGATTTTATCAAGGAACCATTGAAAACAGTGGAAATGATTTATTCCAAATTTGGCATTCCTGGTTTTGAAAAAGCAAAACCAGCTTTTGAAGGCTATATCAAAAAACATGTGGTCTACGAAAGAAATAACCATACGATATCTGAGCAAATAAAAAGGACAGTTTCCGCTGAGTGGGGATTTGCTTTCAAAGAATATGGCTATGAACCATAGACTATCATTTCAATCAATTCTCGTCAAAATAAAAAGACTACATTCATCGCAGACGAAAAAGTCTTAGCGGTTACACATTCCCCTCTACAAGGTTGATATTATTTATATACTAGTGAAGTATAATTAGATATATTGGCACATATTGATCAGACTGCTCTTTAGGGGGAGTACTATGAAGTCACGTATATTAGTCAAAGGCAGCGCCTTATTTGAATCGATAAGACCGTTCACCAGTATCCTTGGTATGGCTGGAGCCTATATCGGTGGTATCGTTGCTGGTGCCCCTTATTTTTCGATTCCTCTTCTCCTTGCAATGGTGGTCGTCTTTTTTGTTGGCGCAGGCAGTATGCCGTTTAATGATTATTTTGACCGCGAGGTCGATACAATTTCCCATCCTAATCGAGCCATTCCCTCGAAACGATTATCCCCAAAGGAAATCCTGTATTTCTCCATCGTATTGTTTGGTCTTGCTGTTGCTTTTTCTCTGCTTATCAACATGCTTTGTTTCGTGATCGTGCTTGCATCCATTGGTTTCTTATATTCATATGAAGTGTTTTTTAAAAACCAGGGATTCGTCGGTAATATTGTTGTAGCGTTTCTTTCCTCTATGTCATTTACCTTTGGTGGTATTGCTGTTGGAAATCCATATGCATCATTACTGTTGTCGCTTCTGACTTTTTTCCTCTTCACAGGACGAGAGATACTTAAGGATGTAGAAGACGTGAAAGGTGATCTGTTCACAAGAAAAACCTTACCTATGAGAATCGGGGAAAAAAAAGCTGTTCTTGTTGCATCTGCGTTCTTGGTCGTTGCTGTCCTGCTCAGTCCGTTACCCTATCTGCTCCACCAGCTTGGCATCGGTTATCTTATCACGATAGTCTTTGTCGATTTAATCGCTGTTTATGTCATTATACAAAATGTTAAAGATCTTCGAAACACGAGGCGATCGGTAAGTCTTACCAGGATTGCTGCAGCTATCGGCATTGTCGGTATTATTCTAGGAGCCGTCATCTGATTCATCCAAATCCTTATCACCGTAGGATAAAATTGATATCATTCGGGAGGACACAGGTTTTAATCCCCTGCCGACGCTCCATGTTTAACCATGTGATTATTATCAAATGAGAATGATTATGGTCTGTATGTTTTTTTTACATCTTACCATCACCTGCATAATTACCTGAACAGAGAGATGTATATGCAGGCATTTATGCAAGTGTATATGTAACGAGGTATCCGGAAGCGAATACTTTATTAAAAGAGGGAGTATTCGTTTTTTG
>JAFGFQ010000115.1 GCA_016930995.1 Thermoplasmatota archaeon | reverse complement strand
CCGGGTGAGGCACGGAAGTGAGCAGCCTTACCACAGACTGCCGATGCTCAGAGGGTTAACGGGGTTGAGAATGCAGACGGGTAGTCATCTGTATACCACGTACACCCACTCAAGAGACGTCTACACCCGCTAAAATTTATATATGCACAATCTGTACGTGGTACGGGAGGTTTTCCTATGGTTCGTTTGGTGAAAGACGAGAGTCTCACGGCATCCTGGCAAGCGTTCTTTGAAGATCAATGTAAGGCTGACATCGAAACACTCGCTACTGAGTATCCTGAGAAACGTAGTTTGCTTCTTGATTATTGGGACTTAGATAAGGTCGACCCAAGGCTTGCTGAGCTGATGCTTCGTCAGCCGTATAAGGCGCTTTTTAACGCTGAAGAAGCGTTGAAGCATATTGATGTCGCTGCGGAGCAGAAGCTGCAGCTGCATCTTCGTGTGAAGAACATTCCTGAATCGCAGAAGGTGCTGATTCGGAAGATTCGTGCGAACCGTCTTGGGACGTTTATTGCTGTCGAAGGTCTGGTGAAGAAGATAACGGAGGTCCGTCCGAAACTGCAGGTCGCTGCGTTTCAGTGTCAGAAGTGTGGTGCGGTGATCAGGATTGAACAGGATGAGGATATCCTTAAGGAGCCTGCTGAATGTTACGAGGATCAAGGTGGTTGTGGTCGGGTGTCTTCTTTTAAATTGTCCACGACGCTGTCGTCGTTTATCGATTCGCAGAAAATCGAAATCCAGGAGAACCCGGAGGGGTTACGTGGCGGTGCACAACCAGAGCGTATCAGTGTGTATCTTGAGGATGATCTCGTTGGGGGGGTTGCTCCAGGGGATCGTGTTATTGTAAATGGGATTCTTCATTCTATGGCGCGTCATCGGGGGACATTTCGTCTCACCTCGTTTGATAAGACGATGGATGCAGTCAGCATCGAAAGTCAGGAGTACGCCTTTGAGGAAGTCGAGGTGACCAAAGATGATGAGAAAAAAATCTTAAAGATGTGCAAGGATCCCTTAATTTATGAGAAGATGCGTCAGAGTATCGCCCCGACGATCTACGGGCTTGATGTGGAGAAAGACGCCCTTGTCCTGCAGCTTTTTGGTGGGATAGCTAAGGAGATGCCTGATGGGACGCGTACTCGTGGTGATATTCATGCGCTGCTCGTCGGAGACCCTGGTACTGCGAAGTCTCAGATGTTGTCGTATATGTCAAAGCTTGCTCCTCGGAGTGTGTATGCCTCTGGGAAAGCATCCTCTGCAGCGGGGTTGACTGCTGCTGCGGTCCGTGATGAGTTTGGCGAGGGACAGTGGACTCTTGAGGCGGGAGCACTTGTGCTTGCGGATAAAGGTCTTGCCTGTATCGATGAGATTGATAAGATGGAGGAAACAGATAGGAGCAGTCTGCATCAGGCAATGGAGCAGCAGGAGATTTCTGTGGCAAAAGCTGGGATTAACGCGACCTTGAAATCACGGTGTGCGGTGCTTGCAGCAGCTAACCCGAAGCTTGGTCGCTTTGATGAGTTCATGCCGATACATGAGCAGATAAACATGCCGCCTGCCTTGTTGTCGCGTTTCGACCTTATTTTCTCTATCCTGGACAAACCGAATCGGAAGACGGATACAGATCTTGCGACCCACATCCTTCAATCCCATAAGGGAGGGGAGATCCATGAGCATCTAAACAGGATCTCGGACGAATTGTACTCAAAGGAACAGGAAATGAAATTCATGAAACACGTTCAACCGGTGTTCGACCCGGAGTTTTTACGGAAGTACGTCGCGTATGCGAAACGGAAGGTCTTCCCGGTGTTGACGGATGATGCTTTGGAGATTCTTCAGAATTACTATGTGGATTTTCGAAGTGCTTCGAAGGAATCGGTGCCGTTTACTCCTCGTCAGCTTGAGGCGTTTGTGCGTCTGGCAGAGTCAAGCGCCCGGATACGGCTCAGTCAGGAGGCGACTGTTGATGATGCGAAACGGGCGATTTCTATTATTGATCAGTATCTCAGACGGGTTGGTACGGACCGTGAGACAGGGCGTTTTGATATCGATATCATCGCGACCGGGATAAGCCATAGCCAGCATGAGCGGATGCGTCTGTTGTTGGATATCATTCAGAGATTATGTGCAGAATCTGCTGATAACAGCGCGAACCGGGCGGATATCATCAGTGAGGCAGAGATTCAGGGGATAGAATCCAGGAAGGTCGAGGAGGCGTTGGATCGGTTGAGTAGAGACGGCCAGATTTATAAAACACCTCAGGGGAAGTACGGTATCACCTGAGGAAAAAACCGTCCATCCTCCTTTTTTATTCTTTGTCTTTTTTAGAGTTTTGGTGAGAGGAGATTGACCACGGCTTTTTTTGCATCAGCCCGGTATTCGTTACCAATCTCTGCGATAATCGTGGCAAGGAAGTTGTCTTTTATCTCGTTCCAGTTGAGTGTTGTGACCCCAAAATAGAGTTTTTTTGCGACGTTGGATGCACGGTGAATGTGGGGTGCCCATTTCCCTGGTCGGATGTCGCAGTTGTCCATATGCAACAGGTAGGTTTTCTGCATCCCTTTCTTGCCGATGAGATATATTTCAAAGCGTCGATTGAAATATTTGTAACGTATGTCTTTGTCGTAATAGCGGTATTCCAACTCGAAAAACTTGTTGATAGGGATGATTCCTCGTTGCATAGTCTGCACTGTATCGACGCAGTGTTTTTAAGAATTTGGAAATAATCCTGCCTTCAGTATTTATCCCATATAAAATTGCTACAGTCCAAAGATGAGTTAAAAGTTACCCCATTTATACTATAACAACGCTTTCTTTTTATAAAAACATATCCTCGTATGGGAAAACAGTGACACGTTTTTATTGATTCTGAGGCATCATTTCGACAAGTTCAGATGGTATATTTTTCAACTCCACCCGAGGATATCATAAGGTTCTAATGCGGTCTGCCGATCAAGGGCAATCCATGGAAACAGCAGTGCTATGGGTATCTCACCAGCGATGGAAAACCCCATACAGAGTATTCCGGGTATTATCTTTGGGCTGGGTACTGGCTTTGGAGCTATAGAACGCCAAATCTCCCAATAATTCCCTTTCCACGTATCCTTGTTCAACAGAAAATCTAAAAATCGTACCTTGAACCAAGGTAAAATATACCAACATTCCTGAAAATTATTTTTTGTAATATGATTTCCTCTCCCGAATTCTTCAAAAAAACCAATAGGACAGAGTTCTATATTATTACCAGTGATCATATTATCAGTGCCATACGCATTTACTATCCCCGTATGACAGGATCGTATATCATTCCCATAGATACTATTCTCATTTCCTTGGTAGATATATATCCCGGTTTTACAACTTTCAATTTTGTTATATGAGATATTTTTCCCCCGGCAGTATCGGATTGCGATGCCGTTATGATCAATATCGATTATTTCATTGCCTTGTATGCGAAAATCCAATGAATCAGCAGAAATTCCATAAAGACTACAACCGTATATGGTATTATTCATAATACTAATATCTCTTCCAATCCCATTAAAGAGAATCCCACTTCCATAGGGATTGATCATAAAGCAATCGGATATTGTATTATTGTTTTGGTATCGGTTGGGTTCTTCAGCCCCTAAGGTAATACAAGTCGATGAGGATATTTTTTCTATTCGAAAATTCGAAACGATGACATGGCTCGCCTCGACTCTAATGACTGTTGCGGTTCCATCAGGTTTGATAAAAGGCTTTTCGCTATCATTGCCTGCCCCAAGCTCCTGAGAGATGCCCAGTAGACTTATGTTTTCTTTCGTAATACGAATCCCGTCTTCACGATAAATCCCACTATACACCTCGATAGTATCCCCTGGACTTGAAGAATTCACCGCTTCCTTTATAGATGTAAAGTCTGCATCACCAGGTTCGTCATCAACCGTGATGATAGTTTTATCAGAGGTCTGTACTGATGCCCCAGACGGAATGACAAATGCTCCAAGGAATAAAAGGCTAATTCCAATAACTAATTCTTTCCGAATCATTATTTCCCCCCGTTATCACTACTATACATGAAGGTTCTCCTATAAAAAGAATATGCTTAAGAAGGTAAATATGGACAGGTTTTATTTACTATGAGAGAGGATTGTTAGAAACACGGTTGAAAATTAAGAGTCTGTTGTATTAAACTGAAGGTATTAAAGAAGAGGTGGAATGTCGAAGCACCAAAGAAAACTCGACATCAACAGTGTTAACCCATGTAGTAATCAGCGGGGTACGGCTCTGGTTTGAGTCCCTTGCGTTCACGGATTTTCTTAATGATTGGATCACGCAGGTTCCGCGGGAGTGGCTCGAAACCCATGTTCTCTGTATTCCATAATACCCGCCCACCAGTCGCAGATCGTATAGCGGATGCAAAACCGAACATCTCAGCAACGGGTGTCTTTGCTTCGATTTCTACGGAGTCTCCAACGGTTTTTATGTCTTTGACTTCGGAGCGGCGGGAATTCAGTTCCCGTGACGCATCACCCATGATTTCCTGAGGTGTGCTAATAAAGACTTTCTGCATTGGCTCAAGTAGGGTAGGTTCGGAAATCGTAATAGCACCATAGATAGCGTTTCTGGCTGCGGGGATCACCTGTGCGGGTCCTCGGTGGATTGCATCCTCATGGAGCTTTGCATCCACGAGTTTCACCAATATCCCCTGACAGGGTTCTGAGACGGTTGGTCCACTTTTCATTACCTCATCAAAGGCTTCCATTATCAAATCCCTGGTCTCGAAGAGATGCTGAATGCCTTTTGTAGTATCGGTGATAATGTTGAGGCCATGGACGCCGAACACGCCTTTCGCAACGTCTTTATCCATTCCAAGGTCCTGAAGGATTTTTGCAGTTTCTTTCTTGTATTTCTTCACATTTGCTGGCAATTCATTATTATAAATCGCTTTGACGATGTTCTCCGGCAGAGGTTCTACCTCGATATAGAACCGGTTATGTTTATTTGGTGACTTCCCTTCAAATTTATGGGGGCTTGGTTTGCTAACTGCCTCACGATAGACCACAATAGGTTCTGAGCAGACAATTTCCATTTTATGGTCATTGCGGATACGATACTCGGTAATCTCAAGATGCAGCTCTCCCATCCCAGACATCAGGTTCTCACCAGTCTCTGGGTTGATCTGCACTTGGATACTGGGATCTGCTTTGGAGATTAATCGTAATACCTCAACGAGTTTGGGGAGGTCTTTTGTGTTTTTTGCTTCAACCGCAACAGTGACAACTGGTTCTGAGACATGAACAATACGTTCAAACGGCTCAGCGTTCGGGTCATCGGTCACAGTACATCCGGCAATGGCATCACGGATACCTGTTGCAGCAACAATATTTCCTGCGCTCACATAGTCAATAGGAATACGATCAGGCCCAACCATGACATTGGTTTGTTGAACACGGTTCTTATTAGGCATTCCAACAACATATAATTCCTGTCCACGCTGGATTTTTCCGCTGAACATCCGACCAATCGCGACCTCACCTGCATGGGGATCAAGGATAATCTTCGTAATCATTAATGCGAGTGGCCCGTTCTCGTTACATTCAACCATGTTTTTGCCAAGTGGACTTGCGAGATCTCCTCTCCAGATGTGCGGGATCCTATATTTCTGCGCAATATTCGGAGGTGGAAGATGACCAATAACCATATCTAGAACAATTTCATGGATAGGCGCTTTTTTCGATAAAGTTTTTTGATCATTATTCTTACAGTAGTTATACACATCTTTGAATCCTAAGTTGGTTTTTTTCATCCGGGGAACGGAGACAGCCCAGTTATGAAATGCGGAACCAAACGCGACACTCCCGTCTTCGACTTTCACGTTCCATTTTCCTTTGAAATCTTCACCGACTACTCGATCAAGTAGTTCATTGAATTTACTAATAATTTTAATGAATCGATTTTGCATCTCTTCTGGCGTGACTCGAAGTTCATTAATGAGTCGATCTACTTTATTGATAAATAATACTGGTTTGACTTTTTCACGGATCGCTTGACGAATCACGGTCTCGGTTTGTGGCATCGCACCTTCGACAGCGCAGACGACAATGATACATCCGTCAACTGCTCGCATCGCACGGGTGACATCGCCACCGAAGTCAACGTGTCCAGGCGTATCAATTAAGTTAATCAAATAATCTTGTCCTGCGACGTTGTGAACCATGGATGCTGAGGCTGCGTTAATCGTAATCCCCCGTGCTTGTTCTTGCTCATCGTAGTCGAGTACCAGTTGTTTTCCGGCAAGGTCCTCGCTCATCATACCACAACCTGCAAGCAGGTTATCAGAAAACGTGGTTTTTCCATGATCAATGTGAGCAGCAATCCCGATGTTTCGAATATGATCTAACTTATTCATCAGTGCTGTTGCTTTCTGAATATTCTCTTCTTTTCGCCCCATATATTATACACCTTCAAAAATCCATATCCAATATTCTTTATCGAGCTGCTTTGGCGACTCGCTCAAGATCATTTTTCTTTGCAACCGCAAAAGATGCAGGATCATTCTTGCTAGCCTTGAGGAGTTCATCAGCAAGACATGCCTCGATTCTCTTCTTGTTCTTATGACTTGCGGTCATCGCACCAGTGCAGATGTTCCGCAGTGCAATATCAAGTCGCCGTTGCGGTGAGATATCCACCGCTTTGGGTACCATGATGCCACCGAACCGTAACCGTGTTGTTTCTTCCTTTGGTGCTGCGTTTTGTAACGCGTCGATAAAGACTTGCACCGGGTTTGTCTTCGTTCGTTTGTCAATAATCTCAAACGCCATACGGACAGCTTTATACGCCTTTGTCTTCTGCCCAGTGTACATCTCTGTTTTCATAAGAATGTTGATAAGTCGTTCGATAATAGAAAGGTTTGATTTCCCAAACATTCTATTTGCATGCGGTGCGCCAAGGAAGAAATCCTTGTTTTCCAGGTTGATGTACCGCTGAAGTCCCTGATCTTCGATTTTCACAGAGCTGATGTCGTATTTCTCAAACATCGGGAAAAATGCACTGCTCGGTTGAGGTTCTTTCTTCTCAGTCATAATTATCGTCTCATCGGTTTCTCAACTTTTCCTTTGACCAATTGATTTAAGGACACGTCATTTACTTTAATAACCTTAAAACGGACACCTGGGATATCACCGAAACTGCGCCCCATACGTCCGCCGATGCCTTCGACGACGACCTCATCATGCTCATCGATGAATCCAATGGCATGGTTTCCAGGAGCAAATGCGGTGATTTGCCGTCCGTTTTTAATCAGCTGGATTTTAACGCATTTTCGAATCGCAGAGTTCGGCTGTTTTGCCTCGATGCCAACTTTTTCGATGACGATGCCTCGTGCTTGAGGAACCCCTCCGAGAGGATCTGATTTTTCCTTGAGATGAAGGATTCGTTTTTTGAAGTAACGATCGTTCCACATTTGATTTTTCCGCGCTTTTTTTAGTTGGCGTGCAGCGTTGATTCCTTTACCCATAGTACACCTATTTTCTCT
>JAFGFQ010000114.1 GCA_016930995.1 Thermoplasmatota archaeon | reverse complement strand
TTTTATGCTTTTTCTATATGAAGATTTGTATTCAATAGATGTAATAAAATACTCGCAACATAATCATACTCGCAACATATCTACCATAAACGATCGCATTTAGGAGCCGAAATATTATTCATAGATACGAAATCAAATATAACATCTGATTCTAAACAAAAGTAAAATCATATTACATCATAACCAAAGGTAGGATTTTTATAATGACGCACTGAAAATAATAAAATTTCAACGAGAAATTTTTTTAACAGTTATCAGGTTCTATATCCTTGAAGTCATCCTTTAATTCCAAATAGACTTCACAATCATCTTTCTTCTCACATTCAGGGCAGTAGCCATCGCAACCATCATCAACATAAGTGAAACCAAGCTCAGTAAATATCTTGTGAAACTCTTTTGGATCCTTGGAGTACTGTTCATACTTTTCAACTCTTTCCTTGAAGTCCATTTCTTCCTTTGGTTTCCTCAAAGGAAGAACTTTTTTCTCGTGTCGAGTAGAATTCATAATTCCTGCTCCTTTCATAAAAGTTTTATTGTTATGAAAGCCCTCACAGTACCCTGCTTGTTTTCGACGAGGTTTATGATCGTGATGGGCGGCGATGGAAGACGTTTATGAAATATTAGCGAGCGGTTGTATCCCCCAAATTTTTCTCGAGGGTGCAAATCCATTTTACCATCACAAAACCGCCATTGGATTGAACAAAGAACATATAAAATTCAATACCAATTTAAAAGAAAGTTTTTTTTGGAAAAAACTCTCATGCGGTCAAAATGGAGAGTTAACGTATTTACTTATCCGAATCGTAGATATGTCCTGATACCTGTTCAACGACTTCAAGTTCCGACTCATCTGCCATTAAACGAATCCAATCGACCGCATTTTTATTAATGGCCAGGAAACCAATGTGAATTTCAGAAGTTTTTGTCTCTTCTTTCGCATCCGTGAGTGCGATAAATTGTCTTTCATCATTGATCACATTGCTCAATCGATAAAGGTGTGCCGGAATAAAAATGTCACCGTAATATGTTTTGTCCCGTGTTTTCAGCCGTACTTTAACAAATCTGCCCTCCCCTTCTTTTGGTAAACCGGTCAAACTTGTATGACAGTAACGACAGATGATCGCCTCTAATTTTATGGACTCTGCACAATAGGGACATTGCTTCATGGTTTCCATAGCATTTACCTAAATCAATTATCAAACAGGGTTTTCTGACTGCTACCCTTCTCTATTTCCCGTGCCTCAATGAGTTTTAACTCTTTATTCCAACGAGTATCCATCTTTCTACTGGAGTCGTTAATCTGAAAGTATTTAAAGTAAGCAATACAAGAAATATAGGCATTTTTTTGGTCGCGTCCCACTTTCAATAGGTAGACATTGGGCAGTTCTTCATTGGTTGGTTTAATCCCCAAAATGCCTTTGTCTGGATCATAAAACAATTGAGCGAACTTGAATCCTTTGAAATAATCTGTGTAACAGCGCTGGGAAAAAACAATCCTCCCACCCCTATTTATGGAAACCGTCGATTTATCCAAATTCCTTGTCTTTTTTGCAGTAAACTCAATGAATGACATGATATTGTACCTTGATGCATCTTAGCAGATAGGTTAAGTGGTGTGAAGATATTTTTAAATCTCCTTCAAAATTTCAGTCATTATATCTTATACGCATCGTTTTGGGTAATCGCTGTTGTTCCACCCATATATGGTCTTAAAACTTCAGGGATAGTAACACTCCCATCTTCTTGTTGGTAATTTTCAAGGATTGCCACCACCGTCCTGCCCACAGCCAGGCCGGAACCATTTAGGGTGTGAACGTAATCCGACTTTTCTTTTACTCCCGTCTTATACCGAATGTTTGCTCTTCGAGCCTGGAAATCTTCAAAGTTGCTGCAGGAAGAGATTTCTCGAAAGGTTTCCTGTCCCGGAAGCCACACCTCGATGTCATAGGTTTTAGACGCTGAGAAACCGAGGTCTCCTGTACACAAGCTAACCACCCTGTAGGGAATCTTTAATCGCTTTAACACCTCTTCCGCATCAAGAAGAAGTTTCTCCAATTCATCATAAGAACTCTCCGGAGTTGTAAATTTAACCAGCTCGACTTTGTTGAATTGATGTTGCCTGATTAATCCTCTCGTTTCTCGTCCATAAGAACCCGCCTCTTTTCGGAAACAGGGAGTGTAAGCCACGTAATACAGCGGGAGGACATCGGCAGGAATGATCTCGTTTTGATGCATGTTGGTTACGGGAACTTCAGCCGTTGGAACCAGGTAATAATCCAAATTATCCAGTTTAAAAAGATCATCCTCAAATTTGGGGAGCTGGCCGGTACCGGTCATGCTCTCTCGATTCACAATAAACGGGGGAAGCACTTCCCGATAGTGATGTTCACCGGTATGCAAATCCAGCATAAAGTTGATGAGCGCCCGCTCCATTTTAGCACCCAGATCACGGTATAGAGTAAATCGAGCACCTGTTATCTTAGCCCCTCGATCAAAATCCAGAATTTTCAAGTCTTCCCCGATTTCCCAGTGAGGTTTCGGTTTGAA
>JAFGFQ010000025.1 GCA_016930995.1 Thermoplasmatota archaeon | reverse complement strand
TCGGGGTGTAAACTACTTTTTTATCATTTGGTTATTCGTTTCTGAACGTCCTTAAATATTTCTTCGGCTGTTGTAATAGCTGTTTTTGCTTCGTTGGAAGAGATTGTTCCAGCGGTGTCATAGATTGATGAGTGGCGTTTCCGTCTCATCCGATCAAAAATGATGACGACGTCTCTATCAAAGTAGAGTTCAGCGAAACGAACCACTGAGACATGTTGGTTGCTTCCATCTGGTCGGTATCCTTTTGAAAACATAAACGCACGGAGTGTCTGTAAGATAGCATTATACGCTATATTGAACGCCCAGTCAGCATCTTGGTGGAGAATATTTTTTGCTGTGGTAATATCTCGCTTTGCGAGGAAAAGAGCATCTCGTACTTTACGTGCATCCACAGTTAATTTTTTAATGAATCCTTCTCGTTCAAGCTGGTCACGGGTCATGGGAATTCACCTAGGAGAAATACTTTTGGTTCTTTCATAACATTAATGACAAATGGATCTTTTTTCCTCTTTCGCATTGTGAATTCTTGTGGGGTAAAAAGAATATAATTTATCTCTCTTAATAATTTTTTTTCGAGGTCGTGAAGGGCTGAAATAAGCTTTTTTTCGTTAATAGATCCAATGATGAACACGTCGATGTCGCTATCGGCTTGGGCGGTGTTATTTGCAAAAGAACCGTAGATAAAGGCCGACTGTATAGAACCGAGTTCATTTAGGTGTTCTTTGAGAATCTTTGCTATACCTTCGGTTTTAAGTACCATAGAAGCGAGTTCCTCATAGAGTGGCATTTCTTTATTGAGAGTATATTGCTTCAAGTTTCCCTTCTTGTTACTTTTCAAAAATCCTGTTTCTTCAAGATTGCTTAGCTCTCGGCGGACAGCGTTGATATTTTCTTGAATGAGGCGGGCAATTTCTCGTATATGTAGTTCTCGATTTGGATTGAGGATGAAGAGGGTTAATATTTTTACGCGAGTTTTCGAGGTAAAGAGTCGTTCGAGCATCGTATACAAAATGTATTCAATTGTATAAAAAATTTACTCATGTTAAAATATAGCATGCTCCTGTCGGGATTCGAACCCGAGTCGAAGCCTCGAAAGGGCCTCATGATTGGCCGCTACACCACAGGAGCAGGTCTTTATTCAAGTAGCCCCGAGAGGATTCGAACCTCTGTTGCTGGCTCCAAAGGCCAGAATGATTGACCACTACACTACGGGGCTAATCAAATATTAATGTGTAATAGGTCCGGGATGAGAATGACCCTATATAACTTTTTCACGTTTGTGAAACCTTATATTATACAAATGAATTTCCCTTATGTGAGGTGTGCTCGTTGGTAGATATGGACCTTGTTAATAAAGTCTCTGATGAACTGAAAAAACAGAAAAAAACTATCGCGACCGCTGAATCATGTACTGGTGGTCTTCTTGCGCATACATTAACGAACATATCCGGAAGCTCAGACTATTTTGATCGCGGTGTTGTTACATACAGCAATAAAGCAAAAACAGAACTGCTTGGGATACCTGAGGAATTGTTAAAAAAACATGGTGCGGTCAGCAAGGAAGTCGCGGCAGCAATGGCGGATGCAATTCGGCAAAACGCGCTGGTCGATTATGGTCTTGCAACCACAGGTATTGCTGGACCTACGGGTGGTACGAAAGAAAAACCAGTAGGATTAGTCTATATCGCACTCTCCATGAAGAATGATAGAATCGTCAAACAATTGCTCTTTACAGATGATAGACTCACAAATAAAGATAGTGCGTGTATCGCAGCATTGAAACTTCTTTTGGAAACCTTATCTCGGAATAAGAGTTGAAGAGACGTGTTAGTGATTGATGGTTCCTATGGTGAAGGTGGCGGGCAGATTATCCGCACTGCGGTCGCATTATCCGTTCTTACCAAGCAGCCAATAGAAATAACCAATATTAGAGCAGGCCGTCCGAATCCTGGGCTGCGACCACAACATTACACCGCGCTTTTATGCATTCGAGATATATGTGATGCAGAGGTTCAAGGCCTTTCAGTTCATTCAACGCACTTAATATTCAAATCCCATAACATTAAACCTGGGAAATATACCTTCGATATTGGTACCGCAGGTTCCATGATACTGGTATTTCAAGCTTGCTTGCTAAGTGCGTTTCACACACCTGCACCTCTCACGATAACCCTGAGAGGGGGAACAGACGTACGATGGGCACCATCGTGGGATTATTTCGCATCGGTGTTCCTTCCACTGATCTCAAAAATGGGGATAAAAACTGAAATTAAATTGATAAAACGTGGATATTATCCGACTGGCGGGGGGGAAGCGACACTGACGATTCACCCTGTTGATACGATCCTGCCCTTTGTTGTAGACGAACCACAAACCTTCACAGATATGGCAGGTATTGTTCATCGAGCCAATCTCCCTGATCATATTAGCACACGTATGAAACATGCAGCAATAAAGACTGCAATCAGACAGAATCTTCGTGCGAATATTCAGATTGACGCTGCTTCCTCATCATCCTCTGGTACAGGGATTACCGTATGGTCGACATCAGATTCAACGATTCTTGGATCAACAGTTCTTGGTGAAAAGGCAATTCCAGCGGAAGCGGTCGGGGAAATGGCAGCAAATCAGCTGGTCCAGGAGATACGCAGCGGTGCGACGATTGATCGCCATGCTTTTGATCAAGTACTCCCCTATTTTGTTCTTGGACCAAAAGAATCCGTCTGTCTTATCCGCGAAATGAGTAATCATGCGAAGACGAACATGTGGCTTATCAAACATTTTTTTAACGTGGATTTTGAGGTCACCTCGCAACAGCATACTCTGCGACTACGTGTCAAATAAAACACAAATTTATATACAAACAATGTATGTATTTACTGCGTACTTTCGTTAAAAATAGAAAACATAATGCGGTGATGGGAATGCAACAAACAAGGGATAATTTGGTAGCGGAAGGTCCAATGCCTTCATCTGCTGATGATCGTTATAAGACATTGTTTGAGCGGATAAATGCCGCTGCATTTCTTACAACTCTCGAAGGGCAAATCCAGGAGGCGAATCAAAAATCATATGAATATCTTGGGTATGAATGGAATGAACTGCTCAGGTTGACCTTGCAAGATATTCTTTCGAAAGACCTTGATTGGGTACAAATCCGGGAAGACCTTGCCGCTCGGGGTTGTGTCTCTATGGAATCGGAGACCGTCTGTAAGAACGGGACCCAGTTCCCTGTTGATGTCGATATCTCTATTTTTCGGATGAACGGTACGTTGGTCATGTTTGTATTACTGTGGGATATCACAGAACGCAAGAACCAAGAAAAGCGATTAAAGGAAAGTGAGAAAAAATATCATGGTCTGTTTGAATATACCACTGATGGTATATTTGTTCTCGATGCTCATGGTGATATCCTTGATATTAACACCAGGATGTGTGAGATTCTG
>JAFGFQ010000113.1 GCA_016930995.1 Thermoplasmatota archaeon | reverse complement strand
GAACCTGCAGTTCTATGCGGAGATAAAACACGCATCCAAGGCAGAATGCATCCGCCTTATCCAGGAGTTTGGTCTTGGTGATACCGGCAAAAAAAGGGTAGGAAAATTTTCAAAAGGGATGGTCCAACGTCTCGGCATGGCACGAGCGCTTCTTGGGAGCCCCCCGATTCTTATCTTAGATGAGCCTAGCGGAGGGCTTGACCCCCGTGGTGTCGTGCTGATCCGGGATAAAATCCTTGAGATGAAAACCAAAGGAACCACTATTTTTATCTCATCCCATATCCTCAGTGAGATCCAGGAGATCTGTGACCGGGTCGGCATCATCAACAAAGGGGTCCTTGTTGCACAGGACAGTGTTGACGGATTAAGTAAAAAACTTAACCTGAAACCGCAGATTTCCGTTAGCCTTGATGCCGTCAATGAGACCATTCAAAACGCTGTCAGGAATTTGCCTGGGGTTGAGAAGGTAACTGTGCAGAAAAACACCCTTGAGATCATCTGCGACGGTGCGATGAAAGCAAAAGTCATTCTTGCCATCACCAATGCTGGAGGAACCATCCAGAACCTGCAGACCAAGGAACCATCTCTTGAAGAAGTCTTCATGCGCTACACGGAGGCCTAACCATGTACACCAACAATATTCTAAGTATCGCAAAAAAGGAAATCATGGACAACATCAGGAACAAATGGATCATTCTTGTTGCAGTGATGTTCGCAATCCTTACCTTAGTCTTCTCCTATTTCGGGTCACTCATGAGTGAAGGATGGCAGGACCTAGGGGTAACCATCGCAGGGATGACGCAACTTGGGTCTTTTTTAATCTGCATTGTCGCCTTGATGCTTGGCTACGCTGCGATCATCGGAGAGATAGAACGAGGGTCAATGAGCGCACTCTTAGCATTATCAACGACCCGTTTTGAAATCGTTGTGGGAAAATTCCTCGGACTTGGCGCAGTTATTTGTTTTACCACGCTTGTCGGGTATGGTATCGCAGGACTCGTCATCGGGCTAAATGTCCCCAATGTGGACTTTCTTGAATATTTGGTCTTTATCGGGATAACGATGATATTCGGATTGGTGTTTTTAGCAGTCGCCTTGTTCTTCTCTACGGTCTTTTCCAAGCAATCGACAGCGCTTGGCGGCGCGATCTTCCTGTGGTTCCTCTTTAACATCATCCTGCCGATCGTAATGTTCGGTTTACTGATAACATCCATAAATATCATGACGATAACCGAACAATCCACCCTTGTTGCTCCCGATTGGTACCATGTCGCAAACCTCCTCAATCCTATCACAGTGTATTCCTCAGTGATCACCATGACCATTGGTCCAGTTCAGTCAAGCACCGGTGCTGGCCTAATCCCAAATCCCTCCTGGTATTCACCAGGGCTTCTCTTAGGGGTACTGCTGCTCTGGATTGTTGTGTTCTTTGTCGTAGCAGCCTGGAGGTTCCAGCGCAAAGACATTTGAACTCCCATAAATCTTATAAATACCACTTTGTTTTCCTACCATCCATCAACACTGGGGAACCAGCTTATGGCACGACACGTTGAAAAGACAAATCCAGCGCTTATCACCCTTATCCAGGGATTGAAACAGACTGCCTATGAGAACAAGGCACCGATCTGGAAGGACATTGCAGAGCGATTAGAAAAACCATTACGGAACTGGCCGGAAGTGAACTTGAATCGTATCAGTATGTATGTTCATGAGAAAGAAACCGCACTTGTCCCAGGCAAAGTGCTTTCAACAGGGAAACTGACAAAAAAGATTCCAATTGCAGCATGGTCCTTTTCTGAAAAAGCGCATGAGAAGATAAAAAAAGCAGGTGGCAAGACGCTGACTATCGAGGAGCTTGTGAAAAACAATCCGAAAGGAAAAGATATTAGGATCGTGGGATAGCTATGGTAGCAATCATTGACTCAGAAGGCGCGGTGCTCGGGCGGTTATGTACGGTGGTGGCAAAACGGTTGCTGAATGGTGAAGAAATCGTAGTCGTCAACAGCGAAAAAGCCATCGTTACAGGAAAAAAAGTGATGATTAAAGCGCATTACAAGCATGAACGGGAGGTGGGGACGTACCGGAAGGGACCGTTCTACCCTCGGATGCCGGACCGTATCATGAAACGGACTATCCGTGGGATGATCCCGTATCAGGAACCGCATGGGAGAACAGCGTTTAAAAGACTGAAATGCTATATCGGGGTGCCAAAGGAGTTTCAAGGTAAACCCTTTGAGAAGATCCCTAGTGCTGAAAAGCAACCCACCGATTATATGACGTTACAGGATGTAGCACAATTCTTAGGGGCGAACATACATTATGAGTAAGAAAGTCGTAAACACAACAGGGAAGCGGAAAACTTCGATAGCAAAAGCAACCGTGGCCAAGGGTGCTGGTCGTGTTCGTATCAATAAAATCCCTGTGGAATTCTATGAGCCGGCGATCGCCCGTTGGAAGATTATGGAACCGTTGAAACTTGCGCAGCATCATGTCAGCGCTGTTGATATCGACATTGATGTCAGTGGCGGTGGGTTCATGAGCCAGGCAAACGCAATACGAACCGCGATTGCCAAAGGTCTGGTGGAGTACACCGGGGATCCTGCGCTGCGGCTGTCGTTCCTTGGGTTTGATAGAGATTTACTCGTGAGTGACTCACGGATTAAAGAAAGTAAAAAGCCTCTCGGGCGTGGTGCTCGGAAGAAGAGGCAGAAATCGTATAGGTGATCATGTGATTATTCCCGTCCGATGTTTTACCTGCGGCAAGGTGATTTCCTCGTTGTATGAGGAGTATAAGAAACGATGCGAGGCGTATGAGAAAGCCCTTGCTGCTGGTGAGAAACCAAAGGAAACTCCCAAGGAGATCCTGGATTCTCTGGACGTTGAGCGGTACTGTTGTCGTCGGATGATTATCTCCCAAGTGGATCTTCTTAAAGAGGCGGCACCGTACGAGTAATCCATAAAAAAATTTCTTTTTTTTTTCTTTTATCGGTTCAGGAGTTTGAAGACGTATTTGTAAAGGCTTATCATCGTCATGGTAAAAAGTCCTGCCACAAACCCAATCAGTGCGTAGGTGATGGCAGCCATATTTATCGCGCTTCCACCCATGAAAAGCAGATGTGTTCGGGGCAGTGAGACTTCGTTGTGATGTTCATGTGATACCTCTTCAGTCCAATAGTGATATACAATATCATGATAGTATTTGTCAATGGATGTATTTATATCTTTCCTGAGAAAATACCAAGACCGACGCACTGTAAAGGTACACGCAACGGCAACGCAACCATCGCAAAGATTATAATACAGGACGATATACGATTAACACGGGGTGAATGTGGATGCAAAAAACTCTACTTGATTTCTTCAATCTCGATGGGAAAGATAACAAACACAAGACGACGACGGCTAAATAAAAAAAGAGAATCGGTTACAGCTTCGGCGTGCGATTCTCCCAAAACCGCCATAGACTTACGCATAAAAAGACGGTAAAAAGGATAAAACAACCAATAGCAACGTACAAAAACACAGGGTTTTGATACACGGCCTGGATGACCCCTTCTGATTGATCAACAACGAAACGACCACCCTCGCCTGCAGTCAGCATCCCTGAATCCGTCCCTGAGTTGATAACCGATACTTCTTTTCCCAGGGGAATCCCCTGATAGTACGCAAGTTTTGCCCGCATAAGAAACGTCTGAAAAAAATCAGGCAAGCCCGAGGGAACACAGAACTCTCCAGAACCGGAAAGAAGCAATCCACCGGAATCGGTAAGTCCTTTGCTTGCTAACACAACCTCATCATTCATCGTATACATATTATATCCTAAATCAGAGACAGTCCCCTTGATGTACCAGACGAGTTGAAGAAGACCCACCCATAACGCCACGATCGTCAGACCGAAGAGTACTACAATACGCGTATTCTCAGGATGCAACAGGCTTTCTCCCTTCCAGGTCAGCTTGTAGTACACCCATTTGTGGCCTTCACGTTCATTTCGTTTGATCAGCCCGGCTTCATATAGCTTCGTCAAATGCTCATGCAACGTTGCTTTATTCAGATTCGTGACCTTTGCTATCTCATTCAGACCCAGGTTCTTACCATCAAGGGTTTTTAAGATATCCAGTCTGGTATCAGACGCAAGTGCCTTGAACGTCTCTCGGTCTAAGGTAATCTTTGCCATAATTCTTACTGCTGATTATCTCGTACAACCTTTAAATACTGTGCGTTTACGTTCGGTGTTTACCAAACAGGATAAAAGGTAGTGCCAGCCGAAAGGACCTTTGGATTTCTTTCTTCTCCAATCTAGGAACACCTAAAGCAGAGACCGCAAGAGAGGGTTCTTTGATTAAAGCTTCAGACCCTAACGAGGTGTGATAATGAAATTCGTCATATGTTCCATTTCGATGTTGCCGGCCTCATCCTGTGCCCAGAAAAACACATCCGCGGGTCCATCAAAGATGCCGAACTCCATGAAATGAAACATAACAACGTCCCCAGGATGCTCCATCACCAGGAAAGGCAGACCCATCCGCCAGATCTCATAATGGATCAATTCCACACCAGAGCCTTCCTCATCGGTCGCAGAAATAGTAATCGGTGTATCGGGATAGACGGGACCTGCGGGTGGATCAATCCAACTCATCGGCGGGATCGTATCAACCTCGACAACGACAATGCTTCGCCCGATAAAACCATTCAAATCCTCAATATCAACGACAAACGTCTCATAGCCATTCGGCTGACCGGTCGGATCCCAGTAGACACACAAGCCATCAGAAGGATCGGTATCGATTCCCACCATATGAAGTGTTTTTGGTTTCTTTGGTGAAATCGCCCACATACCAGTCACAATCCATGAAGCACCTCCATATCCTATATAACTAAAACCGCTGGAGTTCGACCAAGTTGTCGTATGATTTTGACCATCAGCAGGGTCGACGTAGCCAATGGAATGGGTTCCATCAGGATTTGCCGCTGAATTCGATCCTCTCCCAGTCAACGCATGCCCACCACCAAGACGATCATCGGGGGTTCCTGGTTTTCCATCAGGACCGTTATTAAGAGGACGAACATCAAGAATGACTGCCTCACCCTTCCGTATCTCGTTATTGTACGCCTCCCAGAAGACGGCATTACTCCCTGCAACAGGATACCATCCCCCCGAGGTTGCGTTATACTGAATCTTCATTTTATACACGGTGACCTCATAACCATCATCATTGCTGCATCCCATATTGATGCCTTCAAGGTAGGCTCGGATCCCTGCTCCGACGTTATCAGTTTCACTTTCATTATTCGGTCCACCGGTACTTTTCCAGGGGTTCGTTCCATTGTTCGCAGTGGTACTCATGTTTCCGGCTAAGGCTTGAGCCAAAGCTGTGTTATTTCCCGGTTTGCCTGGTGGATACAAGCTTGCGTTATTTTGTCCAGCAAGCGCGTTAGCTACCGCCGTGGGAGCACAGAAACGATTTACACCACCAGCCCCATTCGGGCCAACACCCCCTTGTTGTGTGTTTCCCAGACCAGTCTGGTTATGCCAGCCACCACCTTGTCTTAAAGGAGAAGAGGAGTCAATTTGATACAACGTCATTGAGTGAACATTCGTCGCCGCGGTCGTCGCTTGAAACGCGGTGAGAGTATGAATCGCCTCACCATACCCCGGCGTAAGGATCTGAGGGGTCGGTGGCACAGGATCGTAATAGAATTTTTTTGTTGCTTCTCCGGTCTGCCCCCGCTCGTCTGTCATCGTCACTCGGACGTGGTAGAATCCTTCGGGAAGCGACGAGAGGTCCCAACGGTACCCCCAGCCTTCATCACCAATTTTCTGATTCTCACCGTCCGGGAGAAAACTCCCTTGAAACCCACCATGCGTATCGATGCCCAGTAAGGTCCAGTGGGTCTCATCAGGTGAATATTCAAACGAGGTAGAGACGATATCCTCAGCATTCGCTAAATCAAATGCTCGGAGGAAAAGACTGTTATCAGAGATCACCATGGTTTCCCAGAGCGGATCAAACAACAGACCATTGCCCACAGGTTCTACGACCACCGGCTCAGGTGCGCCGTTCGGTTCTCCGCCTTTCAACAGGATAACTGGGAGCTGTGCTTCATTACTCCCCCCAAGGTAATCATAGGCTTTCACGCTGATAGTATGTCGAAGAAACGCTGAATCATCAATAGTCCACGTAAAGGGTTCATAATAATCGGTGTGTTTTAACGCAGAGTCATAATAAAACTCGACTTTTTCCACCGGTCCACCTGTGACCGTTGCTTCAACCGTTATTTTCCCAATCACAAGGGTGAACAACAGCAGTGGGAACAATTGTCGGTTGTTGAGATACAAATAGCCTTTCAGTGGTTGTGTTATCTGAACGGTTACTGAGTCTAGCAGACTGTTTTGAGACGATGAAACAGGTATGCTATCTGATTTTAATAATCCAGTTGCTTGACATAGTGACGCACTCACCAGCATAATGCCTATTATAGCGATTATTATATTTCTCATATTTTTTCCCCCGATTTATTCACACATCTGAAAGCTATCATCCTTTATAAACATTGTTAAAAAATATGAGCAGAACAATAAAAACTATGCTCATGTGTCACATGAATGTAACATTTAAAATCACCAGAGCCATTCACCTCCTCTACTATGAAGAAAGACACACTCATCCAGCAGCTCAAGCAATGCGGTGCAATCAAGTTCGGTCGCTTCGTGCTTACCTCTGGTGCCATCAGTGACTACTACATCGACATAAAAAAAGCAAGCACCGACCCAAAAATCCTTAAACTCATTGCACAAGAGATGAGCCAATACACAAAAGGATATGACCTGCTTGCAGGCATGGAGCTAGGAGCAGTACCTCTCGTCGTCGCACTCTCACTAGAAACCCAAATCCCCTACGTCATCATCAGAAAAGAAAAACGGGAGCATGGCACCGGGAAACAAATCGAGGGAGGCGACGTGAAAGGAAAAAGTGTCCTGATCATCGAAGACGTCACAACCAGCGGGGGATCTGTTGTAAA
Organism: Thermoplasmatota archaeon; assembly: GCA_016930995.1. Next base: position 3,770 of record JAFGFQ010000113.1, on the reverse strand, counting down.
AACCATTCAGATCCTGCGGGAAAACAATGCGGAAGTCGAAAAAGCCCTCGTCGTTGTCGACCGAGAGAGTGGTACCCGTGAAAAGCTTGATAAACTGGAAGTCGAGTTCATCCCACTTATCACAGTAAGTGAGATTCTAAAAAACAAGGAAAAGAAACAGTAAAAAAAAATATGAGGGAGAGGAACATTCAATGAACATACTCGTCGTTGGAGGTGGTGCCCGGGAACATGCGATTTGTCATGCTGTTGCCCGGTCTGAAAACGCGACAGTATTCTGCGTAATGAACAACCTCAATCCAGGTATTGAGAAACTCGTAACAGACTACCTGTTACAAAAGGAAACAGCGATTACTGAGGTCGTCTCGTATGCGAAAAAGAATAACATTGATATCGCCCTCATCGGACCAGAGGCGCCTTTAGAAGCAGGACTGGCTGATGAGCTTATAAAAAACGGGATACAGACCTGTGCTCCGAAAAAAAACGCGGCACGCATTGAGACAGACAAGGAATGGATGCGTCTGCTGCTGACGCACTACCACATCCCAGGTCAACTCCGTCATCAGAGTTTTACGAACCCTGTGGATGCAGAAGCATTCATCGAACAACTTAATGCACAGGTCGCAATCAAACCCATTGGTTTAACGGGTGGGAAAGGTGTCCATGTCGCAGGGGACCACTTCAACGGCACCAGCCAAGCCATGTCGTATGTCAAAGAAGTAATTCACAATAAAATCGGAGGAGCAGCAAAAGTCCTCATCGAAGAAAAAGCATGTGGTGAGGAGTTCACCCTGCAGGCGTTCACCGACGGCACACACGTCGTTGCCCTCCCCGCAGTCCAGGACCATAAACGGCTCTTGCCCGATGATAAAGGCCCGAATACCGGTGGTATGGGCTCGTATTCATGCGCCAACGGTCTTCTCCCCTTTCTTACAAAACAGGAATATCAACAGGGCGTCCGCATCCTGCAGCACATCGTCGATGCACTTGCTCAGGAACACTGTCCGTATGTCGGACCTATCTATGGACAGTTCATCTTGACGGCGGACGGGGTGAAGATCATCGAGGTGAATGCACGGTTCGGGGACCCCGAGGCGATGAACGTGCTGCCGTTACTTCAAACAGATTTTCTTGAGGTATGCAGCGCGATGCTTGATGCGACACTCTCAAATAAGGACATCTGGGTTGAAAAGAAATCGACGGTCTGCAAATACGTCGTCCCTGAGGGGTATGGGGTGAAAAGCATGGTTGGCGAGCCGCTCTATGTCGACGAGGAGGCGATCCGGAAAACAGGGGCGATTCTCTTCTACGCATCCGTCAATAAAAAAGATACTCAGATTCTTACGGGGTCCTCACGGTCTCTTGCTGTGGTAGGGATCACTGATGAGCTCACCGACGCAGAGGAAATCTGTGAAAAGGCCTTAACCTATGTCACGGGTGATCATCTCTTCATCCGTCACGACATTGGGACCAAAAAACTCCTTGAAAAACGTATGCTTCATATGAAGGAAATCCGTGAGCAGGTATGAAACAAGAAATCTTTGTCTATTTTATTGGGACCGCAGGCTCCGGGAAATCAACGCTGACTGCATCCATGCAGCAGTGGTGTCAGGACCGGGGGCTTGATGCAATCATCGTAAACCTTGATCCAGGGGCAGAGAATCTTCCCTATGAACCCGACGTAGATATCAGAGACTGGATTTCCCTTCGTGAGGTCATGGATGCAAATAAGCTTGGTCCGAATGGTGCCCAGATCGCCTGTGCGGACATGATTGCGCTAAACACAGAAGATGTCAAAACAAGCATCACCTCGTTTAAGGCAGATTACATCCTTCTTGATACCCCCGGTCAGCTGGAGCTGTTCGTGTTTCGAGAAGCAGGGAAATACACGGTAAAATTCCTAAGTCCCGAGAAATCGATTCTTTGCTATCTCCTTGATCCTCTGCTTGCGAAATCCGCCTCGGGTTTTGTCTCGCAGCTGTTGCTTGCGATTACTACGAATCTTCGTCTGAACCAACCGCAGATAAACATCCTAAGCAAAGCGGATTTGCTCAGTAAAAAAGAGCTAGCGCTCATCCAGCGGTGGTCAAGTAACTCTGATGAGATTTACGAGGCGTTGTATAGGGAGGAGCCATCGATGCATCGGGAGATGAGCGAACATGTCCTTCGCCTCATCAAGGATATCGGGGGATATACCCGACTGATTCCGACCTCGAAGCAGAATTTTTTTGGTATTGAGGATCTCTACACCGACATTCAGCAGCAGTTTGAGGGCGGGGAAGATCTGCTGAAAGACTAACCAGGGGGTCAACCTTGGAACGACCATATCATCGACTCGGAGAACCAAACTATTATAAATACAGAATGAATGTAAATAAACAGAGGGAAAGGTGTAGGAAGAATGGTGTGTCCATTGTATATTGATTTTACGCGCTCATGTATCAATAAATTCCCGATGCTTGTGAAAGTGACAACGTTTGATGTCTGTGAATCTGACGAGTACGAGAAATGCCAGATTTATATGATATGTACAAGTCCTTTTAATTGCGAGTTTCTCCAGCAGTGCGCAAATCATTACATCGAGAAGTTACCAAAATTCGTGACGAACGTGTTTATGACTGACAGAGGAGTCAAGGAAATGACGGAGACGCTCATTGCGTATTGTTTGTCATCGGAAAAATCCAAGACTTGCGCGAAATACAAACTCTTTTGTAAGGGAGAAAAACCACCAATAAATCTCTTGCCAGATGGTCGGAAACTCACTCCTTTTGACATATTGTTTAAAAAGAAACTGACTGTGCACTCTGATGAATAAAGAAAGAAAGACAGACGAGGGCTCATTGTACTCAGAAGAGTATCAAAGGGTATTTTCTTTATTATACTTTTAATGAACGTCGACATCCGACCATGACTGCAGTGATGCAGAAGAGGAGTATTGCTTCGAAGAAAAGAAAGTAAATAACGGTTACTGCAGAAAATACGACGCCGAATTTTGCTAATGATACGAGAAAAACCAGGCTGAGAAAGAGAATAAAAAAGGTAATAAACGCGATTTTCCCTGGTTTCATCAGTACATCCGGTGAGTTTCAAAGCATATAAACTTTATGAGCGGGGTGTTCAGCGGTTTCCTGATGAAAAATAACCAGTAAAGTCTATGTTTTGAGTCTATAAAACGATTCTGATAGGGTAGGAGTATGTTCTGGATGTTCACCCAGTCTTAGGAATAGTATAGGGTTCCTGTGCAGGGTGCCAATCGATATTTATCCAAGGTCTGAAGAGAAGCTTTCCATGTATCAGCTTGGGAAGTATTCTTGCCTCATTCCAATAATTTCCCTTCCATCTATTGCAGAAACACATATTGAAAAAAGCATCATTAGTATTGTCAAGAAATGTATTTTTGAAAATACGATTGAATCTGGAACCAAAAAGCAACAGACCAGTTTGATTGTTCGATTTAAGAGAGTTATTAGAGATACTATTCCTCCCTGATAAAATCAAGGAAATCCCATTATAATTATTCGAATGAATTGAATTTTCCATGATGGTGTTACGAAAAGAGTCAACGATGTAGATACCAGCGGAACTGTTATACCCAAACGGTTGGAACACAGCATCCAACAGGAAATACAGTTGATTATTCTCTTTTAGAACGTTTCTAGAAATACTACTGTCATAGCAGGACAGAAATGTAATACCATGGTATTTATTCTGACTAATGGTGTTTTCTGAAACGACGTTATGAAAAGAACTTTGAATGAATAACCCAAACACAT
>JAFGFQ010000112.1 GCA_016930995.1 Thermoplasmatota archaeon | reverse complement strand
TTGACCGGTTGTATTTTTGGTGCAAGTGGAAGCTGGTTTGTCGTTGACCTTCTTAATAAGAACATCCAGAATCTCGGTGGTGCCTTCAGCACTGGTTCGATCCAGCTTACCTACGCCCTGGAATGGTTCATCATCGCATCAGTCATCGGAATCCTCATCGGCATCGCCGCAGGACTGCTACCCGCTCGAAAAGCAGCGAAAATGGACCCAGTGGTCGCACTCCGTTACGAATAAAGATGTTTCCTTATTTCGTTGATAGCGTCTGGTTTTTCTCCATCTCTTTAATTTTTTGTAATTCTTCTCTGATACGACGCAATGCGACCTCCTTATCTGGGCCCAGACCAATCGCATCTGAGCTTATTTCATTGTGTTTGAGTTGATTAAGCCATCGTTCAAGTACCTGTTTTTGATCCATAGTGTTCCCTCCAACAAAGAACCTACATCATAATCGACGTATATTAATGCATAGCGAGGAAATCAAGGAAAAAAAAGTTAAATATAAAAAAAACAATACTTGTCTTGGAGGAATCCTGAATGTCATACTTTTGGAAAAAGAACGGCACTGTTTATCACTGGCATTTGCACTGTAAGTCTGTTCCGATGTACGTCCGAACCAACCCAGATTGGGAAATCAGTGAGGAGCGTCCCACTGGAAAGGAACAATGCAAAGATTGCCGCGAGAAAGACATCGCACAACGAATAAAAGGAAAAACGTAATGTTCTCGAATTGATTCCTATCTACAAGTTGCAGTTCTTGTAGTAGGTAACGCAAGCATAATGCGCTTTAATTTTTTCTTTGTATTGTAATCATAGACGACATCGATTTTTTTTCCGGTGAGCGGATCTAACCCTGTCCAATACATACAAGATGAGATAGTCATCGGTGTCGGGGTGAACAACTGAAATTGCTCAATATTCTCCAAGTGTTTTTGTTTGATAATATCTCGAAGGAACAATACCTCGCTGAGGCTGTCACCAGGATGTCCTATCATGAAATAGTACCGCAAGGCTTGCTTTCGTTGATTATTGATTGCAGCAAAGTACGTGAGGAACTCATCAAAACGAGAATTATCCTTGCCCATCAAAGAGACGACTTTTTTTGAGAAATGCTCTGGAGCGATTTTCAGACATCCGGAGATATGATGCTTGGAGATTTCGTTGATATATTCCTTACTTTCTAATGCCAAGTCATACCGGATGCCACTGCGGATGAAGATTTTTTTTACACCGTTGATCTGACGAGCTTTGCGTAATAATGCAATAAGTTGTGTATGGCTTTTTTCTAACTGGGAACACTCGATGCATCGTCCTTGACAGGGTGAAGATTGCGAGGAGGGTTTCATACACACCATAGCATACATGTTCGATGAGGGGCCGACAAGATCATCGATATATCCCTTAAAACCAGGATGTTTCGTTAACTGTTGGATTTCCGCCAGAATGTTTTCTTCAGAGCGGGAGATGATCGTATCACCTTGATGAAGAGAGAGAGAGCAAAAATGACATGCACCGAAACAGCCACGGTGGATGACGACAGAAAACCTGCCCATCTTTAACAAGGATTTCGGATGCATCTTCCGGGTGAACCCCAGTGAATAAATCCAATCCAGATCCTTAGTTGTATATTGCGGGTATTTATATTGAACAACATAACTGTTTGTGTATTCCTGGGCGAGGTTCTTCTTATTTGAAAACTTCATCTGCATTTCACAGAATTTCCTTTTATCAGCGACGACTTCCGTAAATGCCGGGAGAATCTCAAAGGATGAATCAAGGGTTTTTCGGAGAACGCAAGTCCCCTCAATACCGTCTAACTCCTTTCCTTGTTCTACTCGTTTTGCGATTTCAATAATCTGTTTCTCCCCATTGCCATAGACAAGGATGGTTGCCCGTGAATCAAGCAAGATGCTTCGACGAATGCCATTATCCCAGTAGTCATAATGGGCAAACCGACGTAAGGATGCCTCAATACCACCGATGACTATGAGACTTGGCTTAAAATATTGCTTAATCTTGTTGCAATAAAAAATGACGGCACGATCAGGTAACTTTGTCACATCACTATGCTCATCTTCAATTCGTTTTCGTTTTAATGGAGTGTAGTTATGAACCATGCTATCGATGGAACCAGAGGTAACCCCAAAACAAAGTCGGGGTGCTCCCAGGCATGTAAACTGTTCTTTGGTTTCTGGTTTCTCGATGATACCAACCCGATATCCTTTTGCATCAAGCACCCGTGCGATCACACCGACTGGTGAGAGCGGATGATCATCATAATACTCCCCGCTCACAAGGATGATATCAAAACCATCACCAGTTTTTGCAATCATATGCTTGTTACTTATTGATTCCCGCTATATAAATATTCGACTATTCACCGGAAAGATTCATTAATCTCCTGCTTTTTCCGATGCCGATGACAGATATCCTATTGACAAACGATGATGGGTACAAATCCGCTGGGTTCGTCCCTCTCATAAGAGAGCTTTCGAAACAATACTCGCTAACCGCGGTCGTTCCCGATCGCGGAAGAAGTTGGATTGGAAAAGCGATTACAACGAAAAAAAAGCTCAGGGTGAAGAAGATAACCTATCAGGGGGTCGACATGTTCCTCCTGGATGGAACCCCTGCTGATTGTATTCAAATAGGATTGTACGATTTGGCAGAAACCCGCCCGAAACTTGTTCTCTCTGGCATCAACATTGGGTTGAACATCGGAAGGGCACGGACGTTAAGCTCAGGAACAATTGGAGCAGCGATAGAAGGCTCCATCGATGGAGTACGGGCAATTGCATCATCTCTCTCCATACCGTTAACGATGAGAGACAATAAAACTGATTTTTATCATCCAAAAAATTATCCATTGTTCGAAAACGCTGCACAGATAACCACAAAAGTAGCCACAATCATCATGAATAAAGCCTTTGATGGAGTCGACCTTTTTTCACTCAATATCCCCTTTGATGCGACCGTAACCACGCCGCTTCAGATAACCACGTTGTTCAAAACAAGATATGGTAGATTATTCCATAGAAATAAAGATTCGTTCCTCCATCAGACCCCACCGATACAATTTAAAGACATGGAGGAAAAAACAGATCTTAAGGCGTTACATGATAAGAGCATCTCACTGACACCGATGAATATTTCCTTTGCTACCAATAATCAGTTTCAGAACATTGAGAGCGTCTTTAAAGACGAATGGTGATTGGGAGATTTTTTAATCGAGGAAAAAGAATGCTATCGCGATAATAAGATAGACGCTGATTAACTGTGCTCCTTCTAACCAGTTACATCGCCCATCTGCAGAAAGATAATTGACAATCAACACCGCTAATATGACTGCAAGGATCTCAAAAGGGGTAAACACAAGGGAAAAACCAAAATGAAACACCTCACTGACTAGCATAAGAATGGGAATAACGAACAATGCTATCTGGATTGCACCGCTCAAACCAATCTCGATAGAGACATCGAGTTTATTTTTCATGGAAAATTGCACTGCAGTTGACATTTCCGCAATATTGGTAATAATCGCAATGACTACCAGTCCAATAAAGAGCTGTGATAGACCAATCGCTTGCGCTGCATGCTCTATTGTACCTACAAGGATTTCCGACTCGAAAGTGACGACGACTATCGTAAGAAAAAGAATAAACGCAGCGAGCCGTCTGCTCATCGTGGGTCTCTCACGACTAGCCTTAATTTCATCGCTGGCATCGAAGAGATCTTTATGTGTCCGCAGGGAGAACACAAGACCTGCAAGATAGATTACAGCCATCACAATAGCCACCGCACTGCTGAGATGAGTAATCTGTGGGTCATTGGGTCTGATAATATCATAAACACTGGGAATCGCTAACCCTGCTACAACAATAATAAGCATAGTAGATGAAACACCGATGGTCTCATTGTTGAACCGTTGGGTCTTATACCGTAAACCACCCGTAAAAATACTCAGACCAACAAGAAGTAAGATATTACCGATGATGCTTCCAATAATGGATGCTTGAACGACCTGTATCAAACCAGCGCGTAACGAAAGAATAGCAATGATCAACTCGATGGAGTTTCCAAATGTGGCTGAAAAAAGACCACTCACCGAAGGATTTGTTTGTAATGAAATCTCTTTTGTGGAATATCCCATGATCCGTGCAAGGGGCACAATCGCTAAGACGGATGTGATGAAAATAAGCAAATCCTCTTTCGTGAAGAGATAGAAACAAAAACTGATCGGGACAAACACTAACAATAAGTAAAACGCTTTTCCAATCCGGAGTTTTTGTATGATGGTCTGTCGGAATGGAGGTGTATAGTATCCTCTGATTAATTCTTTACGCTCGACGATGAAAGGAATCATCCACCATGATATTCTACGCTACCATCTAAAATGTTTCTAAAATGATAACTTAATGTATCTCTAGTGGATTTTGAGAACCAATGAAATACGACGTGATTTTGGTGCGATATGGAGAACTTTCACTAAAGAGTGCCTATGTTCGTAAATACTTCGAATCAATCCTTATAAGAAATATAAAAAAGGCCCTTCAAGTGGAACACATATCGCATTCGGTAACGATGCAGCGTGGACGAATCTTTCTTAGTACAGATGAAATTGAAAAAATCAAAACAATATTGCCTCGTATCTTTGGTGTCGTATCATTCAGTCCAGCGGTTCAAACAACCGCTTCTTTAGATGATATATCGACTGTCGCCCAACAACTGATGAAAAATGTGTTAACAACAGAGAAAAGTTTTGCGATTCGCGTGACAAGGGTTGGTACACATCCATTCACAAGCCAGGATGTCGCGATACGAATCGGAAATGATATTGTCACCTCGACACATGCCAAGGTAGATTTGAATGCTCCAGGAATTAAGCTTTTTATTGAAATCAGAGAGGAAAAATCATTTCTTTTCACTGAAAAAATCCGCGGGGTCGGTGGTCTACCCTCAGGGACACAGGGCACTATTGCTGCCCTGATTGAAAATCCGATGTCATTACTTGCAGCCTGGTATCTTATGCGGCGCGGATGCAACGTTTTCATGGTGAATACAGCGGTCTCAAATGAACATACGATTTCAACATTTCTGAGATATTGGTATGCAGATGCTGAGAGTATCACTATGGATCCTACAAAAGAAGAGTTCCTCACACAATTATCAGATATATGTTCTGAGAAACAATGCGATGCGTTGGTCACAGGTCATGCTTTAGATGAACCAGACAATCCCCTCCTGCGTCTCAAGCAACTTAAAAAAAACAG
>JAFGFQ010000111.1 GCA_016930995.1 Thermoplasmatota archaeon | reverse complement strand
TCGACCATTATGGTTTCTTTTGTGAAGAGGGGGGCGGTTGATGGTTGGCTTTTTGTGAGGGGTTGGGTGATTTGTATTGATGCGGTGGTTGTGCTTATAAGAAGGCCTATAATTAGGTAGGATATTCCTATTTTTATCCATGTTTTTTTCATAGTTTCCATTCTCCTGTACTATGAGAATACCTCTGAGGGTATAATAAATTTTTTATATTTACTACGGCGATTGTCGAATATCGTGGTAGTTTGATATCAACATCAGAAATCAATACAGTATACATACTTCTCTTTGAGTGGTTTGAAAGGTTTTACGAAGTATCATAAAAAGAAAAAAAGAAGGTAAGAGAGACGATAGGCTCCTCAACTCTCTTGTTACTGCGGTGGGACAATTATGATGATTCCTAGTACGACGCCGGCGGCATATTTTTCCAGTCCGTACGCACGCACGGTAATCCATGCTCCACCAAATCCAAACAGGAACCGACACGTGATTTTCTCAATCGTTTGTGCCTCGATGATTTCACAAGAACCATTGAAATTCTTCTTGTAGGAAGCAGGTTTGTCCTTGTTCGGATAGCGGGTGACTTGAACGGTCCAGGGGATGTTGAAGGCATCGCCTTGCCCGGTGTTCTTCACCTCAAAGCTTACTGATCCGAGTCCTCCGCTGATCCTCCCTATCTCAAGGTTCGGGACACCAATTTGGATTGTTAGGGGATCTGACCAATCGCTCTGCGCCCCATTAGTATCCTTTGCTTTGCAACGGACCGAGAAGTTCCCACCCTGCATCCAGGCATAACTGGCACTTGCAGTTGCTCCTGATACAAACGGTCCAACCCAGGAGCTGATGTTGCCATCACCCCAGTCGAAGCAGTAGAGCACCTCATCACCGTCAGGATCCGTGGTATCCGAGGAAAAGCTGTACACGCTTTTCGCACTGCCAACAGTGGGTCCTTCTGGGGTCTTTGGGGTCGCTGGTGGGTCACTTACGAAAACTTGAATGGTTCCGATGTTGGGGAGATAATTATGGGAAGTGACGACGATGGTAATGGCATCTCCGTTTTGTGGCTCAAGATAGAGTTCCGCGGTTCCGGTTTCATCGGTGAGCCCCTTTGCATACAGTCCGTTCTCCTGCGAGACGCAAACCAGTGCGCCTTCGACAGGCCCCATGCTTGCGTTTGTAACCGTGACGTTGATACTGCTTGGTTGGAACGACACTGCATCAGGATGAGTAACCGTCATTGTTTGTGGGAATTGGGTCCAGATCTCCATAGATGGGTCCCCGTGCATGTGGAATTCCTCAAAGGTTGCTCGTGAGACCGTTGCACTCGGTGTCCATGGATAGGGTGAACAACCACCAGGGACGACGTATTTGTCATACATCCAGAGTTTCCCATAATTCATGACTTGGGCGGTCCTGTAGACTTCCGTGGTGAACGGATTTGCAGAGCCTCCATTCGGATAAGCAGGATCGAAATTCGACCACATCGCATCATACAGACCACAGCAGAATTCATCATTGTACCCACTATAGCTTACTCTTGTAGATGCGAGCACTGCGACAAATCCTCTCTCAGCGACTCGAAGGCCAATCTCCCCGATGGATTCATAGTTACCAGGTTCACTGTCGGTCTCCCCATCGAACCAACCGCTATCGCAGTTCAGGCTGTACATCACTGGATATTTTCTCCCGTTGAAAATACTAGTTTGTATGTGTGTGGTATCGAATTGTGGTGCAGACCAACCGGTATAGGAGTATCCATCGTTTTCTGCAGCACCATGGTCCCGGTGATTCGCGATAATCACACCCCCGTTGATAGCATCAATGACTCCCTGGGTTGACCCCGGCGGGCTAGTTCCTTGGTACTGTCTGTTGCAGCTGTATCCTAACGGGTTGAGAAAATCATAGATTCTTTCTGATGTATAGACGAAGTATCTGCCTGATTCTTGTTTTGCAGCTAGCAGAACGTCATCGAACCAGTTTTCATCCATATAGGGTGTTTTAGAGTAGTCAAGTATTTTGTTTACTATCCAAGTGACCTGAGTGGAGTTTTCCACGGAGATTCGCGCTGAATGCATCTCTGGGAGGTAATCTGCTGTGCCAATGCATGCATACCACAGGTCGGTTGCTGTTGGTGTACCATGGTACGGATTTGCAAAGAGATAATTGACAGGGACATGGTCTGCATCCCCGACGATGAGGATGAAAGATGGTGGGAGTTCCCAGTTGGTGTAGGCATTCTCAGTGTAGGAACGAAAATCAGCAGCGGTGGTACCGATATCAGACCATTTCATCACTTTTGTCTCGATTCCTGAGAGGTGCCGCCATTCCGCCAAGGGAAGTATCGCATTGTAAAAGTCATCATAGACGACGATGAGAAGATCCGCGCGGTCTGAGCTCCGAGCGCCGTGTTGTGGGTTCTGTACTGTTGCTTTCTCAAGACAGTTGTTGTTCAGGATAAAAGCATCAAGGAGGGGCTGGAAATAGATGGAACGGTATTTCTCTCTGATGAATTCTCCAGTGCCCCCTGAAAATTCGACATGGACTGTGATGTCATCATAGATTTTCACTGCCTTTTCCATGGGGTTGTATGTCATCGGGTAGACGGTGACCAGGACCATCCGGCAGTCACGCATCGTCATAATCGGGCTCAGGTCAACAAGGGAGGATGGATAATAGTCGGTACTAGCGTAAAACGTCTCGTTCTTCACAAATGGTGGTTCTGTGAAACCGTCGCCATCTGGTTTTGGGTATTGTGCTGGGTAGATTTCATAGCCGTATTGGATGGTTGGTGTTGATGTCTGGTAGCTAAGGCTGACTTCGGCTCCTTGTGGGACTGCGATGTAGTAGCTGATGGTTGGCAGCTCGGCTTTGCCATAGTCGCTGGTCTGTCCGCTTGATTGAATCTTTATAGAGTCGTAGGTTGTTCCCTGTTCGGTGATGGTATCAACACGATAATTCTCTAATGATACCTGGAAATCGACACCCGTGACATCTGCTTGGGTGACTGTTACGTGGACGTCTTTTACAGGTGACGGATTTTGTATGCTGACGACGTTTGTTCCAAATGCGGAACAAAACAGTGCGCATACGATGATAATTGAGAATACTGGCCTTAAAAAAAACCTTTGTTGATTCTTGTTCATAATTCTTTTGTACCCCCTATTATAGTTATTTCTTATTCTTATAAAAATAAATACGTGTTCTCTTTCTTAAACTTATCTATGGGGCGCTGTGTATTGACCATCATTTGTTTTAAACGAATATTTATGCAAGGAAGATGATTTTTTTAGTGAAGGAATATGAAGGAAATGATAGGGTTTTTTACTAATCGTTCTTCGCAAAAAGTCGTTTGGATGGTCTTGATTTTTTAATGGGGATCTCTTCGTTTCACACAGGTGTTCTTAAAACGGAAAGGGGGGCCTGGGTTTTAAAAGTCTGGGAGGAAAGGTTTGAATTCTAAAATTATTTATCAGGAAAGGCCAGACCCCCATTGTAATATATGCTGAACTAGTAAATAAATCTTCTCCTTGTTATGCCTTTTTATGGGAAAAATGAGTCATTTTCAGGATAGATAACCCGACTTAGACGGTATTTTTTGTTACAATCTTTCCATTTTTCTGTTACTTGATAGCAAGGTTTGAGATACTAAGACTCATGATTCTTTGTTGCAGGAAACATGACTGCACTCTGGAGTACATGGCTGTTTGCTCAGAACGAATCATTCTATTATCACAGAATGCAACCCACTTTTTTTTAAAAAATCTCTTACAATCATCGGACAGTCGCACTACGCATTTGATGTCATTTTGTCATTTTGACACTCTATCTCGCCAACTAGAAATAGGAGAAACAATAGAGTATAACATAGATGTCGGAGAGGCCTTCTTCACAAAATGAACAACAACTCGATCCAGAATGGTTCAAAGAGTTTGCAAATTTTCTAAACAGAAATGGAAATAGAAAAAAACTACAAGAAGTAAAAAAAATCTTCGTCCAAGCCTACTTTGAAAACATACGGGATGGAATGAACTCAAAAGAGGCGTTGCACAACGCAAAATCCATTGCCTTATGTTTCTTAACCACACGGAAATGAAAAGCACATGATCACACCTTACCAACTTAGGTTTTTCTGACCATTTTTAAGAGTCTGATGATGTTGCTTTCATCAATCTCCTCGACGCAGTACACCTTGATATGTTTCATTGTCTTCCCACCGCCCTGGAAGAGTGCATGTTGCTTTTTTGTCAGTCCCCTGAGAGAAAACCCAAGGTTGACATGATCTTTGAGCGCCGCGATGTAAAAATTGCCACAAGAATCCTTCGGAGAACAGCCATAGCAAGGGACCCCAACCTTCAGCTCTTCTTTTATGGTTGGGAATGTGGTCAGGATGATGCGTTGTAACTGTGTACAGATTTCCTTTTGAGGGGATTTTTGTTTTTTGATATATTCATCAACAGCCTTGTCCATGAAAAACATGACGTCACTACGCCATTTAAGGTTTACTGAACACTGGGTCATCCTTGTTGATTTTTTAAAAAAATTTGGGAACGAATATGGTACGAATTGGAATTGATTTGTAAAAAATGAATATAAGCGGAATATCTCATGCTTGGGATAAGAAAACAAAAAATGGAAACGTGATGAAACCATGAAAAAACAATCCATGAAAAAATACGTTAGAACGCTTCTTACGGGTTTCTTGTTTGTTTCGATTCCCTCGGTACTCGTCGCAGCCCAGCAGTACGAAAATGGAGGAAATCACCATGAGGTCACCCTAGAGCTGATGACCGATCTCCATCATATCCATGAGATCCAGCTCATCTTACTTATGGAAACAACCGAGCCTAATACAAGTATTCTTCCGATAAAACAAGAACAACAAGCCAGAATGACAAATTTAAGACTGGACAAGCAGACCAGTGTGCCTAACGGAGATTTTTATCCATCCCCTCTCTTCTCTTGTAGAGGGTTCGCGTAGGGCATACTCTGATGCATCCTTCCCCCCAAAGATGGAGTTGTGCCACTCTTTTTTGCCTCCCCTGATATATCGGCACAACTTCCTTCTTCCTTATTTTTATCAAACATCATGATTCAAGAACAACACGATTGCATGTGCAGATATTACTCTGACTTCATCTGAAGTGTAATCGTTGGGTACCAGTTGTAGATGCCTCCGTAATTTTTTGAGGCGTTCACCGTTTCCCATGTGAGTGTGACCGTCCCAGGGGTCACTGGTTGATAGTCCCCATAACCACTCTGCAGGGTCGCAGTACAGGTGATGAACTGTCCCTGGGAAATCTCAAAGCTAGCCGTCGCTTGACATGCTCCGTTTTGCACAACCCGATCGAACACTAAACGATCCTTACCGTTTCTTTGTATCTCGGTTGTCACCTTCACACCATCGACAACACTGGCTTCAACAGGCCTGTTGTCTGCATCGAGGACGTTCATGGAAACAGCAAGCATAATGTTGACGGTAACCTTGTCCTGTTTCATCATGAGTTGTTCACAGCCAGCACAACAAAATATTAGGAGCAGCACACATGGTATTATAATCCTTAGTTGTCGTCTCATGCCATGGCTTCCTAGATATATTAGAACAGTTATTTCTTTAAAAACATGTATGTACTTAGCTAAGTGAAGATTCATTGATGAGATTCTTTTTAATGTTGAAACTTTTTTGAAAAAATACATTTTTAAAGAAGCAAGCCATGCGAATACTACGAAATGTGGAGATGGTGATGTGAGAAAATGTGTAGGTATGCTCGTAGGAGCCTTACTCATTACTGTTGGGATGATGAGTGGATGTTTTGAAAACACACAAGTGGATATTACAAAAATTGATACGGATGGCGATGGATATAATGATGCCTTCGATGCTTTTCCTACGAACGACACCGAGTGGCAAGACTCTGATGGTGATGGTGTTGGTGATAACACCGATGCATTCCCTCAGGATGTCAATGAGACGAGCGATACCGATGGCGACGGGGTCGGTGATAACGCTGATGCGTTTCCTTTTGACCAAACAGAATGGCAGGATTCCGATGGTGACGGTGTTGGAGACAACGCAGACTTTTTCCCTTTTGATGCAACACGATGGGAGCAGCCGTCCTCCGATCCTTTTCTAGAATATGCAGCACCGTTTGTCGAAAAAGTAGTCGTCAACGACAGCGGGTTGCAGTCCTATGCAAACGCGATCATCATAGGATGTGGTTCTTCTGCGAAGGAATGTCAGCTCAATGCATTATATCGGGATATCCTTATGAACTACACCTGTATCGCTGCACCATTGGACAACAGCTCCCTGCAGACTCCTCAGGAAACCATCTCAGCGAAGCAGGGAACCTGCGAGGACCTCTCCATTTTACTCTGCTCGTTGCTCTGTAATATCGGGATTTCCTCTTGGCTAGTTTTCACATCGTCTCATGTGTATGCACTGGCTTCTGATGTCGACACCGATATGCTCTGGACAATCGCTGAACAGTCGTTGATTCGGTTGGTCGAAGAACGCTTTGGGGAGCCGATGTATCAGTCTCTTGTTCAAACCCTCGTGCTTGAACCAGCGAATATTATGTATATCGGTGGTGATGCTAAGACATTTACCGGGCTTATTGATTTCATGACCATCGAGTACAGTTTTCAATCGAGTCAGCCCTTGGATGTGTTCGTTGTCCCGACACAGATTGAGTTTTTTGCTCTCCGTGACAATGGTACGAAAACAAACATCATGTATGAATGGCCTGACCTTTCAAGCAAGACAGGGACGATTCCTCAGATGTTTACGTTTGGTGGTCTTGTTCTGTTAAATAATAATACGGAGACGGCGACTGTAAGTATCGATTTTGAATTTATGTTCCAGCCGTCATTCTACAATTCTTATAATAAAAACAAGTTGTCCGTCTATGACCTCGGTGGCAAAGATGCTGTAGCACTGGATCCAACGGTTAGTGACTTTGGGTTCCCTGGGTATGATCTTGAGATTTCTGGGGAGAAAACAGCTGTTAACCCTGTATCAAACCAGTATGTCACCCTCACTGGAAGGCTCATTTCATAAACCAGAAGATGACATCAGACCTACCACAAAGATTATTGTAGAACAACAGTCACTCTGTTGTGACTTTTCATCTTGTTTTCAAGGTCTACCAGAGAAGCGGGATGATTTTATATCGTACTTTTGTTGAGTATTCCTTGTATCCAGGGAGTTCTTGTTTCAGGGTGGTGTCTTCC
>JAFGFQ010000110.1 GCA_016930995.1 Thermoplasmatota archaeon | reverse complement strand
TGAAATATTCTATTCGCTCCAAGGTGAAGGAGTGCTGGTTGGAACCCCGAGTGTTTTTGTCAGAGTCTCAGGTTGTAATCTTCGCTGTACCTATTGTGATACCACCTATGCGTACGAAAAAGGCACGAGGATGACAATATCAGAGATACTTGATGAAATAAAAAAATTCCCTTGTTCGTATGTGTGTCTTACTGGTGGTGAACCACTCCTCCAAAAAGATGCGCCACTGTTAATCGATACTCTGTTGAGTAAAGGATATATCGTGTGCCTCGAAACGAATGGAAGCAAGGACATCACGAGATATGCTGGTAATAAAAAGGTGTTACTTTCGCTTGATATCAAATGTCCCTCTTCAGGCTCTCATGGAAAGATGAATATGGGAAACTTAGGTGCTCTTTCAAAGAAAGATCAGCTCAAGTTCATCATAAAAAACAAGAAGGATTACGAGTATGCAAAACAAATCCTGCTGGAATATCACCCTGCGTGTATGGTTTTCTTCCAACCTGTCTGGGGGACGAACCCTGACAGGCTTGCCTCATGGATTCTTCAGGATGGCTTATCGGTCCGTCTTTCATTGCAGATCCACAAGCTGATTTGGGGGACAAAAAAAGGGGTCTAACCTGGTTTTCTCATCTCTTATTTTTTGTAGGCGGAATGCTAAACACAAACTATATACATGAAAAGTGCATTCATGGTTAAAATTAAGAGACCGTAGTGAGAAAAACAGAAGAAAAGATGAGGTGAAATAAAAAATGCAACCATCTAATATGGCATACGATAGAGCGATTACCGTATTTTCCCCTGACGGACGGTTATTTCAGGTAGAATATGCTCGAGAAGCAGTCAAACGCGGGACGACAACTGTTGGCGTGAAATTCCGGGATGGTGCGATTTTAATTGTTGATAAACGGATTACATCTCGACTTATTGAACCTGATTCTATTGAGAAGATTTTCGTTATCGATGACCACATTGGATGTGCTACATCTGGTCTTGTTGCTGATGCGCGTTCCTTGATTGATCGGGCTCGGCTGGATGCACAGATTAATGAGATCACCTACAGTGAGAAAATCCAGGTTCAGACGCTGGTGAAACGCATTTGTGATTTCAAGCAGACCTATACTCAATACGGTGGTGTTCGACCCTTTGGGACTGCATTGCTGATCGCTGGTGTGGATCAGACTGGTGCTCGATTGTTTTCCACGGACCCCTCTGGGGCGTTGATGGAATATAAGGCTGCAAGTGAAGGAGCAGGGCGTACTGGTGCGATGGCGTATTTCGAGGAACACTATAAAGAGAATGTCTCCATGGAAGAGGCAATCGATCTTGGGATAAAAGCGTTACATAAAGGTACAGAAGGGAAGTTGAATCCTGAGGCAATCGAAATCGGTGTCGTGAAAAAAGGGGTCACGTTCCATATTCTATCCGTTCCAGAAACGAAAACCTATGTAACGAAAGCGATTGGAGGAAAATAGGGTTGGTTAGTTTAGAAAACGCAGTGATAGCACGTTTACATAAAGGAGCAGATCGCTTCGAGATACTTGTGGATCCTCATGAGGCAGAGCATATCATAGATGGAAAAACAGAAAACATCCTCTCTGCTCTTGCGATTGATGCCGTGTTTAGCGATTCTAAGAAGGGAACTCATGCACCTATCGAATCATTGCAGAAGCATTTCAATACCACTGATGTGTCGACAATCGCCAAAGAGATTATCCAGAAAGGAGAAATCCAGCTTACCACAGAGCAGCGTCGCGAGATGCAGGAGAAAAAAAAGAAGCGGATTGTTGATCTCATTGTGAAGAACGCGATGGACCCACAGACAAAGATGCCGCATCCCAGGACACGTATCGAGCTTGCTTTGGAAGAGATAAAAGTCCATATCGATCCGTTTAAGTCAGTGAATCAGCAGATGAAAACCATCATTGAGCACCTCCGACCCATCTTACCTATCTCTATGGAACAGGTACGGATTTCAGTCAAGATTCCACCTGAGCATGTGGGGAAGGCGTATGGTGCAGTTCGGAGTTTTGGTACATTAGAACGGGAAGAATGGCAGTCAGATGGTACGTGGATTGGTATCGTAAAGCTACCTGCGGGTATGCAAACGGATTTTTATGACAGGCTTAATACCCTTACGAAGGGAAACGTTGAAACAAGAATTCTAAAGTAGGTTTATGAAGAAGGATATTGAATTTTATGCCAAATGAAGGACGTCAAATAGTCATTCCGGGTCAGGTGTTAGGTGAAATACCAGCATTCAGACCTGGTCGGGGAACGTTTGTTGAAAACAAAACGATATTTGCCGAGCGGCTTGGTGTGATCAACATTCAAGATAAATTCATACACATCATCTCATTGAAGGGACGATATGATCCGATTGTAGGTGATTTTGTCATCGGTGTCGTCGAGGAAGCATCAACCTCGAATTGGATGGTTGATATCAACGCACCATACCCTGCACTATTACATGTCCATGAGGTTCCCTGGGAGATCGAATTTGCTGATACGGAAAAGTATTTAAACACAGGTGATACCATACTGGCGAAGGTTCTCTCGGTTGATGAATCGAAGAAACTTCAGATCACGCTTAATGACCGTAATCTGTTCAAACTTAAAGGGGGTCATCTGATAGAATTTGAGCCCTCCGTGTACCGCCGGATTATGGGTAAGAAATATTCGATGATTGAGATCATTCAGAAATACACCCGTTGTCGGATAAAGGTTGGTAAAAATGGGCGCATCTGGATCGATGGAGATCCTGATGGCATCGAAAGGGTGTTGGCTGCAATCTCAATGATCGAACGTGAGGCCATCACATTTGGGCTCACCAATAGGATAGAAGAATTCTTGAAAAAAGATGCAAAGGATGTAAGATAATGAAATCAGACATAGAGTTAATAAACAGTGAAGGAAAGCGATCAGATGGACGGGGTCCGCATGATTTACGCAAAATAAAAATCCAAGCCGGTGTGCTTCATCGAGCAGACGGCTCTTGTTACCTCGAATGGGGTGGCAATAAGGTTATTGCTGCGGTCTATGGGCCCAGGGAAGCTGTCCCAAGACACACCCAAAATCCCCTGAGAGCTATAGTTCAGGCACGGTATAATATGGCCGCGTTCAGTGTTGAGGACCGTAAGCGTCCTGGTCCAGACCGACGAAGTGTGGAGATCTCAAAGGTCATCTCTGAGGCATTGGAGCGAGTCGTTCTCACCGAGCAATTCCCGCGCGCTAGCATTGACGTGAACATCGAAGTATTGGATGCTGAGGCTGGGACCCGTTGTGCAGGGCTTACTGCGGCGGGTGTTGCGTTGGTTGATGCCGGCATTCCTATGCGTGACATCCCGGTCGCCTGTGCAGCAGGGAAAATTGGTGGTCAGGTCGTCCTTGATCTTGGGAAAGAGGAGGATAATTTTGGTGATGCAGATCTACCGATAGCGATATCACCTAGAACTGGT
>JAFGFQ010000109.1 GCA_016930995.1 Thermoplasmatota archaeon | reverse complement strand
TACAATCCCAATGATCTCATTGATAACCCGCGGTCCGATGCCAGCGCCAATGGTTGATCCTCCAGCGATTGTATGAGAAGACGTCGTGTACGGATAGGTGCCGAACTCTACATCAAGCATTGTTCCCTGTGCCCCCTCTAAAAGGATGTTTTTCTTTTTCTGAATTGCATTGTTCAGTTCAATCTGAGTCATCGTGATATATCCATTTAACCGTTTTCCATACATACTATAGGTTTCCAAGATTTCTTTCTCATCAAGCTTTATCTTCATTCCATAGAGATCGATCATTTTCTGTTTCATTGGAACAAGACGAGCAAGTAATCCACGTAAGGTTTCTTTTTGGGTCAAATCAATAGCTCTGATGCCATTGCGGGCGACCTTATCACTGTAACAAGGTCCAATACCTCGTTTTGTCGTGCCGATTTTCTTGTCACCAAGATAGGCCTCCTCAGCACCATCAAGGAATTTATGGTATGGCATGATGATATTCGCGCGGTCACTGATCAAAATTTTAGGTTTTATTCCTCGTTGAATCAATTCATCGATTTCCTGAAGCAAAATTTCCGGGTCGATGACGACACCGTTGCCGATGATTCCTGTTTTTCCCTGGATTACCCCCGAGGGAACCACATGGAGTTTATAGACTTCATCTCCCACTTTAATCGTATGACCTGCGTTATTACCACCCTGGAACCGTACGACATAATCAGCGTTCTTAGAATAATAGTCAACGACTTTCCCTTTTCCTTCATCGCCCCATTGTGTCCCTATCACTAACGTTACTGGCATGATACTCTCCTCTGCTGGCAATGGAAAACAAATACATAAAGATACTGACTACGAACTAGGGCTGAGTTGGATCTCAATCTCAGGTGGATTTTTCAAATTCCGTTTCACGGTACAAAGCCCAGCTGCTTTCACCACCGCGTTTTTGTATTTCTCAGGGAACTGCTTTGGAACATGAATGTCGATATGCACGTTTTCGATGAGATGTGTCTCTGGATTTCTCTTAAAACTTATACTGAGCCGTATAGAGTCCGTCGGAATGTTGTTCCTCTGGCAGAAACTGAGCACATAAAAACCGGTGCATGTGCCGATCGAAATCAGAAACAAATCAAAGGGCGACGGGGCAGACCCGAACCCGCCCTCAACGACTGGCTGGTCTGTCTGCACACGAAAACCATTATAGGTTGCTTCGACTGTCTTCCCACCGGAAAATGAAATCTCCATATTCATGTGCGCCACTCCTTTTTATTTGCTTTTTATTATGATGTTATTTCATCGATCATCGGAAGCAGTTGCGCGTCTTTGAAACCCCGCTGCTGAATCGCGCTGCTGGGACATGCACTCACGCAGGTGCCGCATCCCTGGCAGAGCCCCTCATTTATCTTCGCATGAATCACTTTTTTGCCATCGATTTGTTCCTCAACCCGTTCGATGGCGTTATAGGGACAAACGGAGATACAGATACCACACCCGCTACAGAGATCATCGTCTACAAAGGCGACATTTGGCTCGGCTTTCAGCGTCGGTTTACACAGGATTGTTGCAGCACGCGCAGCAGCAGCCTGCGCCTGATAAATAGACTCGCTGATAAACTTAGGGACATGGCAGTTCCCAGCGACAAACACCCCGCGGGTTGAAAAATCAACCGGACGAAGCTTTACATGCGCTTCAAGGAAGAACCCATCGTCGTTCACAGGGACCTTCAATAGCTTTCCGATAACCGGGTTATCAGGGTTCGGTTGTAACCCTGTTGAAAGGATGAGATGGTCGGTAGGGATCTTCAACAGCTCTGCAAGCATCGGCTCATGGACCTTTACAACAAGACCGTTCTTTACATCAAGCTCTGGTTTCTTCTCAGGGTCGTACTGCAGAAACATGACACCTTTTTCACGGGCATCCTTGTAGGACTTTTCCTTAAAACCATAGGTCATTAGATCACGGTATAAGAGAAATACCTCGGCACGTGGATTCAGCTCCTTGATTTTCAATGCGTTTTTCACTGCCTGCATGCAGCAGATTCTACTACAGTATGGTCGTTTCTCATCACGGCACTCCACGCACTGGATCATGACGAATGTCTCACCATCGCGGATATCCTCTTTTTTTAGGACACTTAGGTCTTTTTCTAGCTCTGACTGGGTTAAGACCCGAGGATCCTTGTTGTAATGATAGGTGTGTGGTTTGTATTCATCAGCACCAATGGCAACGATGATGACGCCATGGGAAAACACCACCTCGTCTGTCGGGGTCAGGATCGTTGATTCATAACTCCCGACATAGCCTTTTAATGATTTGACTTGTGAGCTGGTATGCACCTTGATGAGAGGATGTTTCATGACCTTCTCGGTCGTCTCTTTGAGCAATCGTGGGATGTCAATACCATCAACGGTATAGTACACCTTATGTAAGTATCCACCGAGTTTTGGTTCCTTTTCCACCAGGACCGTCTCGTAACCCTGATCCGCAAGAGATAGGGCTGCGGTCATCCCGGCAATCCCCCCACCGATCACAAGTGCTTTTTGGAGAACTGGGATCTCTGTCTCCTGGATGGGTTGTAAAAACCGGGTCTTAGCGACGGTCATCGCTATCAGTTGTTTTGCCTTCTCGGTGGCTTTGAC
>JAFGFQ010000024.1 GCA_016930995.1 Thermoplasmatota archaeon | reverse complement strand
CAGCTGTTGTCCGATTTTATTCTTTTTGCTCGGCCGGATGATAGAAGGAAAGAATCCGTTGAACTCAATACCATTCTTGATGATACGATTCAGCTTTTTTCTTATAATCCTCAATATGGAAATATTGATGTCATCAAAAATTTGCAGGGCAACATTATGATCGAAGCAGATCCTCAGCAAATCAAGCAGGTTTTTTGGAATCTCTTTATCAATGCCGCACAATCCATGGACCATAAAGGAGCACTGGTGGTGAATACCGAAATCGTACACCAGGATGCATTGAGTAAAGAGGTAAAATCCAGACTGGACATCAATTCGAATGAGTTTTGGTCACACATCATTGTTTCTGATACAGGACGTGGAATCCCAGAGACATACATCGATAAGATCTTTGACCCCTTCTTTACCACCAGAGATCGGGGAACTGGACTGGGTTTGGCGATCGTGTATCGTATTGTCGAAAGTTATCGCGGAAACATATCGGTGAAAAGCCAAAAAAACAAAGGGACCTCCTTTACCATTTACCTGCCTTTAATTTCGACGCATTGAGGATGCCTTTGTTAAGGTGGTTTTTTCTTAACTATTTTCCCTGCCTATATAGCAATCGCAACAGATGTGATACTTTTTTCTATTATACATAATATCTGTGCATAACGGATGAAGTTCTTTTCCAGAAGTTCTTTTGGATTGACTTTAACCCATTAGATTTGGTTAAATAATAGAGGAGTAGTTAAAATATAAAAAGTTATTGGAGGCATACAATGGTAGGGGAAGACGAGAAGGAAACAATTATTAAGTGTGCTAGAAAATATAACATCCCCTATGTTCTTTTGTTCGGCTCATCTGTTGAACATGGAAAGGATGCTAATGATATAGATCTTGCTCTAAGGGGACTTGAACCAAAGTTGTTTTTCAAGTTTTATGCGGAATTGGTTAAGCATTTATCAAAACCTGTTGATCTTGTTGATCTATCTCAAAAATCCCTCTTCAATGATCTCATTGAAGAAACAGGAGTGGTAATCTATGGTTGATCTCAAAAGAATGATTGCTGCAGAAAAAGAGAAAGTTGGAAGAGTATTGGATAATCTTAAAGATGTAAAGGATAGAGGAGAAAAAACAGTTGTTGAATTGGCTGCTATTGCTACTTTCATTCATAATATTTACAGTGGGATAGAAAATATTTTAAAACAAGTTTTAAAGGCAAGGGGTAGAAATATTCCAAAATCAAAAACGTGGCATAAAGATTTACTAAATGATTCAGTGTCCATTTGAATCGTATCAAAAAAGTTGTCTGACGAACTCTATGAATATTTGACTTTTAGGCATTTTTTTGTGCATGCATATGGGTTTATGCTTGAAGAAGAACATTTGGAAGATCTCGCAAATAATATTCCTACTATTTGGCTAGAGTTTCTATCGGCGGTAGAGAATAGTTTAGAAACTTAGCCTGTACCGAAAACATTGTATGGGTTAATAATTGCCTTTATACTCAGCACGTTCTATTTATCCAACCACCTATAAACCGAATTTAAAAGTTATTTATGCTAACCCTTTTTATATTTGCAAAGTTGTTTTAGAGAACCCCCTCCTTTACGTCCTCCTTTATAGCAGGGAATTTAAGGGCTTTCTTTGATTAGTTTTTTGACATCTGACCTTCTGTCAACAATTGTCGAAATATCGATTTTCTTCTTGTCTTTCCACCAGGTCAAGAGCGGATATTCTGTGTACGGATGATCATCCGTTAGAATGGTAGCATCCTTGACAAAATCCCAGGCTGTTTCTTCATCAAATAAAAACAGGTTGGCAATGAATTGTTCGTCGATGTCTACTGGATGTTTTATCGATTGTTTTAAATCGTCCTGGATGCAAGGGTTCCCTATTTTTCTCGCCAAAGAAGGCAGATCCATCGAGAGTTTCTGTTTTGATCCGATTAGATAAATTCCGAACCTGTAAACACCACTCCAGACGGTTGTGTGGGGGAAAGCGCTCATGAAGGTTTTTACCAGCATTTTAAACTCAGATTCGCGACACGAGGGGACCCAAAGCCACATACAACAAATACCATCATCGGTTAGTCTCTGATGACACAAGTTGTAAAATTCTTGGGTGTATAAATTAACTGTACCGCTGCTATAAAGTGGAGGTGAAGGATCGACAGTAATGATGTCATATACCTCTTCTGAAAGGAGCAAGTGATTTCTGCCATCGTTGACAATCAATTTTGTTTTAGGGTCATCCAGGATGGTTTGTGCATCGTCATGGAAAAGGGGGAAGCATTCAAGGAGATTGGGGACTAACTCAACGGCTGTTACATCGATTCCGTGCAAATAAGCGGATCGGAAAGTTGTCCCCATACCAAAACAGATGACCAACCCGTTTTTGGGTTTGTTGTGTAACAACAAGGGAAGATGGGCCATGAGTTTTGTTTCCATAACAATTCCTGTAGTGGGAATAGAATTAATGAGTAAATTTTTGGCCCCTTTTGAGGATTCCAGTGCGCAGATAGTAGCTGCGGTGTCTTCACGATAGTACATGAATGTTGAATGTTTATTTAACATGTTGAGATGAATTAGCCTGTCGATGAACACTTTTTGGAAAATGTTTTTTGAATATCCGGCTGAACTCAATGTGAGAATGGCAACAAGAGAACTGGCAAGTGCCAGGCGCATGCCACCCTTTGCCTTTAAATTGGTAGCAATTAGAACCGTCCCCCCCAAGATATTGAATGCCACGATCAGCATGAACGATCCTTGAACCCCCAGCCAGTGAATTAAGAAAAATCCTGTAATGAGAGATCCCAAGATTGCTCCAATGGTGTTAAGGAAATAAATATTTCCCACGGTTGTACCCAGCAACCGTATCTTCCTATTGGAGCATATTTTTATAACCATAGGAAATACTGCCCCCATCAACAAAGAAGGCGGAAGCAGGATAAAGAAATAGAATCCGATGGTTATGATAAAAGCCCAGGCGTTCATGTTTTCCAGGGCGAGATTGAGCTGGTTGGAGAAAAGCGAATAAAAAAGATTGAAAAATAAGAGCGATAATAAACTGGAAAAACCGATGAGTATCTGCACCATTCCCAAGGACGGTATAATCTTGTTGATCCGGTCAACCAATCGTGAGCAAAGCAGGCTTCCCAGAGATAATCCGAGAAGAAATGCAACCAGCATCGTGGTGAACGAGTAGATGGAACTGCTCAAAAATGGAATAAACACTCTCATCCAGATGATTTCGTAAGCCAGAGCAGTAAAACCCGAGAGTGCATAGATAAAAAGAACCAGCGTGATAGACATGTTGGATTGTTCTTCGCTGAATTCGTTAGGGAGCACGTTTTGGTTGTCCATTTTCTTCTCCATCGCTAAAGCAGGGATTGGTGAAATGGACAACAGATAAGCAAAGAGGAACAAAAACACATTAATCAGTACAGCCAGATAGGTTGTGGCTTTTACTCCAATCCATCCAATCAGTACATAACCAGCCAGGAGGCTTCCCACAACTGCTCCCAACGTATTGACCGCATAGAGGGTACCGATTCGTCTACCCAGATGGTGAAACGATGAAACGATGTAGGTGCTTAGAATGGGCAAGGTACCGCCCATGAGGAAAGTGGGAATCAAGAGGAAACAAAAGGAGATTGTAAATTTAAGCAAGGTTAAAAGGTACGGATGGAAGCCGCTGCTCTGATAAATAGTGCTGTATAAGGGGTTAAAGATTGCCAATAATGAAGGCAGTGCAATGGCGAAGAGCCCTATCAGCAACTCCAGAAGGGCGTAGAGTTTTAGAGGAGATATCGTTGAGCGATCAATATATCTCCCCAGTAAAATGCTGCCCAGGGCTAGTCCGCCCATAAAGGCTGCCAGAACGGTTGCAGAGGAATAAATGGTATTGCCCATGATCAGGGTGAGTTCTTTGGTCCATATGACTTCATAGATTAGAGCCGTTCCCCCTGATAGAAAGAAAATGAGATAAATAATTTTCAAAAACCTTTTTTCGTTTGAGAGCATAATAACATGTCCTTTTTGCTTTTCATTTTTTCGGGAACTGATGCGTTGCAAAGAGTCTTTCAATGAAGACGAAAAAATATTGTTCGTCAATCTAATATTATTTAGTATTCGGACGATATATAGTT
>JAFGFQ010000108.1 GCA_016930995.1 Thermoplasmatota archaeon | reverse complement strand
GATAAATAAGAAAATAATTCCAAAAACTACAATAGTCCTCTGCGTAACCTTTACCTCCGCTTTGATGGTTCTGTAACAATTCTTCCCTTAATAATAAATCCTAAGAATCTTGATTCTTTTCAGGTTTAAGTTATGTGGTAATAACCCCTACGGATTACGCCCGCACTGGGATTCGAACCCAGGTCTGAGGCTCCGCAGGCCTCTAGGATATCCAAGCTACCCCATACGGGCTGGTTCTATGATAAATACCTACCCGATACAGAAAATATTTTAAAATCGGGACTAAACACCCAAAAACAGAACTCTTTATATAATGATATCGGACAGAAATCGACAGACGAACTCGTAATAAACCTGATTTCATAAAAAAATACTATAGAAAAACAACGTCGCAGCCTTCCTAATAAAAATGAAAACACATGCCGGATATTATTCTTTTTTCTCACCATTTTCCATGTTTTTTTGATCGGTAGCTCTTATCCCATTATTGGATTTTATCTTTTCCATCTCCTCAAATTCATTCCATTGCCTCACAACCTTGTGCTTATCCAATTTCGATGCAATTACCATGATACACGTATAAAGCAAGAGAAATGATAAAATCGTCAATATAACAAGAAACACATAATATAAACCCTCAAAATACATAACAAAGAAAAAATAAGAGAGCAACAGCACAGAAATAATCAGTAGTATCGCTTTGAGTCCGTCATCCATAGTCATATTTCCTTTCGTTGTCTACTATTATAGCGTTTTTTATCTATAAAAACATATCCACACACTATTGCCAATTGGAAACCTATGAGATAAAACCACTCATTTCTTCATGATATCAACAAATGCTACTTTCTCCAAGATGAGATCCCCATACCGGTCCTCAGGTATCGTCGATAACTCCTTCTCTGTAATACCGAACCGTTTGAGGGTCTGCTTATCCCCAGCTAGGACAGAATCATCAGCTGTGAGATGAAACGTGGTAAGGAATATTTTTCTTATCCTTTCAGCTCGGTTACCTTTCGTGTTTTGACCAAGCATATCTGTCAGAACGACAGCAATCTTCTGCTTGCCTTTCTTAACCCCCATCTTCTGAATGGCTTTATCAATCTGCCGCTCACCAGCAGCATACAACAAGATTTCCAAGCCTAGTGTCCCGGTCGCATTGGTCCCCTTCTCACATGCCCGGGTAGCATGCAGTGTCGCTGAAAGAAGATGGTCTTTTGAATAGACCATGGTTGCATCCATCACCTGCAGGACGACGCGTTCTTCATTGGAGAATTGGAGAACCTGACGGATGAATGCTTCGACATCCTTGATAATGCCCTGTGCACCAAACACCACAATCATCGTTTCGACCCTCGGAGCGTTCGAAGCCCTTGTTTATTGGTTTCCCCTATCTGCTGCTTGATGTTTGTAGCGACCGCTTTTCCAATCGTCTTGATTTTTGCAAGCCGCTCCAACGGAACATTCCGTAAATCATTAACACTGGTAAATCCTTCCTTATACAAGGCGCGCGCACGGACTCTGCCAATCCCTTTTAAACTGATAAGATTCAGCAACTCTTCTCTGCAGCCGTTCTGGACCCGGAGAAGAAGATTTGTCACCTCGGAGACCGAAGAAAAATTATACATACGGGCAAACTCCCGCGTCGCATGCAGCAGCCATTCTGTCATCTCAACGATCGTATGGATATCACCCGGCCAGATATTATACTTCAGGACCAGGGCATCAGTCGATTTTTCATCAATCCAATCCTCAAGGAGGAACGCGGTTTTTAGATCACTTAAAAACCATTCATACTCATCACTCGTAGTACTTGGGACGTCCAAGAGAAGAGACGGTTGTATCTGGTCTGCCTTCTCCTCAACCCAGGAGTCAGCCCCCCGCAAATAAAGGGAGCGGACATCCGGGGTGGAGCACACCGCATGCAGAAACGACAAGGGGGTCGTCTCCCTTTTGTTGGAGCGTTCTAACGCGGTTTTCAATCGAATCGCGGACAATGGATCGATATACAGAGCCGAAGTCCGACTGCCAAACAACGTGGAGATATACCCAGAATGCGTCTGCTCAATCAGCTGACTTCCCAAGAGGAACTCCACAGCACGGTCCACCTCGTTTTTTATGGTGGACACATCGGTCTGATACGCGTAAAACGTACTTTCTATAAACTGATACATCTCTTCAATAGTTCGAACAAACTGTGTCGCGACCACCGCTAGAAGATGCATGCGTAACGCGGATTGACTCCCTAGTTTCGAATAAATAGGCTCGGTATCAGCAAGGATATAATTATAAAAAATCTGATCCCGTTGATTCCTATCCTTCGCAAGAGTGATAGCCTCCCCCACCGAATCATACCGAGGACGGCCTGCCCGACCCGCCTGCTGCTTATACTCCAGAATGGGGATCGGCGTCATCCCGAAATTCCCATCATACCGCCACAAGTCACGGATAATCACCCGACGCGCAGGGATGTTAACCCCCGCAGCAAGCGTCGGAGTCGCAACAATACATTTGATACGACGATCCTTAAAACCTTGCTCAACAATCCTACGTTGACTACTCTGCAGCCCCGCATGATGAAACGCGACCCCTTTCTCAACGCTTCCTACAAGGGATTGCTCGATACTGACAATCTCGGTTTGTTCCTTTTTCATCAGGCTTGCAAGCTTCTTAAGATCCTTTTTTTCCCCATCGGTAAGAAGCTTTGCTACACTATTTGACAATCGGTTGGAAAGAGAGACCGTCGATTTGCGGTTATTCACAAATATCAGGGTTTGCCCGCCATCTCGCAGGGAATCTTCAACTAATGTCTCCAAAGCCTGCTTTGCATCACCCAGTATCGACTTTGTTGAACCATCATTGTATTTAATCTGGTTCTGAAAAAACACGCCTTCCTTCAGCACCACAGGCCGCCAGTCGGATTGAATGAGTTTTCCCCCGAGCCAGTCTGCAAGCTCCACTGCGTTTTTAATCGTGGCAGACAGGGCAATCAACTGCGTTGCAGGGTTTAACGCCTTGAACTGAGCGATAAGCACCTCAAGGGTCGGACCTCTCGTCGAATCATGAATCAAGTGGACCTCGTCGATAACTAACACTCGTATTTTATCAAGCCAGCGGAGTCCATGGCGCAACAGTGAATCAGCTTTCTCAGACGTACACACAATGATATCGTATTTTGAGAGACGCACGTCAGATTCGTCAAGATCCCCCGTGGACAGACCGATTTTCAGTCCAAGCTCTTTAAACGCCTGGAGGTCCTCGTATTTTTCCCGGGCAAGCGCCCGCAGAGGGACGATATATAATGCCTTTCCACCGTCGCAAACGAGTCGATTCACAATAGCAAGGTACGCGACAAGGCTTTTTCCCGCCGCAGTCGGGATGGAAAGAACGAGATGATTCCCTTTCAGCGCATAGGGTAATGCTTCCGCTTGTGGGGGATACAACTCAGTGATACCCTGATGCTCTAAGATACGCTGAATCCGAGGATCTAAACCCGCTTGTTTTATCTTCATATCTAACCTCGCAATAGGGAAAGAGCTTAATAAAGAAACATGTTATTCCTTTATTCAAGTATTGTGGTGAATGTATGGGCCGAAGACAGACAATGATGGAAAAATATAAGATACAAATGAAAGCGTATCGGAAAAAACGAATGAAAAATGATAGCACCCCCTATTTACCGCCTGATGGTGAAGTCTGTGTCATTGATTCGTTAAACCCTGGGAAGAAAATACAGGTCCAGGTCGTAAAAACACGGGTCAGAAGCCAACGACAGGTTATTGAGAGTATCGCCTGCCCGGAATGTAAAAATGAGATGTTTTGGGATGATAACTGGGAAGCCTTTACCTGCACAAAACATGGGAAGAAAGCAATCTATGAACTCGTCACAAAATAAACAGAAAGGTGACAGGTATAAGTACACCTTTTTCTATAAGGGGAGTTGTGAAAAGCTATGGTTGAAGAAAAAATCGGGTTTGTAGAGCATTTCTTCACACATATTAGTGTTGCAGCAATTAAACTGACTGACGGGGAGTTGCATACTGGAGATACGATTCATTTCGTTGGAGCCCATACTGACTTTACCCAGGTTGTGGACCGAATGGAAATCAATCGAGCTGAAATTCACATCGCAAAAAGTGGTGATGCCATCGGCATTAAAGTAAAAGACAAGGTTCGCGAACATGATATAGTCTATAAAATCCCAAAGGGTGAAACATCATGAAAGAAATGGCGGAAGTCCGAGAATTAAAAGTAGGTCGATATGTATTGATAGATGAAGAACCATGCAAGATTATGAGTATTTCCACCTCAAAACCAGGGAAGCATGGTGAGGCAAAAGCACGGATCGATGCAGTAGGTGTCTTTGATGAGCAGAAACGCAGTGTCGTCCATCCCGTGAAACACAAAGTAGGAGTCCCTATGATTGACAAGCGCAGTGCGCAGATCCTAGCCCTGATGGGTGCCGAGATCGTACAGCTCATGGACCTGGAGACTTACGAGACCTTTGAAATGCCAATCCCAGATGATTTGAAAGGTCAGCTGGAACCTGGTAAAGAAATATTGTACATCTCAGCGATGGGAAAACGAAAGATCACCAGGGTTTAAACTCCTGTTATCTTGATAACTAAAAGGTTTCGGTGCCTATGGATTTTCCTGATTATTTTGCTGATGCAGAATCAAGTTTTGAGAAGGCGTCATTCGTCCTTTTTGGCGTCCCGTTTGAAAAAACATCATCGTTCCGCCATGGGGCGGACAAAGCACCTGCGGAGATACGACAAGCAAGCTGGAATTTCGAACGGTTTGACCTTCGCACCGGTGTGAATTTCGAAGACATCCTCTTCCATGACTACGGGAATCTTGAGGTCATGGATTTATCCTCAAAAGAACTCTTTGAGACAACAAAAACCTTTACCTGCACGCTGCTTTCAAAAAAGAAAATACCGATAGCCCTTGGAGGGGATCATTCCATCACCCCAGGGATCATTACAGCATTCCCAAAGGACATCGCGGTTCTATCACTCGACGCCCACATGGATTTTCGCCAGGAATACAAAAACGATGTCCATAACCATGCCTGTGTCATCAGACGAGTCGCGGACCATATCCCTGTGCAGAACATCGCGGTCCTTGGAATACGATCTGCGGAAAAAGAGGAATACGAGCAGGCAGTAGCACAAGGACTGTTTTTCCGTGATGCCTTCACAGTCAACACCATCGGGATAAAAGAGGTCATCCGGCAAACACAGAGAATTCTGAAAGGAAAAAAAATCTATCTCACCATCGATATCGATGTAGTTGATCCTGCATACGCACCAGGGACAAGCACTCCAGAACCGTTTGGTCTGAGTCCCCTGCAGGTCACAGAGCTTATCGAAGCGTTTGCCCCGCAGCTTGTCGGCTGTGACCTTGTGGAAGTCTGTCCCCCTTATGACCAAGGTCAGACCGCTGTTCTTGCCGCGAAACTCATTAAAAACTGTATCAGTTGGATGTCTAAAAACACAGGCTTAAGTTAATATATATCAATTTCATTCAGCAGCCTCATGCAAAAGGAAAAAATCGCTCTTATCACGCTAGTTATCATCGTCATTGCAGCTCTGTCCGTGTTTTTGATAGCGGTTAATACCGATATTTTTGAAGATCTGTTTAAAGAAAAACTCAGTATCGTAGAGGGGGATTGCGCTGATATAAACTACATTGGTCGTTATTCATCAAACCAGACTATTTTTGATACATCTTATGCTTTTGCTGAGAACAAATCCGGTGGAACACCATTACAAGTATTTATCAGTGATAATCAATCGGCTACCGCACCGAAATCGGGATATTCTGCTGGACTCATTGAAGGATTCATGGAAGGTCTTGCTGGCATGCAGGAGGGCCAGACGAAAATTATTGGACCGATCCCCCCGGAGAAAGCCTATGGGACGACAAAATTCGCCACTGGAGCGGTCTTTACGACACAGTACCTCGCGTTTGGGATGAACCAAACCGTAGAGGTCATTAACTATACAAGTGAGAACCTGACCGTGAAATGGATCGGCATGGAGGATCTTGATAATTTTACTGCCCCACAGCTTATTATCAATAACCTAAATAGTCTGAACGAAACAGAGATGGTCATCTATCCACCCCCGTACTATATCTGGGAGAATGCAACAGCTATCACGAACATCACGGATTCCACGGTCACCATGTTTACCACCCCAACACGAAGCACGAATCTGTCAACAGAGGTAAAAGACGTCCGAGACGGGGATAAACAGATGTTGATTTTCCCAAATGCGACCACCGCAACATGGAACGAGACTTCGATTACCGTTACGTGTTCCCCGGGGATCGGGCAGAATTACACCTTCCAGACACAGGGCTACACCGGCATGATAAACATTACGATACACATCAATAATATCAACGGTGATATGATTAACGTTACAATTACCAATGACCAGACCCCTGATCCGACCTTTCTTGAGGTCTCCCGGGTCTTGACATTTAACAGGACGTTTATCCTCCCCCGATATTACAGAGACATCCCGTCCATGTATGTCTCGTATTTCTACCAAGAGGATATCGAAAAAGCAGGATACAGCCTTGAGCCACTCGCTGGGGAGTCATTAACCTTTGAAGTCACCATCGAAAAGGTATACAAAACCTCTCAGGAGACCAGCTGAAGCTGAATCTCCCTCTCCACTACCTGTAAAAATTCCTCTTCTTTTCCTTTTGGAATCGTCGCACCAGCAGCAATGTTATGCCCACCACCGATTCCGTTTAACTGCTTTGCAGCTTTTGTCAGCGCTGTTGCTAAATCAAGCCCACGATCTACCAGGCTTTGCATGGCTCGCGCGGAGACTTTCACCTCACCGTTTTCTGTATGGGCAAACCCGAGGAGGGGTAACTCCTTGTCCACTTCTTCTGTGTTTAGCATCATGTTTGTGACGATCCCGATAATAGTGTCCCGGATTCCATCCCCCGCATGGAAATACTGCAGATAGGTTCGTTTCTGGATTTTTTCCTCTTTTGCGAACTGAAGCCCCTCCACGAGGTTATGACGATGACCACTGAGAAGATTGAGTGCTTCCTTTAACCATTTCCCACGATCCCCCAGACAGACCTGCAGCCCCACCTCGTATTGACCATATCGAGCAGTGGAGTTCAGAAGCGTGGCAAACTCCTTTGCCTCATGTAACTCGGTTCCGGTCTCCTCTTTACAGAGGATGTAAGACTGTCCTAAGACACGCTCAGCAACATGATACCCAAATCCTTTCGAGAGCAACATTTGAATAATCGCGGAGATAATCCTTCGTTTCTCGTCTTTTTCAAGGTCGATCCATTTCCTCCAGGAGTCCCCATGTTTTAACTCGATGTGCAACTCCTGTAAGAACGCGACAGAGCTATCCTCCCGTCCGCTCACCCCGGGGATCAGTGGATCACTTGCGTACTGTAAAAGCTTGGCAAGCGGCCTGGTCTCCTTACCGAAATAGCGGATATCTTTCATGGTGTGTAGTACCCCTGCATCCTGACCATCCGTGACGATCTCCATGTTCATCCCACGCAGCTCACAGTAACGTCGGTCCTGGAGGTCCCCTATCGCTCCGACAATCGCAAGACCTGCCAGGTCCTTATTTGCCGTATCGACCGCCTTGGATACAAGATAGGTCGCCCCCGCCCCACTGAGCTCATAGGAGCCGTCTTTACCAAAGAGATGAGGATTGAAATGGTAAGGGGCATCGGAATCAGGAGGGCATTCATGATGATCGGTGATAATCTTGTGTATCTCCGGGTACTGGGTACTAATGCCACTCCCAAGGTCCGTGAACCACACAAGGTCGTGGTTCTCAGAAAGTAGCTTGTGTATCACTACCTCATCAAGTTGTTTGATACATTCAATGGTATAGGCTTTTCCGAGTCGTCTGAGTGTTTCAGAGGCAATCGCCCCTGCGGTAATTCCATCTGCATCAATATGCGTAACGATATGAATCTGCGTTGATTTTTTTATAATCTGTGCTATCTCAGATGCGCGTTGTCTCACTAAGCTCCCTCGCTCAGGAGGAATGGAAATAGAGATGATTAGTCTTTTGG
Source organism: Thermoplasmatota archaeon (assembly GCA_016930995.1). The sequence continues at coordinate 7,343 of JAFGFQ010000108.1, read as the reverse complement.
TTTTTTCTTGAATGGTTTTTTATAAAAGAACCTTGATATTTTTTCGCAAGCCGCAGAAATTAAAATACGAAATCTAAAATAATGGCAGGTGTTACTGAAACCAAAAACATGGAGGTCTCTGTCGCATGAAGAAAGAATTCAAAGAAGGAACTATTACTATCACCATTGACTATGATAAATGCAAAGGAGCAGGCCAATGCGTCACCGCCTGTCCCGTTGAGATTTTTGACGTCGTCGACGGCAAAGCCGTCGCAAAAAACGTTCACGACTGCATTGAATGCTGTGCTTGTGTGAACGCCTGTCCTTATGTGGCAATCGAACACAGTTCCTGCTAAAAAACCTACAGTATATTGGATTGTTTCATGAAGAAAAACGACGTAGAGATACGACTCGTAGACCACTGGCCTGAGGACGAAATCGTCGGACTGTACAAGGCAGGAGGCTGGTGGAAGAAAACATATACAAAAGAAGGTTTACCTCTGTTACTAAAAGGTAGCTTTGCTTTTGCTGTTGCTGTTGATACTAAAACAGGAAAAGCAATCGGAATGGGCCGTGTTCTCTCAGATGGAATCTCTGATGCCTACATCCAGGATTTAGTCGTGCTACCGGAATATCGTGGCCAGCATATTGGAAAACAACTCACTACCACGCTTATTGACTATTGCGTCTCACATGGGATTTACTGGATTGGGCTTATCGCAGAACCAGGAAGCAGCCGGTTTTATACCGCCCTTGGTTTTCGACTAATGGAGCAGTACATTCCCATGCTCTACACCAGGGAGTGATACGCTATGCTCAGCCTTGGGGATTTCAAAAAAATATCGCTGGATGACAAACCTGTTTTTGATACATTTTACCAGAAATTCCCCCCAGAGCATAGTGGTGAATTATTCAGCACGATGATAAGTTGGAGTCACTTTGTTGAATACTCCTATGCAGTCTTTGATACAAGTATCGTTATTCTGAGTAAAAGAGAAACAGATGCAGTCCTGCATCATCCAACTGGGAAGTTAAATCAGAATCTACTAAAAGAAGTCATAGCCTTTGCTAAACGAGAAGATCTTCGCTTCGGTTTTATCAAAGAACAGCAGAAATCGATTCTTTTAAAACATTTTCCTTCATTAAATATGGTTGAGAACAGGGATTTTTTTGATTATATCTATCGGTCGTCTGATTTAGCAGACCTCCCGGGCACAAAATACGGCAAGATACGTAATCGATTAAACAAGTTTACTAAAAATTTTTCATATACAATTGAAGAGATAACAAAGGGAAACATCGATGAGGTCCATGAGTTTCTCAAACGATGGTGTCTCTGGAGGGATTGCGAGTCTGATGAGCTGCTTGAGAACGAGCGAAAAGCGATTCTGTATGCAATGGCCCATTTCGTCGATCTTGGTCTGCAGGGACTTGCATTACGGATTAATAGAACTATTCAAGCTATAGCGATCTATGAAAAAATGAGGCAGGATACCATTGTTGTTCATTTTGAAAAAGGGTCCCCAGATTTTGATGGAGTCTATAAGGCAATTAACATGGAGACAGCACAACGGGTGCGACAGACTATTCCTTATATTAACCGGGAGGAAGACCTTGGGGTCCCTGGGCTTCGGCAAGCTAAACTATCGTATCATCCTGATCATTTCGTCGAGCTTTATTATGTAACAAAAGAAAGTCTGAGGTCGACGACAGTGTGAATCTTGTTGCCGAATGAATTTGGAGGTTTTTTTCAATTGTTTGAATTGATACGAAAAGGATTATGGGGTTTGATAGGTTTTTGTTTGCTGTTTTAGTTTTTTGTAGTCGTTTTTTGTTTAAGAAAAATCATTTTTATGTACTTCTATGAATAATTAAAATTTTTCAATTTAATGATTAGAAATTAATTTTTTAATTTTGTATCTAAATATGATTAATTAATTAATGTTTAATTTTAACTTTTTATATTCGTGTTAGCAGTGGTCTAATTATCATGTTAAAATATATCATTATTATTGACTGATAATATCTAGCAAATATAACGTAAGTATGACTGATAAATTCTAGCATAGTTAATAGTGCTATAAAAAATAATAAGTTCAGAAAGATTTACAAATATCTATAGTAAATAATTCACGTCGTTTCTTCATCCGTTTGAGTGGTTTTTATTTGATTCTGAGAGAATATTTCATTTTTCTTACTATGTATATTATCGTACCGAGGTCGGGTAAGAATATTTCTTACAGTAGTCGCATACCAACTACAGCGATTGCCATTACGTTTTAATCGGGTTGGTATACCATTATTATTCAAATATTCAGCAATCTCACTATACGTTTTTTCTTGTGCTTTTAACTCCCTAATTAGAGCTAAAATTTTTTGTTCTTCTGGATTTTCAATAAGCCGAGTATTAATTTTCTTGTTATCAACTACATCAGATCTAATCTTGTATCCAAATGGTGCCTGTCCAAACCATTCATTTTTCATTTTTTGTTTTACCCCTGCACGAATCTTTGCCGCCAATTGTCCCCTAAAAAATTCACTAAATGCTGCAAGATTCGTCAGTATAAATCTTCCTTGTTCACTATAGATGTTCACATGCTGAAGATTATGAATATGCAACTTGACCTCAAATTCGAAGAGTTCATCCATAAGAGTAAGAATATCTTTTGTAGATCTACTCAATCTATCACTATCTACTACACAAATACCATCGAAAAGTCCATTTTTGGCATCAGTTATCATCTCTTGGAATTTTTCTCTATTCATATCTTTCGCGCTTGCTTCTTCACAATAGGTTTTTACCCAAGTCCACTTCATTTGTATTGTCCATGAAGTGAGTATTGCTTTTTGTCCTTCGAGACTATATCCTTTTCTTTGTTCACCCATACTCACCCGAATGTAAAAGGCAACCCTATATTTTGATATGTAAATCACCTCTTGTATTTAACTATAACAAATATAAGATAGTATTTATTTATAATTTTCGCTTGGAAAAAGTTACCCTCGGTAGTCCGAAAGTAACTAATTTTTCCTATTCTTTTAAAAAATCTGTAGGATTGCCACCCTGATTTGCTATAAATCGTTGAACTGTGTTAAAAGATTGCACGGATATTATTGGTTCATGATCGCTTTTATTCACAAATTTTTCCCAACGGAGATATCCACAATAAATCGGATTTTTCAATATCGTAGATATCATCTTTTTCGCCCAAAACCCCCGGTTTTTTGTTGGAATTTGGGTATCATTTAGCATATCAACGATTTCACCCATACTTTTTCCATTGAGATACCAAGAATAAATATTTTTTATTACTGATGCTTCTGTTTCATTGATGAGTAGTTTTCCATCAGAATAATTGTAACCGTATGGTATGTTAAAACCTAGCATACCTCCATTTATCCTTGCTTTTTGTTCCATACCAATGTAAACCCGTTCACCGATCTGCTCTGATTCCAATTGCGCGATACCTTGTATAATATTCATCACAAAACGTCCAATCGCAGTAGATGTATCAAAAGATTCACTCATTGAAACAAATTCTTTTTTATTTTTGTTAAGTTGTTCCATCATGAACATAAAATTTTTTGAATTTCTATGTATCCTGTCCATCTTAATAACAAGTAATGCATCCCATTTGTCCATTTCTTCTAACATTCGGAGATACGCTGGTCTTTTTATTTTTCTCCCAGAATATCCATCGTCGATATATTCACCTGCGACCACCCAATCCCGTGCTTTACAGTAAGATCTCAGTTTGTCCAGTTGTGCATCTAGTGAGAATCCTTCTTTTGCCTGCTCTTCAGTGGATACTCTTGTATAAATTGCAGCTCTTATTATTTGTGCATCCATCCAAAATTTGCTAGCGAGTTTCGATTTAAAAAGATTTGTAGTGCCCATGCTAAATATTATCTGGCAATTTCAGATTCAGTCATCTTTGCTAGACAAAAACAAGCAATACTTTCTAAATAAACTATGCCCCATGATAACACGTCTGTAATAAGTTAACTAATAGATTTAACTAATAAATCAAGTATCTTTACAGTATTTACATAATAATTATCTGAACTAAAATTCCCCCGATTCTTGTGGTTCATCATGCTCACCGACAAAATCCTTTAAATCGTACTCATCGGTGATTTTCCGCCTCTCACCTACCTTTTTAATAACACGCCCACAGACAGTACATTTCCCAGTAATCTCATCAAAAGTACGCCATTCCATACACGTCGGGCAGAATTCATCTTCACCAACAATAACCTTCTCTGCCTTCTCAGTGTGTTGTGCGTTGATTTTTGAAGATTTTTTAGGTGTTTTTTTAGTTGTCTTTCCCTTCTTTTTCATAGGTGATTCTACAATCCGTTCAAATACGATATCACAAAAGATTTATATTGACTTTTCTCCTCAAGAACCTTTGTTTTTCCACCTTGCTTAAGGGAAAAAATAGTTTTATAGAGTGGTAGTTGATACATAAACTCGCTAAAAAAAATTACGAAAAGGCTAATAAAATGGATGTACTCGCATTCTATAACTCAGATGTCTTTAGATGGGGAATACTTCCTCTACTCATCTTCCTTGCCCGGTTAATCGATGTCAGTCTTGGAACGCTGCGGATCATTTTTGTCTCGCATGGATTAAAATATATTGCTCCTCTTGTCGGATTCCTTGAAATCAACATCTGGTTACTTGCAATCGGACAAATCATGCAAAACCTCAACAATTTCGCATGCTCTCTTGCCTATGCTGGCGGGTTTGCGTTAGGTGCATATGTTGGGATGATCCTTGAAGAGAAACTCTCGATCGGCATGGTCATGATCCGGGTCATCATCAAACATGATGCTACTGAACTTATCAAATCATTAAAAGAAGCCGAATATGGAATCACCATTCATGATGCAGAAGGAGTCAAAGGCCCTGTGAAAATTATTTTCGCAGTCATCCGTCGTGATGACCTTCAAGATATCTTAGATAGGATTCATAAGATTCATCCACACGCTTTTTATTCAGTTGAAGATATCAGATCTGTCGGAGAAGCAATAGTGCCGTACCACAAGCATCATCTCTTCCAATGGAGCAGAAAAGGAAAATAAGAAAAAACTAAGGTTGGACTTATTCTTTTTTCTCTGATGAAAGTTTATCTCCGGCCCGTTTCAATACCTCTGGTGTCAGCCGATAATACCCTTCTTTTTCATCGATAACAGCAGCTTCAACCATCTCCGGGTTGAAATTCTGTTTTGTTATTTTCTTCAACGAGTGAAGGCCAAGTTCGAGTGCCTGATGTAATGTACTGCTCCCGGTATAGTTCTTCATGATCTGCGTCATGGCATCGGTGCTTTTCTTTCCCTCACAGACCGCTTTATACCCAAGGAACGCACCAGAGGGATCTGTTGAGAATAAGTGTTTCCCCGAGCTGTCGATACCTGCAATCAGGAGAACAACCCCAAACGGTCGAACACCATCAAACTGGGTATACAGGTGTTCATAGTCACCTAGGATATTGACAAGCTCCTTTATAGAGATAGGCTCATCATAGCGTATCTTATTCCATTGTGCTTCCTCACGGGCGATTTCGACGAGATGGCGCCCGTCTGCGATAAGACCTGTCGCTGCACAGGCGATGTGATTATCGATTTTATAGATTTTTTCAACAGAGCCAGCGTTGACAAGCCGGCTAATCTCTGGTTTGTGCGCCAGGAGAAGAACACCGTTTTTCCATTTAAAACCCATCGTGGTAGAACCCTTTTTCACCGCTTCTCTTGCATATTCCACCTGATACAATCGACCATCCGGAGAAAAAATTGTACTTGCTTCGTCATACTGTTGTCCTGAATGTTCCATAGCCCGGCTCCAAGAGAGTTGAACCAGAATGCAATGTTTAGATTATATACTTTCTTGCCTTACAGTCTGTTTGAAATCTGGAGAAGCAACTGCGTCTTGGGTCCTTTCTTATCGATAAGAATTCTACCTTCTTTCTTCCAAGGTGTAGATGAATGGACTGCTTCCTTCTCCAAAATTGGATTTAACCCAAGTGATTTGGCCGCCTTTGCTATTGCTTCTAAAGACGGTTTTTCTATCGCGTGTTTTTTTGCTACCTTTCGTCCGTTCAAACGAGAGACTGCCCGGTCAAAATACAAAGGATACACCACGTGTTTATTATCATCCTTGGTTACCATCGAACATCACAACGGTTCTATTTAGAAAGTAACACGGCGTTGATCACGCCACTTTGCCCAGGTCGAGAGGTTATTTGTGCCTTCCCTATCTTGGTATTTATGATTGCTCCTTTATTCAGAATGTTACGACGAACATAATGAATGTTTGCTGCGTTTTCAACAACGGTGATGATCTCTGTTTTCGTCGTTTTATTGGTTTTCGGGTCAACAACGTATGCAGTGTCAGCGGTAAGAACACGGGATTTCTTATTATGTCCTCGTGTTCGAATCGGTTTTTGTTTCATCGCCCCTATAGTAGTGAGGTGAAGTTCTCGTCCGATTTCGAATCTCCTCTTATTTCGCGAATACCGAATACGTCGTCCTGTACTACTCCTTTTTGAGTTTCCTTGCCAAACTGCCATGAGCATTCCGTATAGAGAAGGAATATTTAAAGGATATGGAAGAACTAGGGCGCTTTATAAGAGGAAATCGCTCATAACGTATTTATTGATGCATATATTCATTCTTCTGTATTTTCCCTAAAGAAAGTTCACCTGAGACATTACAGGGTTTTCTTATCGATTTGCCCAAATCCAACCAAGGATAAGAATAGGGATAATCAAGATGGGATGTAGCCTCCATTTAAAGACAAGGACCTCAGGGCTTACTGCTGAGTTCCCAGCCTTATCATAGGCTTTTACTTGTATCGTATGCTTTCCTGAGCGAAGTTCTCTCCAGTCATACGAATAGGGGCTTGTCGTGTCATTGTTTTGTACCATACCATCGATGATGAATTCCACATGATCCATACCTGATTCATTATCTGATGCATTGACTTCTATTGTCACCATTTGCACTATAATAGGCATTCTAAAAGGTAGGATGAATTTATTAAAGATGTAGAAACCATTCAATGGTTTTGCCAATTCCACGAGTGGAGGTGTCGTGTCATTTAATGTATATATAAAGTGTGCAGTGACCGTTTTATTCCCATTCATCGTAATCGTATCAGGATTTTCAGTTCCAGTGAGATCTCCAGTCCATGATTTGAACTCCCAGTTTGGATCGGCTATTGCAGTAAGTTCAACAATCGTCCCATATGCATAGGTGGATTGATCAGGATCTTTTACAACAGTTCCTTGACCATCAATAAAAATCGTTAAAGTAAATCCTAAGAGTTCTGTGAAGTTCGCGATAACGGATTTATTTTCAGT
>JAFGFQ010000107.1 GCA_016930995.1 Thermoplasmatota archaeon | reverse complement strand
TGATTGCCTGAAAGAAGCACGTTTTACACATCTTTGTCAATTCCATCATCTCCTCGTCTTGTTTACCTGTTGTTGCGCCTCTTTAGAAAGGAACACCCCGTTAGAACGTCTGGACTGGAGCAGAACGGCTTCTTGCCAGACTCTTTTTTTGGGGAGGGGATTTTTTCTAACGGGGCAGATCCAAATTGTCTTAACCCGCTCGGTTTTTTTTGCGGTTAATCAGACACCTTTTTTTCTAATAAAACCAGAGTCTTTTTCCCATGCTCATCAATCGTATATTGGACAAAGACCTCGTCCTCTTCTTTAACATCCTGTAAACCCGTTGCACCTTTAAATGTCGTATCCTTGTTGATTGCGAACATATGGATTACACCATCAATCTTTAGTGTAATGAATTTGGTCTGAGGTTCAACAGACGTCACTTCGCCTGCTCCTTCACGTTCAACTACCTTTGCCTCGCCAACTGTAGAAAACGTGCAAATGATCAGAATCGTTAAAGACAGGATTGGAGTGATGGTCAATATTTTTTTCATTGCTTCCACCTCCTCTTTGCATTGTATAAGTAGATTTCCCTGCGCAAGTGTTTTGTATCGTTTCATCTTCAGCAATGATGATGCCAAACCATAAAAAAATTTGTAAAGGGGGTTGTTCTATGCAGAACTGTATAAATAAAGGATAGTTAGAGGATTTGCGAAATTGTATTGGGGGTAGAGAGAATCCTTGTCTGAGAGGAAATTCTATTCGTAATGTAAATTAATTTTACATAGTCAGGTAAAAAAATATTTATTATGTAAAAATAATATCCATTGCTATAGTTATAATCATTCTTATTCACCATGATTTGGATCTTAAACGCTTCATTAAATGAATGTTCAGTTGTACATGCATGATACATAATATTATTTTAGAGATTATATTCATCAATCTTGTTATACAACGTACGCCTCGTGATTCCCAGCATGCTTGCTGCTTTTACCCGGTTTCCCCGTGACCACCATAATGTTCTTTCGATGTACCTTTTTTCGACTTCCCTTAGAGGTAGTCCTATTTCTATCTCCAGATTTTTATTTTGAGAATGATCCGTTATCATACGATCAGGTAAAAATTCTGCGGTAATTATATTTTTTTTCGACAAGAGCATTGCCCTTTGAATAACATTTTTTAACTCTCTCACATTTCCTGGCCATTCATATTTGATAAGATAATCGATGGCATCTTTAGAAACTTTTTTTACATGTTTACCCATGTCTTTATTAAACCGTTTAATGAATTCCTTTATTAAAAGTGGGATATCGATCCATCGTTCCCTTAAGGGGGGTAGTGTTATCGTAAAAACCTCCAGTCTAAAATAAAGATCTTTGCGGAACGTACCTTCTTCAACAGCTTTACGGAGATCCTTATTGGTCGCTGCGATGATTCGTGCATCTGTATAGATAGTCTTCTTTCCGCCTACCCTGCGAAACTCTCTGTTCTCTAAAATCCTTAGAAGACTTGTTTGGGTTTTGTTATCCAGGGTGCTCACTTCATCCAGAAACAAGGTTCCTCCACTGGCATTTTCAAACAGCCCATCCCTCAGTTCTGTCGCACCGGTGAAGGCACCTTTAACATGACCAAATAGTTCGCTCGGTGCCAAATCCCTGGTTACAGCTCCCATGTTGATGGGAATAAAAGGGCCACCTGAGCGCTGACTGCGATGATGAATGGATTTCGCAACCAATTCCTTGCCTGTGCCACTTTCACCGGATATTAATACGGTGATATCATTCTCGGCAGCCAAATTAATCTTCCAAAAGATATCCTGCATTAATTTGCTTTGAGCGACTAAACCATCAAAGGATTTTTGTTTCTCTAGACCAATCTCTAATTCTTTCACAGGTCAATTCCTTATCAATCGATTTATAATTAATGTATAATATATTTACATTGTATATCAATTGATTTAGAATGTCAAACCGAAGTATAGAAAGATCTGCGATGAATGTAGGAAAGAATAAGCGATCAATAACCCATCGTCTGACATCCATCTGTTTGACATGTTTTAAACCCTTAAGACGAAATAAGGAAAAGGGAACATTCATGAAATCGGCCATTCCATTATTTCAATTGGTTGATCCATTTTTGTCTCATCATAAATTCGGTTTAAACCAAATTCATCGCATCATGTCCTTAATGGCCAGACAAGGGGGTGGATATCTAAAGAGGGGGTCTGGGCAGATTTTTTGCACCACCTATAAATTGACTTTTTGGAGGATAGGGACTACTATTTAATGTGTTCAATGATTGCATACGTTCAAACAGGAAAGGAGTCGTTTATGAAGATTGCAGTTACCGGTAAAGGGGGAGTAGGAAAAACAACCGTATCGGCAGCCCTCTGCTTTGCGTTTGCTGAAAAGGGGTATAAGGTTGTTGCGATTGATGCAGACCCGGATGCAAATCTGGCAGCAGCACTGGGTTTTCCTGAGGATGTGAAAATCACCCCCATTAGCGAATTAAAAGATTTGATTGAAGAACGCACCGGTGCAAGGCCAGGCACGTCGGGCGGTTTTTTTAAATTGAACCCCAAAGTGGATGACCTCCCAGAGAAGCTCGCGGTTGAATACAATGGAATCAAGCTCATGCTGATGGGAACAGTAAAAAAGGGAGGGGGTGGTTGTGTGTGTCCGGAGAGCGTTTTGTTAAAATCTCTGGTTCAACACCTTGTTCTGTTCACCAAAGAAGTTGTTATTATGGATATGGAAGCTGGCATTGAGCATTTGGGTCGGGCTACAGCCAAATCGGTTAATCATTTTATTGTCGTGCTTGAACCCGGTATGAGGAGTATCGAGACCGCACGTAAAATAAAGGA
>JAFGFQ010000106.1 GCA_016930995.1 Thermoplasmatota archaeon | reverse complement strand
TAATACCCTCAGAATCTTACGAGAAAAATTACTTTATTTGGAAAAAAAAGTAAAGGTATTAGAAAAAAAGTGACCGGTGAACGAATCATATAGGTTTAGGACATAAGGATGTACTTTAGGGTAGGATTGTACATCAAATCATCTCTTCCCTAAATGGTGAGATGGTCTATCTCATCTGCTGCTTTTCCCTTTAGAGAACGCTTCTTTTGGATCAGCTCATCAATTCGTAGGATATGTTTTTAATTTAATCTGAAAATTTTTCTCTATTCTTTGTATTCATCATTTTTATCTTTCTTTTCGAAACTTTCTTTGAATCCTTCTTCAAACTTTTTACCGATTTCTTTACCATATTTATCCATTTCATCTTTGTGTTTATTGCTCCAAGGTGCCCAAACAGCGCCCATGAGGCCCCCGCCGACTAAGATGATAATAAGAAAGATTGCTACATACTGCCAGAAATTAAAATCGGTCCATACGTACCAGAACCCATAAATCAACACGATCAAAAGTGCAAAGAAAAAGACTAGCGTACCAATAATTCTCCATTTGAAACCCTTAATTCTAAAGAGCTCCCAATCTTTTTTAGACATCATTTGAAAAGACCAGAATAACCAAAACCCACCAAGTAAAACAGCTATGATTAAAATGGAAAAGAGAATGATAGCAAATTTTTCATTTATTCGAAATCCTTCAGAAAAGAACGCTAAAAAAAGAATGAGAAACACAAGCCATCCTATGGCAACTGCTCCTGAAAAACCAGCTTTCAATCCAGCGTGTTCAAATGTTTTCTCAGCCATGCTCACCCTACCAATCCATCATAACAAATTACCCTATTTAGTGCTTTTGATTTGAATCGGACTGGTGTATAACTGCTTTAGAACCCCCCAGAGACAGGATGTGAACAGTTGTCAGAGAATCTCCCAAATAAATATATGATCCAAAGTCACCACCCAAACCAAATCAGGATAAGGAAACCAGAAGTGGAATGTATGCCGCTGCTTTCCTATTCACCCTTGTTTTGGATGATAACTTTTTTATAGGTTAACATTCATTTAAAATATGATACGGGGGCAGGAAAGGTATGGATAGAAAACCTCTGGTTGGAGTTAGTCTCTGTGCGGTGGTTCTTTTCGTGCTGGGTTCATTGAGTAATGTGGTAGGATATCAATCTGTGAAATCAACTGTGAATGATTCACCTTTGTTCCAGACTAGGACACAGAGAGCAACCAATCAACAACAAAATATTGTCACATCTCTGTATCTTGGAAAGGACAAGAGTCATAATTTATTGATTCTACCCAGACTTGATGTAATAGGTTCGTCTCGAGATGTTATAAGTAAAATTCAAACAATGAATGATGTCAGTTTTCAGAGATTTGTTAGTATTGCCGTTCATCAACTATCAAAAGAAGAGAAATTAAAAGATGTTACACCACAACAACTCATCACAGGATTAAATCAAATACGATGCATTCCTCATACATTTATGGATTATTCAATATTCAATAATGGAAATATCACAGTCCAACCTTCCCCTACAGCTTGTTGGTTCCCTGGTTGTTTGATTTTATATATCTTAATATTGATTGTGTTGTATATTACTACGGGACCTAACACAACTAGGTATTGTATTCAGAATTGAAGGAGGAAAATGATAAGGAAATGGTTGGAGGTTGGAATCATTCTCTTGTTCGTTGAAACGAGTATGATAACAAATATAAATGGAACTATTTTGCTAGATAATCCTTCTGATACTATTATTGTTAATTCATCGACAAAGGGCACAGCAATATTTATCGGATTAATCGAAAATATGAATAAATCAGCTGATAACTTTTATTCTTTTGATTGTATAGTAGTTTATTATCGAGCTTACATTGATGGACAATTGTGTATATCGACCGTTCTAAGGAAACTATTAAATACGTGGTATGTGTTGGCATAACATAAGGAGGAAATTGGATATATGAGAACAAAAATGGTCGGAATTTGTATATGTATGCTTTTGATTGGAGCATCGTTTCCCTTCATGGGGACTGTATCGGTGTCGGCTGACCCGACAGAGGGTTTGATTGGGTACTGGAGTTTTAATGAAGGATCTGGTACGATTGCGCATGATGACTCAGGCTATGGTAATGACGGGGTCATCATGAGTACAGCGACCTGGACGAAGGGAGTCAATGGATCAGGATTAGAGATCACTGATTTCGAGTATGTGGGTGGTATTTCTCCTTCATATGATGATCCGATTTCCACGGAGTTTACGCTGACTGCTTGGGTGAAATGGTACGGATTGCCCTCGTATAATCACGGGTCGTATTTATTCGACGGACGCGGGGGCATCTATTCAGGAACAGGTTTTCTTTTGTATATCAGTTTTCAAAGCACGATTGGGTTCTGGTTAAATGACATCAACATGGATTCCAACATGTTCAGCAAACATCACATGCAGATTGGGACCTGGACGTTTGTCGCAGCTGTCTTTAACAGCACCTCGAACCTGGGGAGTATCTACATCAATGGAGTGCTTGATAACACGGATTCGATAACAAAAGAATTTCTCCAGAGTAGTGATTCTCCGGTGATTGGGACGAACCATTGGGCTCCGGGTGATGGAACCTGGGCGCCTATCAATGGTGTCGCGGATGAGGTGCGTCTTTATAAACGTGCGTTAACCGCTCAGGAGATTTACGCGTTATATAAACAAGACATGAATATGATGGATGTGTCGATTGACATTAAACCTGGGGAATACCCCAATATGGTCAATCCATTTTCATTAGGGAAACTGCCGGTGGCGATCCTGACAACACAGGATTTTAATGCAAGCTCTGTAGACCCTGATTCTATCAATTTCTTGGGTGCGGCTCCTCTTTTATGGACGATGGAGGATGTTGATACTGATGGTGATATAGATATGCTCCTGCATTTTTCTATCCCTGATTTGGATTTTGACTTGCTTGTAGATGAAAGCATCGATACATTTGCAGCTCTGCACGGCCAGACCATCAATGGAACGTTGATTGTGGGAAGAGACACGGTTGTACTCCTGGGACAGCTGATTCGACAGTTATGGCAAGCGTTTCTAGAGAAGCTGGCCATGGTCTTAACCATAATGATGGCTGGTTTCAATACGTAATACCATCATTTTTTCTTTTTTTTCTGTTATCAAAGTATTTTTCTGCAGGCCCAGTCACTTCTGGTATCAGAGCAGAAGACAGCAACACCTTCCTCCTTGTCTCACTGACAAAAAAGATGAGAACCAGCCCCTTTCAACTACAGAAAAAAAGACAGCGGCTTTCCCATGGTTTCCTACAAACGGAACAAAAAAAACTGGTTTTTTGCATCTTGACGGATTTTCTGAGACGTGGGCTTTAAGCTTTACAAGGGAATTAGTACGAGTACGACGAGGAAACACCTATGGTAGAAATCGTTCGAATATCAAAAGATGGTTCCCTATTAGAACTCAAAGAGGTACCCGATACCTATAAAGAAACGCCAGCTTTCTAAAAAAAAGGATCTGGACCTATTTTTCCCTTTTTTTGATGAGTCAAGAGATATCATCAGATTCACACACAAAAAAAACCAGCATCATTGAGTTTTAACCGTGTCCCTGCTTCCCCGTTGTTTCTTCCCAAGAATATGTTTTTATAAAGGAACCGTATTAGAAAAGTGATAAAGGAAAGTTATCAGGAACGCGTTCCCTGATTTCATTCACCCGGTGGGGATAACCCATGAACAACCAAATTATCAGCATCTGCATATGTTGTATGTTGATACTTATAAGTTTTATATTTCCTGCAGGAAGAACAGACACAGAATTTTCCAATACCCAATCAGTGATCGTGTATCGACCAGGGGAGTTCATCGTAAAACTACAGAAAGACACATCCATATCAACACCTATGCTCCAAGAGTTAAATGAAAAAAACCAGGTAAGCAAGTATGAAAAACTGTTTCCAGACGCCAAGGATACGATTCTTGATGACATTTATCTGCTCCATATTCCCATGCAATCAGAGATTCTATCAATTGTAAGAGACTATGCGAAGTGTCCTGATGTCCTCTACGCAGAACCTAATCAAGTCGGTTATTTATGTACCATCCCTAATGATGCTAATTTTAGTAATCAGTGGTCTTTAGAAAACATAGGACAACTGGGGGGAACCCCCGGCTGCGACATCCACGCACCAGCCGCATGGGACATCGAACAAGGCAGTCCAGAAGTGGTGATTGCTATCATTGACACGGGGATTGATGCGACACATCCAGACCTTGCAACAAAACTGTGGAATAATACGGATGAACTCCCGAACAATGGGATCGATGATGACAACAACGGATATATCGATGATGTTCACGGCTGGGATTTCTACTATAACGATAGTAATCCGGATGACGGGTACGGACATGGCACGTTCTGCGCTGGTATCGCTGCAGCATCCACAGACAACGCTATCGGGATGGCGGGAGTCGCTTGGAAATGTAACTTTATGTCGTTGAAAATCATCAACGCGACTGGGTGGTTTGACGACGTGAAAACAGCAAAGGCCATCAAATATGCGGCTGACAACGATGCAGATGTCCTAAGTATGAGCTTTACCTTTCTGAACTCAAGCCTCCTGCATAACGCAATCGACTATTCCTATGGGAAAGGAGCCTTTTTATGCGCAGCAGCGGGAAACTACAACACGTCGTCCAAGAGGTATCCTGCAGCCTATACTAACGTCACCGCGGTTGCGGCAACAACCCAGAACGACACAAGATGTTCACCAAACGAATGGGGTGCGGGTTACGGGAGCAATTATGGAGATTGGGTGGATATCGCTGCCCCAGGCAACCTCATCTATTCTACGATGCCCACCTACCATGTCACCATGAACGACGACGGATATACACAAAACTATACCTACGCTTCAGGTACTTCTGCTGCGACCCCCATGGTCGCTGGTGTCGGTGCTCTCCTCCTGTCAAAATATCCTTCGCTCACCAATACGGAAATAGAAACACTGATATGCGAGAACGTCGACCCATACAACTCAACAGAATACATTGGCACAGGGCGACTCAACGCCTATAAAGCGTTGAATGCGTTA
>JAFGFQ010000023.1 GCA_016930995.1 Thermoplasmatota archaeon | reverse complement strand
TCTGGTGCTCCTGTTGCTGCTGCGTATGCCGTGGCGCAGTACCTTAGATTAGGAGGGTATAGGAACGTTGTCAAATCCTGCATGAGTGTCACAGAGTATACAGAAACCCGTCTCAAGGAGATAGGATTGAATCTTGTGGTAGAACCTACAATGAATGTTCTTGGTGTGAAACTCGAGAAACCAGGATTGGTAGTAAATAAACTCGCTGAAAAAGGCTGGCGTGTCAACAAAGTCGAGCGGTTGTCTGCTATCCGTTTGGTACTAATGCCGCAAATCACAAAACAAATGATTGATGAGTTCATTCCTGTGTTGAAAAAAGCATGTGAAGAGGTTGGTGAAGTATGAAGTTAAAGCAGTTAGAGAAATCGTTGTATGAAGCTCCGATTGTGAAGAAAGGTGCGTATGATTACGTGATTCATCCCATCACTGATGGGGTGCCATATATTACTCCTGAGTTGCTCAAAGAAGTCACTGATGAGATGAAGAAACATATCAAGAAATCTGGACAGTTCGATCGCATCGTTACGATGGAGGCTATGGGTATTCCCCTTGCTTCAGCGTTATCCCTTGATCTTAGTATCCCCTTTACGATTATCCGTAAGCGAGAGTACGGGTTACCTGGAGAGGTGTCTGTGGAACAAGAGACAGGGTACTCCAAATCAAAGATGTTCATCAACGGGTTGAAGAAAGGAGATACTGTGATACTGGTTGATGATGTGCTGAGCACAGGTGGGACGTTGAAAGCAGTTCTGTACGTGCTCAAACAAATGGGAGTGACTGTAAAAGGTGTTTTTATCGCGGTGTATAAAGGAACCTGTAAAGAAGATCTTGTCAAGCTGTACGGGACTCCGATTACAACGATTGTGGATATCGAGGTTGTTGAGGGAAAAGTTATTATAAAAAATATATAATTAATTAATTTTCAATTCCGGAACTTCTAGACACATGACGCCCTGCAAGTTATCGCGGGGGGCTGTGATTTATGAATGGTGAGAATTTGCCCACATATACCACCAGCCACCCCATAAAGGCCAGGTTATTCCAACTATTATGCTGATAATAAAAACAAGAATGACGGCATAAAAATTTGCCAAAATCGGTAAACCTGTATAGGGGCTTAATAAATCTGCAACAACTTCAACGCGTATTGTAAAAGTTCCAATCAAAAAGAAAATAATGGGTAGCCATGTAATAATACCAAAGAATAACATGAATAATTCAAGAACTATGCCTCCTAAAATTGCCCCAATACCATATAAAATTGCTAAAATAATCAATAATAAAATTTCTCCAGGTAACCATGATATATCTGGATTCAAGGATTGCTCCATCGGTTCTACAGCCGATTGTATTGGTGCATCTTCATCACTTGATGTGGTTTTTATCCACGGAAGATGAGCAATGAAATATTTGCATGCTTCTGAGTTAAGGAATGTCAAGAACGTCTGGTTATGAATAATCTTTTGAGAAGATGTGGAATCATAGAAACTTTTTGCGGCTTTACTTGTTAATAGCGATTGTACTTTAGCGGTATTCATGAGATTAATGAACCGATTATCAGTTAATACATTAGAAATATTGAAATCCTGGAGTCGGTCAAGGACTTTCTTTTTATCGAAAAATCTCATTATTTTATTCAAATATTCTTTATTAAACGTTTTATGGTCCTTCTCGTCGGATATTGACTGGTATACTTCGTTCATCAGCATTTCTCTTTTATTGAGAAGAGTTATCACTGGTTCACTCTGAACATGTCCAACGACAGTCGCACTCGAAATCATCAACAACGCCAGACCAACAGCACCAATACTTCCAAAGATAATTTTTTTCTTCATGTTTTCCTCCATAACTATTTTTTATTTACTATTATCCCATTATGATTAATAAACCAAAACCCATGAAGTCAAAAACTCCCCAACAGTTATGCATGAGGTTACCAGCGATTTGTGCCCACGCCAGTCCAGTGAATCCTATGACTAAACCACCTGTATGAGTATGCTGATCGTATTTGTAAAAACGACCTATTGCAACACTGGTAGTGTAATCAGGAGGCACATTATAAGGAGGGTCTTGATTATACTGAACTTCCCAGGCCATACATGTTGGTATAAGAGTTGGGAGTAGTAAAAAAAATAAAGCATATGGGGTATGTGATAAAGTAAACGGGAAACATAATGAACTTCCAGGCCCGTGTCCAACTAGTAATTTCATGAAATGTATTGCTTTTAGACCTACATTGCTTTCATTGACTATCCTTTGAACATCCTTACTTGTGACGTTTCCTTGTGTTTCTAAGCAATTAATAATGTTTTGCATAAGGTCTTTTCTTGTATCATCACCCATTTGCGCCAATGCTCTTTTAAGAATTGGAAGATGTTTACGACTCAACTGGATGGACGGATCGATGTACGGAGCATCGTTTAACTTTTCTTCTGTAATGATTTGAGTCACTGTCTGATCTGTCTTCTTCTGGATCTCACTAGGGAGAGCAAAAGCTGAGTTTATTGAAACCAGCATAAAAATAACAACAGCACCGGTACTTCCAATGCTCAAAACCCTTTTTTTCATTGATTTCTTCCTCCAACGCCTGCGTGTCTTTGTCAGGCTCTCATCGGGTATTGTCGGTTCAACTATAAATAGTTTATAGAACAATCATCCAATCTTCAACCGTGTGTTTATTAATAAAAAAAATGGATACCATTACACTCGTGTCATAAAAATCGTTATAAACAAGGACCGCCTTAATAGAAGCTAATGGGAGTCGTATGAAAAGGAATCACGTTTTTCTGCAGATAGTTGGTGTAAGCATTGTTCTTCTCCTGCTCAGCAGCACGACGATATCACCAGTTTTTGCTTCAGAACACCAAAGAAATAATGAGCAGAAAGATAACAGTGCATCCTTCTCATCAGAATCACAGTTCTACGCAGTCATTGCTGGGTGCGCACAGTATCAAGATCCTCAAAATAACCTACCTATCTCCGACGAAAAACTTCTCGCATTCTACGACTCACTATCACAGTCTGATAACTGGAATACCGGCAACATCATCGTCTTACTCAACAAGAATGCAACCAAACAGAACATCACAGCAGCATTCTCGTATATGACAACCATTGTTGGACCAGACGACTACTTCCTCTTCCAATGGTGTGGTCATGGTACACAAGTCCCTGACTTGGATGGTGACGAGCAGACATTTAATCACAACGATACAAAGGATGAAGCGATCTGCCCCTATGATACGAGAGCGGAAAATCATACATTGATAAATGTCATCACTGACGATGAATTAGATAGCTGCCTTTCAGCAATTTTGTGTAAAGGCATGTGTGTGATTCTTGAATGCTGTCTTAGCGGCGGTATGGTCGACGAGACGAAAAGAAACATCTCAATAGATATAGATACACCAGAAACAACAGCATTCTCCACTGAGTTTTCACAAGATCTCCAAAAAAGCGATGTGAACGGTGATAACCGGATTGTACTGATGTCCACGAGGCCAAACCATCTTGGACGTGCCATACTGCTCACTGGCTTTTCCCTCATACATGGCATGGCGTTTGCTTGTAGGCATTCACGTTTGAGTGACAGAAACCATGACGGGATTATCTCCGTTGAGGAGGCATTTACTGTTGCACGTCCTTTGGTATGGTTCCAATCATCGATCATCTGGATAGGGGCATGGTTCTATGAAATGTATATTTTCAAACATATATATTCAATTCCAGTTGGACAAGGCATGATGTTCTTCTCCGGTCTTGCTGTTATTTTAACATATCTAATAGTTCAACACCACACTCAGGAAAAGTATGGGTATCCCATGGGCAACTACCCCATGATGCGGGACGACTACCCTGGTGACTTCCCACTCATCTTCTACTAAACAGCGTAACGATAGTCCTATCAAAGAAAGGTTAGGATCATCATGAACAAGGTCCTCCTCTGCATAGGTTTGCTGCTTCTGCTCATTGGTTCTGGTGTCATTGTACAGCAGAAACTCCATGAGCCGTACTACCGGGAAGACCTCTTCACCGAGACCTCCCCTGCACTAGTCTATCGAGACGAACCTGTGCTGAAAACCATTCACCTCCCTCGTCAAAAAAACGTCTACGTCTACATAGAGACCTATGGCTCGCTCCCCATCACCTTTTCCGTCCACACACTCACTGATTATGAACACAACCGAAGTCATCCCTTGGTAAACGCCAGTACTACCACAGGGTCGTTTTCCGGATCGTT
>JAFGFQ010000105.1 GCA_016930995.1 Thermoplasmatota archaeon | reverse complement strand
TCAAGTATGCCTCGTTCTTTGAGTCTTTTTATCCTCATCGCAACGGATGGTTGGGATAACTTGACTTTTTTTGCGATTTCTTCTTGGGAAATCTCATGATTGTCATGAAGAAGGGATATTATTTTTCTATCTTTTTCATCAAGGCTGAATTTTACTTGCGGCATAATAAAACCTCAGGAGAACGTATATATTATTATTAACAATGCCATTGTATTTAAACATTTCCTATATTTTATAAGTTATTTTAAAAAATTGTTAATAATTATAGTCATAATGTTTATAAATGATATTCTATCCTATATGCTATTGATGATGGATTTACCGATAAAACACATAATAATACAAACTAAAATAAAAAAAAGGAGGTGAAAAAAAACATGCCTGGAGGCGATAGAACAGGGCCCTGGGAACTTGGACCAAGAACAGGACGAGCAGCAGGATACTGCGCAGGATACAACGTACCTGGTTATGCAAACCCTGGTTCCGGACGTGGATTTGGCTTTGGTGGAGGCCGAGGTCGAGGGTTCGGACGAGGATACTGGAGACGTGGCAGAGGCTTCTGGGGACCAGCAAGATATCCCTATCCTGAACCATATTATCCTGAACCGTATCTCGAACCTAGTAGAGACGAAGAAAAAACCTATCTAGAAAATATGATGAAAGGTCTCGAAGAAGAAATCAAGCAAATACGGGAAAGGCTCCAAGAACTCTCAAAAGAAAAAAAAGAAGATCCATGATACGATCGATGAGCAACTTCTTTTTTTCTTTTTATAACACACAAATGTATGAACAATGAGGAAAAAGCAATGAGGTGAACGAATCTATGGAAAAAAATAACAGAGACGATCAAAAAATTACGCAGAATCTCAGCCGGATAAAACATAAGATTATCGTTTTAAGCGGAAAAGGTGGTGTTGGAAAGAGCACTGTATCTGTGAATCTCGCATTTGCTCTCTCAGAAAAAAAATACATGGTTGGTTTAATGGATTGCGATATGCATGGACCAAGCATCCCAAAAATCCTCGGGGTGGAAAAAAAGAAACCAACAGCATCCCCAACGGGGTTTAATCCAATCATGATAACACCCAATTTAAAGGTGATGTCTATCGGTTTTCTCCTATCGGATACGGATTCTCCGGTGATTTGGCGAGGACCGATGAAGATGGGTGCGATAAAACAGTTCATTGGTGATGTTGACTGGGGTGATCTTGATTACCTCATTGTTGATCTCCCGCCAGGTACAGGGGATGAACCCCTTAGTATCGCACAACTTATCCCGAAGAGCGATGGAGCAGTCATTGTCACAACACCTCAGGATTTAGCATTGGTAAGCGTCCGTAAATCAATCAACTTTGTCAAAAAGATGAACATGCCAATCATCGGTATCATTGAAAATATGAGCGGGTTTACCTGCCCTTATTGTCATAAAAACATTGATATCTTTAAAACAGGTGGTGGATTGAAGGCTTCCATAGATTTTCAGGTGCCTTTTCTTGGGAAGATTCCATTAGATCCTGATATAGTAACGACCGGGGACAGTGGTGAACCATTCCTCACAAAACACGCTTCGGCAGATGCGAGTACAGCATTTACAAACATAGTTGAGAAAATCGAACAGATTGTTAATAAACGGAGTTGAAAAAAGAGATGCCACGTTGGCGTGGGGGCGGAGGATTCGGACGATGGGGTGGACGAGGGCTTGGAGGGGGATACGGAAGAGGTCTAAGTACGGAATGTATCTGCCCTGCCTGTGGTCATCGGATACCTCATCCACGAGGTGTTCCCTGTTCAACGATAAAATGTCCACGATGTGGTACATTTATGATACGAGACTAATAAGACGTATGAAAATTACGATGAGAATCACGTAGAAAAAAAATATTAAAAAGAGGTGAAAAAAATATGCCTGGTAGAGATGGAACAGGACCAACTGGTCGAGGACCGCTAGCACGTGGTGGTAGAGGTCAAGGACGTGGGCGTGGTCTTGGAGGGGGATATAGCAGAGGCCCTAGCGGAGACTGTGTGTGTCCAAACTGTGGACATCGCGAACCACATCAAGTACAAGTTCCCTGTTATACGATAAAATGTAAAAAATGTGGAACATTCATGACAAGATTATAAAAAATAGTGTTATATAGCAAGGTGGAAAAAAGATATGAACAGATTTCAAAATCCAGCTAAGATATCCGAAATCGAAAAAATCAAGACTCTCATTATGTCATGTGGATTTGAAGGAATAAGTGATTCAACGTCTCAGAATAAAATTTATTCAAAAAACGGTACAGTAATAACGATACGACAATCCATTTCGATTTCCGAAGATGAACTACCACAGAAATAAACCGTGGTATATGTGTTTAATATACATGATAGAGAAATATTAAAGCGATTGCTATAAAAAAAATCAGATAGATATGGTGGAAGAATTCCCCTTAAGAAAAAAGATACATGGGAGGAATAAAAAAAAAAGAAATATCTGAGCTAGCCAAAACCACTATCCCTTTAAATACTAGCCCAGCACTAACATACCTAAAAAATGGAGAAAATTAGTAGGGAGATTTGATTAAAAAGGAGCGAGATCATGAAGATATGTGTATCATCAACAGGGAAGGATTTGAATGCAAGTGTTGATCAACGATTTGGCAGATGTCAGTATTTTTTAATCATTGACATGGAGACCATGAATGTTAAAACCATTTCAAACCAAAGTGCCGTATCTTCAGGTGGCGCTGGTGTCCAAGCAGCCCAAATCGTCACAAAAGAAGAGGTAGATGCTGTAATAACAGGAAATATCGGACCAAATGCATTTCAAATTCTAAAGACGGCTGGTATAAAGATGTTTACCGGGGCGGAGGGAACAATAAAAAATGCAATTGAGAGCTACAAGATGGGGAGTCTCAAAGAAACAGGATCAGCAAATGTAGAAAGTCACGTAGGAATAGGGGGAAGACGGTAATGAAAATATGCATCCCAACAATGGGAGACAGCGGGTTAGATGATGTTGTAGGAGAACATTTTGGCAGAGTCCCCACCTACACGATTGTGGACCTTGAGACCAATGATGTAAAAGTCGTACAAAACACAAGTGAACATATGGGCGGAGTAGGATATCCCCCAGAGATCATGGCCCGTGAAGGAGTCCACGTCTTGGTGTGTCGAGGACTCGGTCGACGTGCCATCAGCATGTTTACAGAAACCGGAATCGACGTGTACATCGGTGCCTCTGGGACCGTTAAAGACGCAATTGCCGCTTTCAGACAAGGGCTTCTCCAAAAAGCCGGGGCTGACGATGCATGCGGAAGACATGCTTTTCGAGATCAGCATCATCATGAACACCATGGGGACCATTAGAAGTAACAATCAGACCATGCACTCAAATCCCCATTTGAGACGGGAGGATCCATGACAATCTATGAATTTGAAAATAAAAAACCACGCATAGGAAAAGGAACATTTGTGTACCCCTCAGCGGACATCATAGGAGATGTCACCCTTGGAGAGAACTGCTATGTTGGACCGGGGGCTCGTATTCGTGCCGACTACGGCACAATACAAATCGGCAACCAGACCGCAGTCGAAGAAAACGTCGTCATCCATGCCCGACCTGGTGAAAAAACCATTATTGGTGATATGGTAACCATTGGACATGGTGCAATTATCCATAATGCTCACCTTCATGATTGGGTAGTCATCGGTATGGGGGCGATCGTCAGTGACTATACAGACATAGGGGAATGGGCGGTCATCGCCGAAGGAGCTGTAGTAAAAAATAAAACAATAATCCCTGAGAAATCAATCGCGGTCGGAATCCCAGCAAAAATCGTTGCACAGATAACCGCCGATTACGAGAAACAATGGACTGAATACAAAAAGATATATGTTGATTTGGCCAGAAACCGTCTTCCCTTGTCACTGAAGGAAGTAAATCATTTGGGGATGACAGAGAAATGATACTCTCTGTTGCGAGTGGAAAAGGGGGAACCGGAAAAACAACCGTCGCAACAAATATCGCATTAAGTATAGGAAATGCCCAGTTTCTTGACTGTGATGTCGAAGAACCAAATGCAAATATCTTCTTACAGGCAACCATCAAAAAACATGAGAACGTCTCAATAGCAATCCCCGAGATTGACACAGAGCGTTGTGACTATTGCGGGAAGTGCGCTGAGTTCTGCGCGTATAACGCGTTAGCCGTGGTTCGCTCAAAGATACTTGTGTTCCCCGAGTTGTGTCACTCGTGTGGTGGTTGTCAACTTGTGTGTCCGCAGAATGCGATTAAATGGAAGCAACGTGTGATTGGTAGCATCGATTATGGGCAAATCAAGGGAATTGATGTTTATCAAGGGATGTTGAATATCGGAGAATCACAAGCCGTCCCGGTCATAAAG
>JAFGFQ010000104.1 GCA_016930995.1 Thermoplasmatota archaeon | reverse complement strand
GTGCAGGGGTAGCCAAGCCTGGTCTACGGCGACAGACTCAAGATCTGTTCCTGCAGAGGTTCGGGGGTTCAAATCCCTTCCCCTGCATAATTTTCTTTCTTTTTCCAGGAGAAACCTGCTAAAGGATTAAAAAAATGATTTGAACTCGTAAATACTAGTACATCAGAAGGAATATTTTAAATAGAGAAGAGGTCTTTATATTCATAAAGGGTAGGAAATAGATGAAGAAATGGTTTGTGATTGGAATCAGTATTATTGCAGCAATTCTCCTTACTTTTACATCTTTAACAAATGTGATTGGGTATCAAACTGTTCACACAACATATCAACAAACCAAAAAAGAAACAGTCAATCAGAGAGAGCTATTATTCCAAACCATCTGTGATATAGTAAACAACAAGGAGATACAACGAATCATCCTGAAATCCCAGATGAGTAAAGGGATATTCCCAGAATCAAAGATTCCTACACTAACAAAGAATCAACTCAAACGAATGTACTTCATCGGATTACTCCTCTCGAAGTTCATGAGTAAAACGAGGATACACTCAATGGTTCTCACACATCAATTGATTACACCTGAAATACAACAAGAAATAACTGCTATAATTGAAAGGGATCCTATCATACAAGATGAAATAACCCAATTGGTGAACTCTGATTGTGGGTGTGAAAAATCTGAATGGGGGTTTCCAATAATTTGCACTATCTTAGTAGTCTTGACAGGTGTTGTGTTGTTTTTTTGGTTCCTGTTGGCGCTAATGTTAATGCCTCCACCATCTGCTATGGATGAAATGTTAGAGCTTCTTGTCCTTATGTTAGGTCCGCTCCCAGCATTATACCAGCGTTTTAATTGTCCTGTATATCCAGAGAACGATTTCCCCATAGCTTCCGATTTTTCACCTTTGGAAGGTGAACAAAACGTTTCTCTCTCACTTTCCGAGCTTAGTTTTCGACTCACGGATCATGAAGGAGACCTCATGAGCTATAAGGTTTCGACACGTCCGGACATCGGTGGGGGGAACGGTACGTTGGTAGGAAATGGGACGTACACCATTCCCATTCATGGATTGCAGAACGGCACCACATATTTATGGGAAGTTCTTGTATATCAAGGGAAACCCACAGGAACACCAGTGGGGAGAGAACGCGCATTTACCACTGAAACGTTATTTCCAATAATTAGGAATCCGTCACCAGCACAACATGCTGAGTTTGTACCAATCACTACGTCAAATGTGAGTTTTGATTTGACAGATTATCAAGGCGATCTGATGAATTGGACGGTTGAGACACAACCAGATATCGGATCAGGAACTGGTACCGGCGTTGGTAATGGCAGTTATACTATCCCAATCAGTGGCCTTGATTATTTTACCACCTATACTTGGTTTGTAAACGTGACTGATGGCAGGTACTGGTCGAAAAAAACGTATACATTTTGGACGACGACTGAAAATACTATAGTTTTCGAACCAATAGATGATGCTACAATTGATGAATTATATATAAACCAAAATTCAGGGTCCAGTGATACGATATCTATCAGACGTTATTCTGGGTTGGAGTTGGATGGACTCATGAAATTCAATCTCAGTACTCTTCCAGCGAATATGACAATCCAATACGCCTCTCTTCAGATGTACTACTATCACGACCTGATTGAGAACCCTGGTGGCCATCAGTTGAACGCCTATCGAATTATGAGCGATTGGAATGAAGAAACCGTTACCTGGAACACGCGACCATCCTATAACCCTACATTATCCACTTCCATTATCATGCCATCGACGATTAACACTTGGATTTTCTGGAATTTTACTGGAGATGCCCAATTGTTTTATTATGGGCATGCCCCCAATTATGGATGGAGGATGATGGACAGTAGTTGGGCTTATGCAGGCTCGTGTTTCTATTCAAAAGAATACAAAGATTATCATCCTCTCTTAACTATTGGTTATAAAATTATTTAAATGAATAATTAACCGGTGAGCCAAGGTTGAGTCTCTGACATTAGAATACAAAAATCATATTTCTTACTAGTATACTAGTAAATAAGAGTTCACATCCCTTCCCCTGCACTAATATTTTACACTAATTTTCTTTTAAAAAAATTGAAAAGAGATTTACTGAAGAACACAATCAAAAATGAATATGTATTATATCGGTAAATAAGTGTTTATATGCCTTTCCAACAATCTTATATAAACACCCGCTTGATAAGAGACAGGGGCATCCGATACGAATGCATCTGAAAAACGTTGTTTTTGAATATGCAAAATTATCCAGTGCCCATTTCATCTTTCTTACAGCAATCATCCCTGTCACTGGCGCTATCGCGATGGGACAAAAGGATGTATTCCTTCTCACGATTCTCTTCCTCATCGGACTGACTGCTCATGTTGTTGGATTTGCGTTGAACCATTATCGGGACATCGAGGTTGATCGATTAATTTATCAAATGAATAAACGACCCCTCATCAGTGGTACGATTTCTAAAAAACATGCTCGCCTCTATATCATCATCGTGTTATTTCTTGGATGTCTCCTCACTTTCGTTTTCTTTGGTGCTTTCTTACTGCTCATCTATCTTTTCGGCATCTTTCTTGCGAGCCTATACGATTTCTACAGTAAAACAATCAGTGGTATGGATTTTATCCTGGCTGTTTCAGTGACGATTGGTCTTGTTTTTGGTGCTGCAACCGTCTCATACCAATTCCCACCGCTGCTGTATATTCTCTGCATCCTGGCTTTTCTTCAAACATTAAATCTTAACCTTATCGCAGGAGGCATCAAGGATGCAGATCATGATTACCTGATGAAATCACAACATCTCTCGACCAGACTAGGAGTAAGAGTAGAACACGATGTACTGCGTATCCCATCCTCATTTCGATTCATTGCTTACCTCCTTGGTTTTGCATATGCTATTGTCGTGTTGACACCAGTGCTGCTTGGAATTATCGTCCTGGATACTGTTTTAATTCTGACCCTTGTACTAATCAATATTGTGTTTTTTATTGTGACATATAAAATGCTCCACCTAAAAAGGTTTGACCGTCAGGAGATGCGCACCTATGTGGTCCTTCAATATACCATCAACTGGTCCAACATCCCTATCCTGCTTATGAGCACGGCTCCATTAGCCGGATTCATGATATTGTATCCTGTCATCGGCTTGGTTGTCTCAAACCTGGTTCTTTATAGGACGATAGTCCGATCTCAGGTCATGTGATTAGGGTAAAAACTTCGGTTATTCGCAGTATTTCTTCCTATGAGGACTACAGATAATTGAGAAAATCCTCTCGTTAGTTCTAGAAGAAAAGTATATTAATATAAAAAATATCTTATAAATATAAAGATTATTAATCAATATAGGGAGAAATGAAAAAATTACTTATCATCATCTTAGTCATTGCCACTGTTCTTAATGTCATAGTAGGTGCTTTTCTTTACCTCGACATCCAACAAATGAACATCCCAGAGACAGCCCTAACACTTGAGCTCATCAACATCACTTCAGACGAAGCAGTTTTTCAGGCGATTCTTCAGTTGAATAACTCGAACCCGTTTCCACTCTTTCTCAAAGATTTGGAGATAACGACTGTTGATAACACCGGACAAATCATCAATCATCTCTCCATAGAAGGTGGAGAAACAAAGGCACATGAAATTAGGACGTTTACTACAGCATTACACATTCGGTTCAATAATTCTCTTCCTACTCACCTGACCAGCCGCGTTACAGGAACATTCGGTACCATGTTCTTCGGGACGATACAAAAAACGTTCCCCCTGGTCTTTTCTATGAAAGCTTCTCTTAATGACGTCCTCAAGGACTTCTCACTGCCTCACATCCATCTGGCAGCGAATTTCAGTGCAATCACCCAAGAAGGGATCAACTTCACCGGCTCTATACAGATAACGAATCCGAACTCACTTGATATCGCCGTAGAAGACATCTCGGTTAATATTCATACCGAAATAGGGGTACAGGTAGGAACTCTCGCAATCCAAGGGAAAACGATTCCAGCAAAAACAACCCAGCAGTTAACAGGAAGCGGACAATTGCTACTGAAAGCAATCGATGCACAGATGTTGCATATGACCGCCATAGGTACGGTTATCGTTTTTGCTGCGGGTATAAAAAAACCAATGAACCTTTCTGTGGATGCGGATATCATCCCTCCAAGCCTCGAACAACTTCTGTCAGATGTTCCAACTGAGGCATCCTTAACTGGTAACTATCGGTACACCCTCAAGGATGGATTACGTGACGAAATTACCTTTAAGATAAAGAATCCAAATAAACTCACATTCGTCGCGACAAATTTAACGGTGAGGATCTACCGGGTTGACAACAATAAAACACGGATCATCAGCAGTGGGACTTTGCCTGATGGAATTATTCATCCGCAGAGCACCACGACACTGCAAGGAGACATGTATATCCCTCTATTGAAGATCAGACCTCGTCTCGGTGAGCGATTCATCCCTGATCAGTTACAGGTGGTATTACGAGCCAATATCACCATCCAGGGTGTCAACCAAACAATATGGGTTGGGGTCATCGGGTATCAGGATTTCCCGTTCCACCGATTAATCGGATGAAAGATTTTATAAACAGAGACAGAGTATAAACATCCAACAAGGAGAGCGGCCTTGTGAAGATTCTGTATGGAGTCTGCGGAGAGGGAAGAGGTCATGCAAGCAGGAGTAAGATTCTCATCCATTTTTTAGAACAAAAGGGTCATCAGATTCGTATTGTTGCTGGTGGAAAAGCCTATGCCCTGCTCTCAGGAGAATTCGACAACGTTCTACAGATTGAATCTCCAAAGGGTTTCTACAGGGCAAATCAGGTACGAATACTCTACACCATCCTTCATACGCTATATCAAACAGCGGCGCACACTCCCCGCTCATTTCTTAGGATAAGAAGCCTTATAAAAGAGTTTCAACCAGACATCCTTATCACTGATGCCGAGCCGATCAGCCATTTCGCTGCCCGTTTCAGTAGAATCAAACGTATCAGCATCGATAATCCATCAGCAATCCTCTATCGGAAGTACCAAAAGAGAGTACGGGATTATCCAGCATGGTTGTTCCTATTTTTTGCGTTAAAGATTTCAGTGTTCGGTGCTGATAAATATATTATCTACGATTTTTTCGATAAGCAGAGCAACAATCCACGTGTATTGTTCGTAAAACCATTAATACAACCAGGAATTCGGTCACAGGCCCCTTACGTAGGTTCTCATGTTTTTGTCTATCAGACATCCTCGTCTTTTACAACCCTTTTTAACTCTCTAAGGAAGTTGAATGAACCCTTTATTATTTATGGTTTTAATAAAGAAGAAACAGATGGAAATCTTGTTTTCAAACGGTTCAATGAAAACGAGTTCTACCATGATATATCCACCTCAAAAGCAGTACTCGTGAATGGAGGATTCACGGTAATTAGTGAAGCATTGTATCTTAAAAAACCAATTTTTTCTCTACCAATCCGCCATCAATTTGAACAGGTATTCAATGCACGATGTGTCGAACGGATGGGAGCAGGTGTCTGTCATGTTTGGTTTCGTGAAGAGGACCTAAAAGAGTTCATAGGAGATCTTGATGTTTTTTCTGAAAGCCTCCAGAACTATGACGCAGGAAATCAAGAGGAAGTGCTTACGAGAATTGAACAGACGATTCAGGACGTACTGAACCAAAAAAAGTAACAGTATCTATCCATCTCTGATATATCCGAATCTCGCACAGTACATTTTCATGGATGCATAGATGTGACCACGGAGTTTTTGCACAGCATCATCGACAGCGACGCTGCGTGGTTTAATGAATGATGCTGCATCAATCTTATGTTGGGGAGAAAATGAAAACTTGCTGAGAATAGTGTCCAATAATTCCTGTGGATGTGTGCAAAGATCTTCATAGGTGATAGAAATATAGTCTTCGACGGGTAATCGCTCAATGTTTTCCACATAATACCGAGCACCGACCGCGGTAATTCGTGTAATGAACATAACGCTGCATTCAGGTATCACCCAAAACAAGAAGCGCAAGAAGGAACGTATCAGAGGATTGGAATAAAACGTATCATACAATGTTGATAACTGGCTTGTGTATGGGTTTTTCTTTTTTAATATCGTTCGAACCGCGTTCAGCGTTGAGCTGATGGTTTTGAGAGGATGACGGTGGATAAAGACAAATTTTGCGGTAGGGAATAATTCTTTGATGTAGAGAAAATTAGGAAAATCATAAGGATTCTTCAGCAGGAGTGGTTTATTGTTTCCTGCGATGAATTGTATTTTCTTGCATAGGTCGGTAAAGAGAGGTACACTCTTCTTAGTAATCGCCATCTTCATCGTTAGTCTTCCGAGTAAAAACCCATATTCTTCAGCAAAATCAGCAGTGACTTTCAACCGATCAATACCTCTGTCAAACGATCCGTCCTTGCGCAAAGTATCGGTCAGTTGTTGTTTTACTATCGCTTCTTTTTGCTCATGATGGTTTGACAACAGCTCATCGTAGTTGATAAGATGATAGGCGGTGACTGGATTAAAGCATCCTGTCGCGACAAGCATCTTGTAAAGAATGCTTGTTCCTGATCGATGCACCCCAAGAATAAAGATAGGGGTAAAGGATACATACGCCAGGTCCTTGAGATACTCTTCCTCCTTGGTTATGACACTCGCGTCTTTCACAATATCATATAATGAGGTTCTTTTAATAAACCTCCCACATTTTCCTTAGAAGACCAGGTACAGTGTAAAGATGCATCAGGAGTATAAAAGAACTCTAAACGGTAAATTTCTAATAACACGCTGTGTATACGAAGAATCGTTGGATAGTTATGATCCTTGAATTTCTCATGATCCTGGGGGGTATCGGAGTCATTGGGGAATGCTATATCATTAGCCTGTGGGTTATCGCGTATCGAAGGACAAAAAAAAGGACGTTTGCTACTTATAATCCGGTCGCAGCGGTTATTGTACCGTGTAAGGGAATCGAGCATGGTTTTCCTGAGAACATACAAGCGTTTCTCACTCAAGAGTATCTGAAATATAGACTTATTTTTGTTGTTGATACGAAGCAGGACCCTGCCTATACTGTCCTGGAAAATCTCATAGGAAACACACCGTATGGTTGTATACGAGTAACAAAGCCTTGTTCTGGATGCAGTGGGAAGGTTGCTGCACTGCTGACCGGACTTGAGGCGACTGAGGATGCAGAGGTGCTGGTGTTTGCTGATAGTGATATCAAACCAGACGCGCAGTGGCTTATGAACCTCGTCATCCCTCTACAGGATGACTCTATCGGGGCGACAACAGGGTTTCGATGGTATTTTCCTTTCAATTGGAGGACGCTACTTATCTCTGCATGGAACATGACCTCAATTGTCTTTATGTTCTACCCTAGCTATACATTCGCATGGGGAGGGTCTACCGCTATCAGAAAGAACCTTTTCAAGCAACTTCAGATACATGAGAAATGGAAAACAGCATTCTCTGATGATCTTGTACTGACGACATCTGTAAAAAAAGCAGGATACAATATCTTTCTTCAGCCGAAATGCATCATGGAAAGCCCACCGGAGACACGAATCAGAAGCTTTGTTCACTGGGGAACACGACAGTACACCTGGGTGCGTTGGTATTACCCGGTGTTCTGGCTTGGATCATTTTTTGGTTTTATCGGAGCGCAGGTCATCATCGCACTTGGTATTCTTCTCCTGCTTCTTGGATATCTTTTCCCGGGCATCCTTCTCAGTTCGCTAATCATTTTTGAAATCCTCTACGGATGGCTGGGAATTACCATCCTACCCAAAACCATGATTTACCCAAAAGATCGCTATCCGTCACGGATAGGTTATGCGCTCTTGACACCAGTTGTGTTTCTTTTACTGGCACAAAATGCCTTTGCATCAGCGATAACAAAGGAGATACACTGGGCAGGACGGAGCTATCGAAAGCCAAAGAATTAGCATGTAAACTGGTGTACAATCCGTTGTTTTCTTTTTTATTGTTTCTCGTATTACAACATCTTTTCCAACCATGATTATTGTAAAATACATGGAAAAAAGAAAGCATCAATTCGACTGGTTTTTTTTACGTTTTTGATGCATTTTGAAGATAATTTGTCCCTCTGTAAAATTTATATATCGATGTCTTATTTGTTCAATTGGAAAGGAGGAATGTATTTTCTATGCTGTACGATGTTGCCATCGTCGGTGCTGGACCCGCTGGTTCGACGGCAGCAAAAATTCTCTCGGAGGAAGGGGTACGCACACTTCTGCTTGAACAAGCGACATTCCCTCGAGATAAACCCTGTGGGGGAGGTCTTCAAATGCGGATCCTTCATCGATTCAAATATCTTGAGGAACATAATCTTATAGATTCATACTCTTCAGCCCTGCAGCTCCATTCATCATCCATGAAACACACGTTGGACTTTGAGCATAACAGACCACTTCAGGCGATGGTTCTAAGAACCGTCTTTGATAAGGGGCTTGTTGACCTTGCGATTCGCAGCGGGGCAATTCTACGATGTGGAAGAACAGCACAGACCATAAAAACCGGGAGAGAAAACACAACCATGGTCTGTTCAAATGGAGAAAAAGTTTCATCAAGAATGGTGATCGGTGCTGATGGCATCTGGAGCATCATTGCAAAGATCATGGGGATGAGACAGGACTGCAACCGGATAGGGATCTGCGTCTATACGGAACATCGGATGAACCAAGGAACCCTTCAGAGACTCTATGGGGAGGAACGACAAGTCCATATTCATCTCCAGCCTCAGGGTCTTATCGGATACGGATGGGTGTTTCCGAAAAATAATCATGTCAACGTTGGCATCGTTGAATTCCGCCAGGCACTCAACCCAGCGAGAGGAAAAAAGAATTTGCAGAACCAGTATAGACTCTATCTTCGGATGTTAAAACAACAAAAACTTCTCCCACAGAATTTCCCTACAGCACTCGTACATGGAGGGGCGTTCCCGACCTGTCCTCTGAACAAGCTCTCAACAGACCGAATATTGCTCTGCGGGGATGCTGGTGGTCTTGCCAACCCGATGACTGGTGAAGGTATCTATTACGCGATGTCCTCTGGGGAAATAGCTGCAAAAACAGCGATGAATGCCTTAGAAAATGACACAACGGATGCGTATTCCCTTAGATCCTATCAACGTCAGTGGAACCATGAGTTTCACAGGGATTTTACTCTGTTGTCACGTTTATCGAAACGCTGGGGGAAAAATACCGATAGCATTATTGAGCTGGTAAGTAAGGATGAGAAACTCATCGATATTATTTGTCACGCAATCCCAAACCCCGGAGGGATCCAAAAAGAAAAATGGAAAATCATTCGTCGTCTCCTTCTAACCTATTGTACAAATAAATTGAGAAAATAAGATTTTAGGATAGACCTGGTTTTCATGCAGTCCTTTCCTTGAGAGTATGTGATAGGCCCATATTCATAGTTAACTTTATATGGAATATGGCAGATAAAATAATTGAAAAAACCGGTGGATGAAAGAAATGAACAAAACAAAATCCTATGCAAAGAAAGATATGCGAAAATTCAAATGCTCTTGTGGAGGTATCGTCTTTTTACTGCTTATGGCAGGAATAGCTCCCCTGCTTCAGGCAAACACATCCGGTAAGATACAGGAATGCGACGCGAATGAGTTCATTGCTGTGAATAACGCAGCAGTAATACGATTTTATCAAAGAAGTATTCAAAGTCAAAATAATGTACGGATGTTTCAAAATGAAGAATGGAACAAAACCTTTGGGAGAACAAATATTGATGTTGGCTATTGCGTCAAGCAGACCGCTGATGCTGGGTATATCATTTCTGGTTATACTCGTTCGTATGGCGCAAGTGGCCATAATGTCTGGTTGATAAAGACCGATTATTATGGGAACGAACAGTGGAATAAAACCTTTGGGGGATCGCTTGATGATGAAGGCCAGTCAGTACAACAGACGTCCGATAATGGCTACATCATCACCGGATGGACCAAATCATATGGTTCAGGAATGCAAGACCTCTGGCTTATAAAAACAGATTCCTCAGGTAACGAGCAATGGAACAAGGTATTTGGTGGGACAAATGATGACGCAGGCACATCTGTGCAACAGACAACTGATGGCGGCTATATCATCGCAGGCTATACCTCTTCATTTAGCGTTGGTAGCGTCGATGCCTGGCTCATTAAAACAGATAGCAGTGGAAATCAACAGTGGAGCCAACCCTTAGGAGGTTTAAGCTCTGATGGCGCCTGGTGTGTTCAACAAACGACAGACGGCGGATACATACTCACGGGATGGACGTATTCCTCTGGTCCAGGTGCTCTTGGGAACGTCTTACTCTTGAAAACAGATAGTGCAGGCAGTCAGCAGTGGAGTAAAGCATTTGGTGGAACTGATGTAGATCGCGGTTACTTTGTTCAACAGACCACCGATGGAGGGTATATCATCACCGGATACACCGACAGCTATGGTGCAGGTCTCTATGATGTGCTTCTTATAAAAACAGATTCATCCGGTAACGAGCAATGGACCAAGACATTCGGTGGGACAGGTAGGGATTATGGTAACTGCGTCGATCAGACTTTGGACGGGGGGTATATCATCGCGGGGTACACCCTTTCGTATGGAGCTGGTGGCGACGATGTCTGGGTGATAAAAACAGATGCCGCAGGTGTGAAAGAATGGGATGAAACCTACGGTGGTGCTTCCTCAGATGTTGCGTATTCTTTACAACAGACGACCGATACCGGATACATTATCACGGGGCACACCCTCTCCTATGGTGCAGGAGTCCATGATGTCTGGCTAATAAAGATAGAAGGAACAGGAGCTCCCCCATTGGAGGTTGACGCAGGTGGTCCCTATAACGGTTTTGTTGGCGAATCCATTTCTTTTATAGGAACAGTCACCGGAGGTGCACCACCCTATATATATCACTGGGACTTTGGAGATAATATGACATCGACCGAACAATCACCCGCTCATATCTATACTGAAGAAGGGATATACGAAGCTACCTTTTCTGTTGTCGATTTCCTAGGTACAGAAGGAAATGATACGACCTTGGTAACAATTCTTATCAAAGATACGACACCTCCTGAAGTAACCATCATAAAACCAGTAGAAAAGTCACTGTATTTGGGAAATAAAAGAGTACTATCATTTCCAGCAACCCTCGTAATCGGTTCTATCGATGTTACGGTCAATGCATCTGATAACGACTCAGAAATCACCTCGGTTAGGTTTTTCTTAAATGGGATTTCCAAGCATACCACAACAACGTATCCGTATGTGTGGACGTGGAGCGCACGAACCTTTGGACGGTATATCATCAAAGTCGAAGCAGTTGATAGTGAAGAAAATTACGGGACCGACGAGATTGTTGTCTGGAAGTTTTTTTAAATCACAGACAATAACAATAAAAAAATATTCCGGGAGAATTCTTCCACAGAGATGACTTTCTGACCACAATAGTATCAGTTAAAAAAAATGTAGTTAAAGAGTATAGAAACGTTCAAATCAACCTGCTTCTTTCATCTAAGAAAAAGTCTGAAGACCATGAAGCGAGTGAAAAAAAATAAAAATAAGGTCATCATCAGAAAGATGACACAGAAGGATTATGATCCTATAATCCGCCTGTGGAAAGAAGGAAACCTTCCGTATAGACCCCGGGGTCGAGACAGCAATAAAAACTTTCAACGACAACTACAACAACCGACATCGCTCTATTTTATCGCACAAATCGATAACCACATTATCGGGGCAGTTTTAGGCACCCATGACGGGAGAAAAGGATGGATCAATCGGCTCGTTGTAGCACCTTCGTACCGGAAAAGAGGAATAGCAAACCTATTAGTCAAAGAAATCGAACGGCAGCTTGCAGCAAGAAAAATCGATATCATCGCTTGTTTAATAGAAGAGTGGAACACTTCGTCAATGCAGGTGTTTCAACAATTGGGGTATGTGAAACACACCGATATACTCTATTTCTCTAAAAGAAAAAACAAATATGTTTGAAGAACGGGTTCATTGCTACTACCTATGCCAAAGACCCGAGTTCCTCAATTTTTTCTAAAACCTTCCTGACGCTCTCTTGAACGGATTCAATATCGGTATCAACAATAAGCTCTGGGTTTTCAGGTTCTTCATAGGGATCATCAACACCAGTAAAATGTGTAATTTTCCCTTCAAGAGCTTTTTTATACATGCCTTTCACATCGCGTTTCATACAAATCTTCACAGGACAGCGCACATACACTTCGATATAATTTTTAATTTCCTTGCGCGCCTTTCTTCGTTGTTTCGTATACGGCGAAACAAAGCTTGCGAGCACCACAACATTGTTCCGTGTAAGCATCTTTGCAAGAAAAATAGCTCGATTGATGTTCTCATCTCTGTCTTTTTTTGAAAAACCAAGGTCTTTTGATAAGTTTTGGCGTATCAAATCACCATCAAGTCGTTCGATCATATACCCTTGGCTTTTCAAAATAGCAGCAACCTGATCAGCGATCGTCGTCTTACCACAACATGGAAGACCTGTGAACCAGATAGTGTAACCCTGGTGTTTCTTCATATCTTTACTTCCCTTATTTCTTCTTTTCATGAACCTTCGTGGATGGTTCCCGTATCATACCTGCTCCAATGGTCTCATTGGTTTTCTCATCAATCAAGATGAGGCTGCCGGTCGTCCGATTGTGTTGATAGCTATCGAAGAATAAGGGTTGTGCGGTTCGAAGGGCGATACGTCCAATCTCATTGAGCCCTAGCTGCGTCACGTCTGGGATCCGATGCAGCGTGTTGATATCGATTTTATACTGAATTTCCTTAACAATCCCTTTAATCTCCCTTGTGGTATGACGGATGATGTACCTCGTTCCTGGGAGTAATGGCTTTGTATTCATCCAGCAAATCATACAATCGAGGTTCTGATTAATAAACGGGGTGTTGTGTGGTCGGACTAGCATATCCCCACGACTGATATCAAGATCATCAGTAAGCTGCATGACCACTGACATCGGAGGAAAAGCTTCAGCAATACCCTCTGGTGACCCTTCTATTGACTTAATAGTGGTCGTAAAACCAGAAGGGAACACTATGACGCTATCTCCGGGTTTGAAGATCCCACTTGCAATCTTCCCGGCGTATCCACGATAGTCATGATAGGCGTCGGATCGTGGCCGAATCACGTACTGGACTGGAAATCGACAGTCGACAAGGTTCTCATCACTGCCGATATGGACATGTTCAAGATGGTACAGCAGAGTAGGGCCTTGATACCAGTCCATGCGTGCTGATGCATGTACTACATTGTCACCATGGAGTGCGCTGATGGGGATAAACGTGATATCAGGGATGGTGAGTTTTGATATAAAATCCTCTATCTCGTTTTTGATCCTGTCGTACACTTCTTGTTTGTACTCCACCAGATCCATCTTGTTGATACAGATGACAAAATGAGGGATCTGCAGAAGTGAGGCAATGAAGATATGCCGATGGGTTTGTTCGGTTACTCCGTTGCGCGCATCCACAAGAATTAATGCAAGGTTTGCTGTTGAGGCCCCGGTCACCATGTTCCGGGTATACTGAATATGGCCTGGTGTATCTGCGATGATGAACTTCCGAACAGGGGTGGCAAAGTAGCGATAGGCAACATCGATGGTGATCCCTTGCTCTCGTTCTGCCCGTAAACCATCGGTAAGCAATGCGAGGTTCAACTCTTCTCCCCGTTGCTGACTCACCCGTTCAAGGGTTTCTAATTGATCCTCAAAGATTGTTTTGCTATCATATAGCAATCGACCGATGAGGGTGCTTTTTCCGTCATCGACACTGCCTGCTGTGGTGAAACGAAGCAAATCCATGTTAAGATAGCCTTTTTCATCCATTCTAGAAATACCCCTCCTTTTTTCGGTCCTCTAAAGAGTTTTCTGATCGTCGATCATCTGCCCGGCCGCCTCGTTCCGAGACACGATACGCAGCGACTTCTTTGACTATTTCTTCGACAGTGCAAGCGTTGGAACGTACCCCTCCGGTACACGTCATATCTCCGACAGTTCGGAAGCGGACAATCATCGATTGAACTGTTTTTTTGTCCTCCTCATCAAGGTGAAGGTGGTTTGAGTATGCATAGATGACACCATCATGGATAATGCAGTCCCGTGTATGGGAGAAATAAATCGAGGGAATCTGAATGTTCTCTTTTAGGATGTACTGCCAGATATCCATCTCCGTCCAATTGCTCAAGGGAAAGATACGGAAATGTTCCCCATGGTGTTTTCGCCCATTGTACAGATCCCAAAGCTCAGGGCGCTGGTTCTTCGGGTCCCATTGACCAAAATCGTTCCGATGGGAGAAAAATCGCTCTTTAGCACGCGATTTCTCCTCATCTCTGCGCCCACCCCCTATTGCGGCATCAAATTTATGCTCTTGAATTGTATCAAGCAATGTCGTTGATTGAAGATAGTTCCTGCTAGCGAATTTCCCGGTTTCTTCTTTCACCCGTCCGGTGTCGATTGAGTGCTGAACAGAACCGACTAATAACCGCACGTCAAGATATTTGACAAAAGCGTCTCGAAATTGAATAACTTCTGGGAAGTTATGCCCGGTGTCGATATGGAGCAACGGATATGGGATTTTTGCAGGAAAGAACGCTTTTTTGGAGAGATACCCAAGCACGATGGAGTCTTTTCCACCGGAGAAGAGCAACACTGGTCGTTCGAATTGCGCTGCGACCTCACGGAGAACAAAGATGGATTCTGCCTCAAGTTTCTGCAGGTGGGTCAGGTTGTATCGCTTCATATGAGAGATATCTTTATCAACCAAACCTTCAAAAACCTTCCCAAAAAGACGGATCACGCAAAAATCATATTAAACACCTTACCACTCATGACAAAGGTATGCTTCCGTCCGTGGTTTCAATACAAGAGAATTCCACTGATTTTTCTGTGAAGAAAATCAAATATTTTCAAAAAAAAGTGCTTTCGTTTTATCAGAGGAACAAACGGAAATTACCTTGGAGAAAGACAACTGATCCTTACAAGATACTCGTCTCTGAGTTTATGCTGCAGCAAACGCAGGTGAGCCGTGTTCTGTCGTATTATGAACACTGGACAAGAAGATGGCCGACCATTGAAGCACTTGCCTCTGCATCTCTTCCTGAGGTCTTGCAACAATGGATGGGGCTTGGATATAACACAAGAGCAGTCAACCTCCACAGAACAGCACAAATCATTGTTGAAAAATTCGATGGCGACATTCTGAAGGCGATGCAACAGTATAAACAGATTCCCGGGATTGGGAGGTACACCTCCCAAGCAGTTCAGATCTTCTCGACAAACGCTGACCTTGTTACCGTTGACACCAACATCCGCCGGATACTCATCCAGGAATTCTCCCTTCCGACGAAAATCTCTGATAAGGAACTCTGGAAGCTTGCAAAAGACTTCCTTCCCCAGGGAAATAGTCGTATCTGGCATAACGCTCTTATGGATTATGGAGCACTTTACTTAACTACAAAGAAAACCGGTATAACACCAAAGACACACCAATCGCGTTTTGAAGGCTCTGACCGGCAGATACGGGCACGAATCCTACGGTGCTTGCTAAAAGAAAAATTACACTTATCCACACTAGAAACAACTCTGGGGATAGAACGAAAACGACTCAAACCTATTCTTGAGAAAATGATTTCAGAAGGAATCATTGTCCAAAGGGATAACATCTATCAGGTAAACGAGTAAGAATATCTATTTTCACAAAATGGTATACGAGAAGGGACTCAGGCATATGATCAAGTGATTTTCTGAAGATTTTAAAATAAAAAACAGATAAGAAATACCTTCTGTACTTAGAAGATTTTCTCCTAGTTTTCTCTCTTTTTTCCTCTTTTATATATCTCAGTAAATTTAATATATAAAGTACGCGTATTGTAAGTATTGAATATGAGGCTTATTGGAAAAACAATACTGATCATTATCATTTTAGGAATTCTCCTTGGTGCATCAGCATATGTGATTCTTTACACAGATGAACCTAAGAATGGAAATGGAAATGATACAGAACCACCTCAAATCACTGATATTAGTGGGAATCAAACAGTACCCGCTGGTCAATCTGTTACTATTCGCGTTCAATTTAAAGATAACGTGAATGTTACAGAAGCAATTTTTAATTATAAAACAGCAGATGCAACGAACTGGACACAGACTTCGATTCTCTCAAAAAGCATATCAATTAACATCCCTGAGACTGCTACGAAGGATTATTACTATTATGTGACTGTGAATGATGCTGCAGGCAATGGACCAATCGGTGATCCTTCTAACGACGGGAGCAAATATTATATTATAACAGTAAATCCACCAGAGGCTCTTATTCATACCGTTTTCGTTGAGGAGGCAACTGCCTCATGGTGTACGAACTGCCCTAATATTGCAGCCATCCTCCATGATCTCTACAAGAGTAAAGCATATAATTTCTATTATGTAAGTCTTATCAACGAAGCGAACACCCAAACAGACGACAGGCTCGTAAACGAATATAATATCGCTGGTTATCCTACGGTCTTTATCGATGGGGGGTATAATGTGCTTATCGGGGCAAATCACTCGGAATCAGATCTTGCTGCTGCCCTACAAGAAGCACGGTTCCGCACAGTGCCAAAAATCAAACTGACTGTAACATCTGAGTATTTGAACGTGACAGGAGAGGTTATTGTCAATGTTCTCATAGAAAATAGAGGAAATGATGCATATAGCGGGAATCTGAAAGTATATTTAACCGAGGTCGTCTCCCATCTCACAGGGTTTGACAGCAAACCCTACGAATATGGTTTTCTTGAATATCTACTGGTTCAAGATATATCCCTTCAAGGTAATACCAAACAGACGTATTCGGAGACAAGTGATATCTCACTGTATGATCATGAAAATCTCATGATTATCGCAGTTGTGTTTGGCACAGAGAAACACACCGCGTACGCTGACCCAAGAACAAACGACAATCCCTTTGACGCCTATTATGCTGATGCGACAAACGCGACTTTGGTTGTCCAAGGAGGAAACCTCCCGCCACTTGTACAAATCACCTCACCAGAGAAAGGTAAGATTTATCGGAATCAAAATCGTGCATTGTTGCAGATCATCAGCGACCGGAACCGCATTCTAAAAAGGATGCAGAATGTTACTCTTATCAAAAATCTCATGTCTAAATTAAACATGTATGATAAAGCACTTATTCTTGGATTTGGTAGTATAAAAATTACAGTGAACGCGAGCGATGATTCCGCGGTGTCAAAAGTAGAGTTTTACATTGACGACACACTGTATTCCAATGACACAGATGCGCCATATGAATATACCTGTAATAAAGTCAATAAATTTATTGCATCGCTCTTTTTACGGCAGTATACATTAAAAGTCATCGTCTACGATGATACGGGAAAAACAAGCTCCGCAGAACTTGTTTTTAAAGCGCGAATATAATGATAATCGGTTGTTTTCATCAAATGGTTTAAAAAGAGAATAGGGTATACAAACGAAAATGACATCACGATTTATCAAAGGAGGTTAAATCATCCATTTTTTACTGATATACCCTCAATCATATTATTCCTATGAAGCGTCAAGTAAAAAAGATGAAGCTTACAGAGGATTAGCCCCGCCACTTGGATTGCTTTATATCGCACAGATGCTTAAAAACGATGGCGACACCGTCACACTCCTTGATTTTTCCATTGAACCGTTCAATGAACAAACGATTAAGAACAATGTTGCAACCGCCGATGCAGTTGGTATAACCGTTCAAAGTTTTGCACTAGAAAGTGTTGTAAGCATTGTCAAGGTTATTAAAGAGAGCAAACCACAGGTTCCCGTGATTATCGGAGGACCGCATTGTACCCTATTTCCAGAGAAATCGTTACAGGAAACCCAGGCTGATGTCAGTGTTCAAGGGGATGGGGAAAAAATTATACTTGAGATAAAAAAAGCCATGAATAAAGTGATTTCTTTTTCTGAAATATCAGGGATTTATTATCGGGAAAATGGGGTGATAAAAAAAGGGGCTGACGTGCAACTGATTCAAGACCTTGATGCACTTCCGTTCCCAGCACGTAATCTTGTGAAGAAATATACGTATGGGAGTCAATTTACTCCAAAAATTAAAAACGCGAATTATACTTCCATTGTGACGAGCAGGGGATGTCCCTATGCGTGTAAGTTTTGTTCTCGAAATTCTGTGAGCATGAAAAAATATCGGACGAGGTCAACACAAAACATAATAGAGGAATTAAAAGAAATTCAAGCACAGGGCTATAAATATGTCGCGATTGTTGATGATAGTTTTTTATCAAATAAGCAGCAGGCTCATCAGTTATTTGATGAGATCATTAAGGAACGATTACATCTGAAGTTCATTATCACCGCTGCTCGTGTCGATGTCGCTGAGAAAGCTCTCTTTGAAAAGATGCGACGAGCCGGAGTAACACATATCCAGTATGGTCTTGAGTCGGGGAACCAGGATGTCCTTGATTTCTATAACAAAAATATAACCTTAGAAGAAATACGTTACGCAGTCAATCTCAGTCAAGAGGTAGGTTTCTTTAATATGGGGTCGTTTATCTTAGGGGCTCCCTTTGAGACAAAGCAGCATTTTGAAAGAACATTGAATTTCGCAAAAGCACTTCCATTGGACTCTGTCGGTTTTGCGATATTAAAATATATGGCAGGCTCTGAATTATGGTGCAAAGCAGTATCAGAGGGAAAAATATCAGCGGATGATTATCTGGTGGTTGCTGACGCAAAGAAAGGCTTGGGGTTATTTTCGGAAAACGACATCGTCCAGTTTTGCATGGCTGCCCGGCGAGAGTACTATGTTCGACCATCGTTTCTTCTTCGGCTTTTTATGAAGTCGTTAAAAAATGATGATTTTGGATTCATTCACTCCTATCTCTCTATGTTTTTTTCCGATATAAAAGATGGTTTGAAATATCTTGGGATACTCAGCAAGGGAAAAACAAAACTACAGGAAAAAATAGAGGATTAAAAAAACCAGTGCTGCCTTCGTAATAAGGATGTTACGGTTTTTTGTTTTTTCATCATATTTATAGTCATCTAATCGATAAATGAGAAGCCACCCAAATTGCGAAAAGAATGCAAAAAGGGCGATACTGAGCACTCGAAGCCACAAAATTACATCAAGGTTCAGTGTCCCGGCTTGTACATAGAAACTACCAATCACTAAGAACATCGCACCAAACGCCATCTGGGATTCGTGATGCAGGAGGCCTTCTGCATACATGCTGACTATCCCCCCGATTAGAGCAAAAATTAATACAGGCCAGCCTCGTTCAAAAGTAAGATACACTGCAATTATAAGTAAGATAAGCAACGATACAACAAATAAAAATTTTAATTTGATTTTTGACAGAGTGATGCGTTCTTCGATGTCGAGATGATAAATGTCATGGATGGTGTGTGCGAAAACCCACTGGGTGATAAAGCCTCCAACCACCACTAAGACGATACCAACCATATAGAAGTGTGTAATCACCCCTAAATCAAAGGCGATAAGGGCTCCTAGAAGCGGAAAACAAACACCCGTAAGAAGGGAGGTTAATATCGTGTAAGGTGCAAACATTCCTTTTTTTTCTAATTTCATTGGTTGTCTAAAATCACGTAGTGGTTAATAAAACTCGTTCCTTTATTTTGAATAATTCAACAGTCTCATCTGTACGAATGCACTAAGATTCCTCTCCAATAGGAGGAAAAAGGGATACAACCCAAATCGCATCCCATAAAAGATCCGTTGGAGTGCATACGGCCCTGAATAAAAGAAGCGATATAAGGATTTGATACCCTGGAGTAATTCTTCAGAAGTCATGTTCTTTGGTGTAAAAACAACGTTTTTCATGGTGTATTGCGACCAATTCTTTGTGATGATGCGTCCTTCGCAATTAAGCTTCTCATAAAGAGGAGTTCCTGGGAAAGGAGTGAAAACTAAGAAATCAACGATATCGATTTTCAGGTCTTTGACGATTCGAAGGGTTTCATCAAAAATAGCTGGAGTATCAGTATCAAAACCAAGGACGAAACAACCAATAACCAGCATGTGATTGTCATGGATGTTCTGCACAGCCTGCTGATAGTCTGTGACGGTGTTTGTTTTCTTCCCAATGTCATCAAGTGTCCTCTGAGAGACGGATTCAAAACCAATAAGCCAAGAAACACAGCCCGCTTCTTTTGAGAGTCTGACAAGCTCCTTGTCATGAGCAAGGATATCAACATTCCCATTGCAGGAGAATTTCTTATGGAGCGGCTTCATCTGTGTGAATAATGCTTTCGTATACGAGGGGTCTATGGTAAGAGACGTATCGTAGAAGGTGAATGTTTTTTGCGGGAGATTTTTAATCTCATTAATTACTTCGTTGAGTGGTCGTTTATAGAACTGTGATCCTCCGGGTAATTGACCCTCCCGGCAAAACAAGCAATGATAGGGGCAGCCTCTT
This sequence comes from Thermoplasmatota archaeon, assembly GCA_016930995.1. Next base: position 23,682 of record JAFGFQ010000104.1, on the reverse strand, counting down.
GTTGCCTCAATCGCACCGCTCACCACAAGACCAGGTAATGAGATGTTTGTTGGTGGTATAGGATGAGAGTCATCATATTTTTCTGGGTAATATATGGGTTGTAATTCTTTCTTTTCAAAATCATCAAGGAGTCGGAGCCAATTCAGTTCCCCTGGCCCAAGTAATATACTATCAGCATGTTGTTTTGCTTCATCAGGTAAGGCAGATGCATGAAGACCACTGAGTACTACGGTCACACCTTTTTTCTTAAATGCATCTGCGATTTCGTAGGCTCGCTGTGTAGAGGAACTTGCAAAATTGATATGGACGATATCGTATGGTTTATCAAAATCAATATAGCCGTATCTCTCATTAAGGATTTCGACACGATGTTTTTTTGGAGTGATCGCATACACCCGGCGGGCATATAACGTCGGCAGGACGGAAAACATAGTCAGTAATGTTTTATCCAGGAATCCATAGTGTGCCTCACCCATCGAGACGTTCTCAATGATTAATATGTTCATTGTAAAAACTCTAATATAAGAGGTTCATATTAATCTAAGCTAAAAACAAAAGCATACGTTCATCTTTGATTACTAATCATCAACGTCGTGAAATAATGAATCCGTTCTACAATCCGGTATTTCTTTCGAAGATTTTGAAAAGTTATGTATTTGATATTGACCGGCTTAGTAATTTTAATGAAAGAACCTTGAAAAAATATCAGGATGTTTGTCTAAGGAAAATCGTAAGATTCGCTTATACGGTCCCGCTCTACCATGATAAATACAAAAAAGCAAATGTTCATCCAGATGATATTCGAGGCATAGAGGATATTACTAAATTACCAACAATCTCTAAGTATGATATTAAGGCGTTTTATCCAAACGGAATTATCCCCTCAGGAACAAAAAAAGAGAACTTTATTGAGATTTCGACCTCAGGAACAACGGGAAAATCGCTTTCCTTGTATGGAGATATGCATGATGCGGTCCTCTGGCTCTTCTGGTACATTCGAGTTTTAAGAAACCATGGTATTAACTGGCGAAAGGAGAGACTCTCAATTATCGGGGATTTTGCACCTCATACCATAGGCAGCGGTTACATAAAGAGAGGAGTGCTATCAAATTTAAACAGTTCTGGTTTTTTTAGGAACATGCAATGGTTAAACACAAATGATGAACCAATTGAAGTAATGAAGGAGGTGAACAAGTTTAAACCTGATTTTCTCGGGGGTTACGTCGGCATGCTTGGCCATCTTGCGCTTTTAAAGGAAAAAGGATATGGTACTGATGTCAACCCCCATTCTATCGCAACGATAGGATCAATCCTGACACCTCCTCTAAGGAAATTATTAGAAACAACTTTTCATGCAAGAGTCTTTGAAGTCTATGGTGCCACGGAATCGGGGACAATAGCTTTTCAATGCCATCAGGGTCGTTATCATATTATGTCTGATCTTGTGTATCCGGAATTTCTGAAGGATGGTGCTGCGGTTTCATCAAAAGAACCAGGTAAGTTGGTCATCACCAAACTTTATGGAAGGGGAACTCCGATTATTCGGTATGACGCGGTCAATGACATTGTAGCTCCGCTCTATGAAACTTGTGACTGTGGCCTTGTTGGGGGGCTTATCCAGAAAATCTATGGTCGAGATGACTTATGTTTATATTTCTCGGAAGGAAGAGTTCTTCTTCCCGCATCCCAAGCAGAGATATACGGGAAAGTGCTCTATGAGTTAAAGTCAAATAAGATACGAGAGACCCGCATCATCCAGCATAGTCTTTCAAAACTTGAGATACAGCTCATGTTTGATAAAAAACTCCGTGATGAAAGACCCTCAAATGAAGAGATATTTTCAATCATAAAAAAAGGCTATGAGGAAAAAATCGGTGCTGATGTCGATATCGATATTAAAGAAGAAGAAACCATTATTCATAAAAATCAGCCTCGGATTATCTCAAAAGTAGATCGAACTAACTTTCGTATTAAGAAGTACATTTGATTGAATAATTGAGTTTGTTATGTTGTAGAGGAAATAAAATGGATTTTGCGATTTTTCTGTTATATATTAATATTTCTTCTAAAGATGCAAAAGGTATTTAAACTATAAAAACTTAATAGTAAGTTAACAATTGATAATTAGAGGGATTATATGAAAATCGTACTATGTCAAGATAGTGTCTGTGACCCGCCAAAATGTCCTGTTGTAGACATTCAAGCGGACAAAGTCATCATTGGGGAAAAAAAGAACGTGTGCACTTTAACACGAGCACAGTTTGAGATTCTTAGAAAGAAGATTCTCACCGGTGAGATTTAAAAAAAATTTTTCCCTCATCTTTTTTTTTATTATTCGTGATGCTGGTAGCCTGCCTCATTATCATTATACATATTGACGCTATCTCGTAGAACATCTTGAAGAAACGTCAATCGTTCTGCATCTGTTGAATACCCGATGGATGTTAAGGTGCCATACAGAGAGGTGTACTTCGGTCGGACGATGCCGTTGTCATATCCAAGGGTAACGATGGTAAACATGGGAATGCCAGAAATTGAATCCTTATCATAGATGCTTTGAGATTCTCGTAATTCTTCGCTGGTATGATGTATATTAACATATATATACGATATCTGGGTGCCCTCGAAATTTACCCGTTCAAAGAACATTTCTTGTTTTCCGAACTCAACAGAGAGTAACTGTTTAATAATAGGATACATCACATCACATGCTGCACACGCATCACCGCTATAGAAAAGAACAATCGGCCCCTGGCTGAGATTCTCTAGGATAAACTCAGGATGAGGTGCACCACCAACGGTCTCAAACGTGAACTCCGATATCGACTTTGGTTCAAGCTTCAAGCAGCTCAAACAAAGAACAAGCACAATACCATCGCGAACCTCAACATATACTGGTGTGAACGCAAACATCCCAGCAAGTGCACCGGAGAGTAAAAGCAAAGCAGTGACCTGGATAGCAAACATCTTCTTCATTGCTATCTCCTCTTAAACGTAATGAGGTTCTCAGGACAGGCGGTCACGCATTTCCCACATAGGATACACTCCGGGTCGCGATGCATATTTGGTACATCGATACCCATCGGGCATTGATAGGAACAGACATTGCAATGCTTACAACCCGTCGTATTTACCGAGATATGCAGAAAACTGATTTTATTAAATGGGGCAAGAAGCGCACCAACAGGACAGAAATACCGGCACCATCCGCGTTCTACTAGAAAGATAAGCACGAGAAAAAAAATGAAAATGACAAGTGCCGCAATAAAAAAATAATTCGGGATATATTTCCCGGGATTCAGTATAAGGGTGGGGATCGTACCAGTTAAAAACCCGACCGGGCAGATATCGGTGAAAATAAAACCAATCATATATGATGTCACAAAGACCAAACCAATAAGAATACCATATTTTGTGTAACGGAGATATCTCTCAGCCTTATGCTGGCCAAGTTTTCGAGCAAGGGGCGATTTTTTTACTTTCCTTGCGACACGCCCCGTCACTCTTTGAAGCAAGCCAATCGGACATGCCCATGCACAAACGGCTCGACCAGTAATAATACCAAGAAACCCGATGATCATCAACGGATAGAAAAAAAGCCTCCAGGAAAAACTCTCCTTATTGACACTCTGTTCAAGGGCTCGTAGCGGACATGCAGAGGTCGCAGCAGGACACGCCTGACAGTAGAAAAAAGGGTAGCAAAACCCGGTCTTTAGTCCAGGTAACCCAGGATAACCAAGGTTTGCAGAAAAAAAAAGAAGTAGTTGGGAGATCAACCGTTTTATTTGCAGCTTCATTTGTATCTCTTTTTACCAAACACGATTACCAGGATGCTCAGAGCAACCAAGACAAAAAGAAGCTCAAAACCAGGTGACTGGTTGTTATCGTTGCCATTTGTATCGCCATTTTGTTTAGGTTGCAACGTGACATCAACATTGTCAGTTTCCTTCCAACTCCCTCCACTATAGATATTAAAATGATAGGTCATATATGTCGCTTTATCATACGTAAGAGTAAAAGTCGTTTCATAGACTCCCTCAGAGGTTTCAGACATCGAGACGTTCTCTGTCAGCTTACAAAGCTCTGGGTCACATTCCTTATAGATGAAATAAACTGCATCAATAGTGTCTCCAGAAATCGTTGCTGTTACGGTCACTGTGGATTGCACCGTTGGATCTGACGGATTAAATGTGACGGCCTCAACCTGGGGCTCTGCAGTTACTGCCTGCCCAATTGTAGTTCCTAGCATACCGATGATTAGAATACACAAGAGCATTATCTGTTTGTTCTTCATATGTTTCAAATCTCCCTTAAAGATTCTCTAGACATTCCACCAGGTTTTGATGAAACGCATTCGTGTTGTTCATAACCAACATGGAGTAATAAATATTTCCCTTTTTCTCACATAGTCCTTGGCGGTATTACGAGTTATTATAGGATGGGCGTTTTTTTAAAGTAGTTCATCAATAATTGGAGCAAGTCTCGTAAGATCATCTGGATAACCAGCAGGTATCTCATTGTAGACAGCTAAACCTTCATGGGAAAACGAAAGAACCCCGTCTCTATCAAAAATACAGAGAGCAGGGATACCACCATCCCCGACCTGATAGGTGGTCCAGATAGAATCCGTATCCAATCCAAAAATCCAAGTCAATGCATATCCATACTCCTGATAGCTTTGCAGAAAACTTTGTATTTGTTCAAGGGTTTCTCGTTGATCAATATCTATCGAAAGGATTTCTACATCGTTCCGAGTATAATTCTCATAAATCTTTCGTAATTCTAGCATTTGATATTGGCAAGGAGAACACCACGTGGCCCACATATCCAAGATCACAACTTTGCCTCGATAATCACTAAGATACTTCGTCTCGCCATTTAGAGTGGTAAAGCTAAAATCATCCCCTAGATTTGTAGTCTTGTTTTCTGTACATCCGGAAAAAAAGTTGAGAAGGATGAGAAGGGAAATAATAAAAAAAGGAGTTGCCGTGTTCATTGACATCTACGAATGTGAGTGGTATGTTTGTAATTTCTGTAATAACATTTCCTTTGGCATAGCACCAACAAGCTGGTCAACAAGTGAACCATTTTTAAACACCAACAGGGTCGGGATGCTCATGATTCGGTACTTCATCGATGTTTGTGGGTTTTCATCAACATTAAGTTTCCCAAAGACGATTGTTCCTTGCATTTCCTTTGCAAGCTCCTCGATAACTGGTCCGATCATCCGACAGGGACCGCACCAAGGAGCCCAACAATCGATTACTAATGTCGGGAATTTCTTAATCGTTTCATCTATATCGGCATCAAGAAGGTGTATTGGAGTATCTGGCCATTTTTTTTCCATATTTTTACCTCGGTTCATATACTGTTTTTTTAGTTGTTCAAGTTTTTTCTTTCTAATCATCTCAAGAGAATCCATTTCTCTTCGAATAATACAAGCCTCCTAATTAATATTTGGATGGAAAAACCAAAAAAATACTATTTTTGTGTATCTTGGAGCCATTTTCGTATTCTAAGATAACCAATTTTCTTTTCTCCATCAAGCCAAAGAATTGGGGCTGTTTTTTGAAGATCCTCAAAAACGTCATGAGATTTTGCGACTGTAAAATCCTCATCGCGCCATTGTGTAAGATCATGAGGAAAGGTAATGATATCGACATCGTCTCTGCCGAGGAGTAACTCTTTTGTTTCTTGACATTTCACGCAATGCTCCAAGGAAAATAAAATCGGTTTTGAAATAATGAACACCTCACGAACAATTTTCTTTTTTTCTTGTTCAATTGCTTAATGACGGGATTTGTTTTAAATTTTGCCCTAGCGGGTAGTGCTGAGTAACAAAACTATATCAACTCTTTTTCTTTTTCTTTCCTTGAAAAAAACATGGTTGAAAATCATAAAATCGTCAGAGATCCCATCCACGGTGATATAAAAATAACAGGATGTCTGATAGAGCTCCTTGAAACACCTGAGGTACAGCGACTTCATAACATCAAACAACTTGGATTTGCTCATCTTGTTTTTCCTGGAGCACATCATACCAGATTTGAGCATTCGCTTGGATGTTCAATGATTGCATCCCAGATTGCTGATATCCTAGCGTTAAAAGAAAAGGAGAAAGAACTCGTAACTTGTGCTGCCCAGTTACATGATATCGGGCATGGTCCTTTTTCACATACTTTAGAGTCGATTTTGCTTCAGAGATTCCATGTGAATCATGTTGATTTGACAGAGAAACTGATTCTTGGGGAGTATGCTATTTTCGACGAAAATGAAAAACAATATATCACCGCGCATTCAGTTCATGAGATCCTTGACAAACATCAGGTGGATAAGAAAGAAATCGTGCGTATAATCAGGGGAAAACTATCGAAGAAACCATACCTTAGTCAACTTTTGAACAGCACAATAGATGTCGATCAACTTGACTATCTCATGCGCGATGCGTATTATACGGGAGTTGCCTATGGGATGATTGACCTTCAGCGCCTTTTACGAACTATGATGATTCATAAGGGTAATTTGACGATGATGCGTAAAGGAGTTGGTGTCGTAGAGAACATCCTTATGGCTCGGGCTTTGATGTATTCATCGGTGTATTTCCATAAGACGGTACGCATTCCGGAGCTTATGCTGTCAAAAGCGCTTGAAGAAATTTCCGATGCGGAGCCATTTGAGTTTTTCCGGATGACGGATGCTGAGATGATGACCTCTCTGAAAACCATGGGGCATTTTCAACAGGAGATTGTCACGCGTTTGAAGTATCGAGATCTTTTCAAACAGGCGTATGCGGCATCGGTGTTAGATTTAAATAAAGATCAAATCAAGGTGGTTAAATCACTTGAGGATGTAGTAGTGCGACGACAAAAAGAACGTGAGTTGGAGGATTTCTTTCACATCTCTAAGGGTCACATCATTATTGATATCCCTCGACCGGAGTTGTTACGAGCTGAGCCACGGATCAATAAGACAGATATTCAGGTTATCGATCATAATGAAAGTAAAAGTTTAGATGAGTTCACTCCGATTGCTCAGGCGATTCGATCGCGGATCGCTCCGGATTGGGCTTTGATGATTATAACAGATGAGAAGTACAGGCGGTCTGTCGCCAAGAAAATTAAGAAAATGTTATTTTCGTAGAGAATAAGGAGAGAATGGGGAAGTTTGAAGGTGGTGAGGAGAGATTAAAAAAGTTGTTGCCTCCCCCATTCTGATGTTGATAAGGAGAGATAGTATATAAATTTTTTTATAGAATTAATATATTTTGTATAAAAACCTTGCGATAAATGTCCAACTTATTCAGGAGACAAATGAAATAGAATTGTTATTTTATATGGTTTTTTTAATAAAATAAATAACTGAATCGATTGTTGAATGAACAAGACTTGGTGAAGAAATGTATTGTCCCGCAGCGATGTTTGCAAATAATAATCGTTCATCATCAGCAAAACCAAGTAGATCGGCAAAGATGTTCGCAGCGTTCCATGCATCACCTGCCCCGGTGATCCGCCTCACAGTCAGATGAGGGATTGTTGGTATTATCGTCGAATGTGTCTGAAACGAACTGGAAAAAAGAGACGTATGTAAATCTATTCGTGCGGACATTCTCTTTTTCAATGATGCTACGGCAGCAATCATTTCCTCTTTCGTTTTATTAACAGTATTGCTATAATGATTCAGTTCATTTTCGTTTAATCCAAAAATATCCAAAGAGGGATCCATCAAAACCTTCTGGACAAGCTCAGGAATATCTCGGAGCCGAGGGGAAGGATCACCAGAGTCAAAAAATGTTCTGACATTCTGTTTCTTTGCAATCGCAAACACCTGAGAAGCAAGCTCTGTTCCATAACGATTAAGGTTCCAGTTTGTTACTCCAACAAGATGTGCCGATGTAATCAACTCGATATCATGATCATGTAACTGCTCAAAAGAGAAGGTTGCAACGGACCCAGGGTCTCCAATCATGACATTGGCGAGTGGTTCTTGATACTCCATTGCTGCTGTTATCGCAAGGTTTCCATTGCTTTTCACACCGGAGAGATCTACGCCATTGTTCCCCAAGAAATAGTCAAGGACATGTCTCCCAAAGGAGCTGGTCTGACAGATCAGATGAGCACTCATACCAAATCGGGCTAATCCAAGAGCGGTGTTCGCTGCATTTCCCCCTTGATGAATATCCTGAGTAATTCCAGGGATATTCCCTCCACCCTGGGATGCAATGGCTTTAATTTCATCGCAGGTCTTTTGCATAGTGGAAAATGAAAGAATATGATCTAAAAAGAAATCCGGAAGCATGACGACATGAAACGTAGAAAGATCCTTTTGGTTAATATTCTGTAATCTCTGTAACAATCGTTTTTGTAGGGAAGGCTCCATTCACACACCAGAACGATATTCATTTCCTCTATTTTAGTTTAAATGTTGTTCTTTCGTACGTATTAACCAGAAAAACAATAAAAAACCTGGAAAATAGAGAAAATTATATATAGAAGGTCTGTACAGATATATTGCGAATTAATTTGGATCGTCAAAGGCAGGAAGCGACCTGAGAAGGATAAAATTATAAAAGAAGGAATTTTTATGACCATTATCACTTTAGATGACCTATCAAGAGCGATAGCGAATCGTGTGGGAATCGATATTGAAGAAGCACGACGCGACGCAGGATTTGTCATGGATATTTTCGGTTTCGACGATCGGGTTATCGACAACGTACTTGACCCGGAAGATCGGCAGCTGTTTTATATCCTTGAAGAAGAAGGGATGCTTACGACCGAGAGGGAAGAAACCACGCTGTACGATGGCCGGGAATGGCGGACGCATTACTGGCGTCTGAAAAAAGACACGATCGCTCGATATTCCAAGGAGAAAAACACCTCAGATCATGGGACACTTATTGTAGATAAGAAACTTCCGAAAAACTTCTCTGATGAAGATATCTACGGCACCATTGATGATGAGATGTGGACGACCACACGAAAAATAGGGTAATTCTTACTTTTTTATTTTTTTCCTATCAAACTCTGCTTTGATAAACTTAATAAATTCATTTGGGTTGTGGACTTTCTAAAGTAACATTTTATGAGTGTGGGTGAATCTATGCCAAAACGAAGGACGATTATAAGTTCAGAATCTGTTACTGAAGGCCATCCAGATAAAATGTGTGATTTGATATCTGATGCAATCCTTGATGAAGCGCTTCGTCAGGATAAAAACTCACGGGTCGCGATTGAAACCGCAACGAAGAACGGAGGGGTGATGGTGTTTGGTGAAATGACCACTGAAGCCTACATCGATATTCCTCATGTCGTCCGTGACACCATTAAAAAAATCGGGTATACCAAATCTGAATATGGTATTGAATGGGAAACCTGTTCTGTTTGGGTTCAAATAACAGAGCAAAGCCCAGATATTTCCCAAGGTGTTACTGCGATAAAAAACCTCCATAAAGAACAAGGGGCTGGCGATCAGGGGATGATGTATGGGTTTGCTTGTAATGAAACAAAGGAGTTCATGCCCTTACCTATTCTTCTCGCTCATAAACTTACGAAACGATTATCAGAAATCAGGAAAGCCAGTCGTATCCCTTACCTGCGACCTGATGGGAAATCCCAGGTTTCAATTGAATATGACGAAAAAGGAAAACCTCTCCGAGCCCATACCATCGTTGTATCGACACAACATGATAGTGGCGTCTCCAATGAAAGAATTCGAAAGGATGTTATCGAGACAATCATCAAACCTATTTGTAGTGATTGGATAGATAACAATACCATTTATCATGTCAACCCAACAGGAGCTTTCGTTCGCGGTGGACCCTATGCGGATGCCGGTTTAACAGGGAGGAAGATCATTGTCGATACGTATGGCGGCATTGGTCGACATGGCGGTGGTGCTTTTTCTGGAAAAGACCCATCGAAAGTCGATCGAAGTGCAGCCTACGCGACGCGATATATTGCAAAAAACATTGTTGCAGCAGGAATAGCAGAGAAATGTGAAATCCAGTTTGCTTATGCTATTGGTGTGGCAGAACCAGTGTCTATCAATATTGATTGTTATGGCACAAATAAAATATCACTTGATGCGATTGAACGTCTCATCAGAGAGTTTTTCCCTATCAAACCCGCGGATATCATCGCACAACTTGACCTTCGCCGGCCTATCTACAAAAACACCGCAGCATATGGGCATTTTGGCAGGGAAGAACCTGATTTTACTTGGGAAAAGCTAGACAAAGTAAAGCTCTTAATGAGTGAGGCGAAAATCTAACCAAAGACAGTATTCTTCCTTTATATCCATCGGTTTACGACAATTAATTTAATCGGAGACATCTACCTTGTATAATTCAAAATGTCTTGGACAGTTTATCTTTTCATAGACTTTCTTGATGGTATAGGTTTTTCCATTCTGAAGCGCTGTGTTGGTACAAATTTGTAATGAATCACATCCGATGCTCTTGCAGGCGGTTTTTTCTACGGTCGTTGTCGTTCCTTCAGGAAGTTCATTCTTGATAGCAACGGTTAGCGGGAGTTCTTCGACTTCAACGACGATGACCTTTCCTTCATGGATGGTACAATCATGGGATTTTTCTCGTAGTTTGGTTATGCGGTAGTTTCTCCCAGGTTTAAGATTAAAACAGACGGTTTTCAACTGACAGTTACGGCATTCGCCAACAGAACCAAGATACGTGAATTCTTCCCCCTCGACGGCAAGAAGTTCACCGACAAGGGTGACAAGGACCATCAAATCACTCCGACAATCTTCGCTAGTTTCTTTGCAGCATCCTCAGTTAATCCAAGTTCTCCAAGGATAGTATAACGGTCAGGACGTATTTTCTGTGCGCCCATGAGCGCTTGGATGATTTTTTTCTTTGGGATATTCAGTTCCTTTGCGGTTGTTGGTGCACCAATCATTTTTAAGGCATCACGGATTTGTTGCCAGTCTCCTCCATGAAGGTACATCATCATAATGGAACCAACTCCACATTGTTCTCCATGTAACGCTTTTCCGGGTGCAATGGCATCCAGCATATGGGAGAACATGTGTTCAGCGCCTGAGGCAGGTCGCGTGTTCCCAGCAACGCTCATTGCAACTCCTGAGACAACCATGCATTTTATCGCCTGCCAGACTGCTTCTTCAAGGCCTGTTCTGATGTCCTCGGCTTTATTGAGTAATAGTTGAGAGGATGTTGTTGAGAGTGATGCGGCAAAGGTGCTGAATTCTTCGTCTTTTAAGCGATGTGCAAGCTCCCAGTCCTTGACCGCAGTAAGATTTGAAATCACATCAGCACACCCGGAAGCAAGCATCCGGTACGGAGCTTTCATAATCACTGCAGTGTCTGCAAGAACTGCCATGGGGGATACTGCTGTTTTTGAGATGGATCCTTTTTTGTCTTTTAATGCGGCACGAGGTGATGCCATCCCATCATGTGAAGCAGATGTTGGGACACTTACAAAATTCGTCGAAAGTTCATAGGCGGCACATTTCGTAACATCAATAACAGAGCCACCCCCAACACCAAGTAAGAAATCTGAACCGGTCCTCTTCGCTTCTTTTACAACGGTATTTACTTCCCGAATCGTCGGCCATGCTGGGAGTACATCACGTTTTATTAAGGGCAATGAGAGGACAACCATGTTGAGATCATACCCTGCTCCCGAGAGTATCTTTTCAATCCGATCGCCAGAGATTCGTTTCGTGTTTTTATCACAGACAAGAAGGATATTATTACTTGGTGCGAGATGACTACAGATTCCTTTAATCTGATCGGTTGTGTTATGACCCACAATGACTTCTCTAGGGAAAATCATCGTTTTAAATTTTGTAAATCGTTCCATGTTGGACTCAGGGGAGTAAACTACAGGTTTATTATGTTTTCTTTGTCTTGTACCACAAGCTTTATTAATTGTCTCTAAAAATATATGATATCCAAGAGAATAGATGATCCCCAATATCTGTGGAAACGATCTCTGGTGACTAACTGCTACTGTGTATGATCATTCCTTTGAATTTTTTCTTTTTTATAGTTCGCCCATGGATATATCAAACTGTTAAAAGACGTAAATATCTTGTATCGCAAGCGAGGATACATTATGGACATTTGTCGCTGTGATTAGAAGTGTATGTAAGCCGCGAGATGCTTGAAGATCCCAGGAATATGGTGCCTCCGTATCGATGTGTTGGGGTGTATCATCAAGAGAGAACGTTACAGAATCGGTGTTTTCAGCAGTGATTTGTATCGTTAAGGGGCCTATGATGCGGGCAGCTGCCCTCTGAAGAGGTAATTTTTTTATGAGAGTAGGAATCTCTTTTCCAAACAGATACGTGTGAGAGTACAGAGGTGTTTCAATACTGAGCTTTGGAACATCTGGTTTCATGTTCCCATAGACGCCCTCAAGGTACATCACTCCGGTATTCTCACCATACCATTCTGCAATCATTCTCTCATCATAGGACATCCAGAACCATCCTTCAAGTCCCCATTTCGTACCCCAACTGTTTTTCACAAGCCAAGCGCTCTTGCTGTCATCATAGCCAACGATGGTGACCACATGACCTGCAACATATCTAAAAATATGAGGTTTTAACACCCCTCCAGAATAGTAAAAGAAATCTCTCCAGAGATGGATGCAGATAACCAGTGGCCCATGGTCAAGAAGGGCTTGCTTCATGACGTTTATGTCATGGTCGACCCACCCCCATTCGGTGATTTTTACAGTCCTGTTCTCCCATCCGGGGATGCTTTCAAAGGAATAATCAAATCCTCGATGTGGTTCTGGGTAACATCCTTCATCAGGGACACCATGTTCGATGAGATATTCTGCTGCATCAACAATACTAACATATCCTTGTGCAATGGTACCTCCAGGATAGAAATAGAGATGGCTTTCTGACAAATCGGGGTCATAGAGTTCTTTGAGTTGGTACTGCATTTTTGTTTCAAGTACCGCACATAATGCATAGGCTTCACAGGTCGGTGCCGGTGATTGGTCTTTGATAGGGGTGGTATAATCAGTTCCATTGATGTCTCGCCAACTAAACGATGTGGGAAAAACAAGCATATCAAGACTACTATCGGTTTTCCCACCATTTATGGAAGAGATTGGAAGAATAATTAAGAAAAAGCACAGTATCGTCATTATTTTCTTCATATTATTTCCCTTATATTGTACATAATATTTTTCCTTTATAATAATTGTCATGAAAAGGGAGGAGGCGGGTAAATTAATATAGCATCGTTTTCTTAGCCCTGTGCAAATGAAACTACCAATAATGAGCGCACGACAGAAAATCATCTTGTGCCTAGGTATTTTCCTGGGGATTCTTACAGTAATCATCGTTGGATACTTCCTTGCTCCTTCCGTAGTCTATGATCAATGGATCTGGAAGTATTACTGGGGGCCGGTGGTTGCTGACGCGACAGGGCATTCTGTCTCCTACAATGGGGTCGTTGCTCTTGAAGGATATACCCTTCTCTCAGAGGTCACCTATGGGGCTATCCTTGTGTGTGCATTGTATGGATTGTATAAATTATTAAAGAAACTTGAAATCAAGATTGATTGGTGGTTCCTCCTCGCGTTGCTTCCCTATATCCTGTTTGGTCCAGTGACACGGGTTTTGGAAGACACGAATTATTTTACTGTTCCCTTCGTCTACTGGTTCATCTCACCATTGATATATTTTCAGACGACGTTTTATGTTCTTCTCTTTCTTTTTTTAGGGTATTACCTCAAAAAAAAGACATTCTCCCAAAAGAAGACGCTCTTGATTCTTTTCGTGATATTCCTTCTTATTGATACAGTCTATACCATATTGTGGTTTGTTGATTTTCGTTGTGGTGTGTCTGTCATAGAACCGTGGTTTTTTTACATTCTTTCATTGATCGCGTTTCTTCCCTTCCTTTATCGTATCGGTAAAAAACAGATGATTTCGATTAATACGGTCATTTTCTCGGGTGGATTACTCGTCGTGCTCCCATGTTTTTTCCTTATCGGACGATGGGTCACTGGCGATCCTTGGAGTGTTTCGTATGGCTCCTACATTAATGTGTTGGTTTTGATTATCGGCCTTGTCGCTTTTATTCTTACAATCGTTTATCTGATTGCTTGGATCTTTCGAGGTCATGAACATATCGCGGTATTCAAAAGTCCCTTGAATCTCTCGATGCTTGGGGGTCATCTGATTGATGGGTTAACCAGTTACATCAGTATTTATGATCCGTTACACATGGGATTACCATCCTATATCGAAAAACACCCTGCATCCAATACTCTTATGGAGATATGGCCCCCGTTGTTTCCCCTGGTTAAATTTCTGATGATCATTCTTGTCATCTACGTTTTCGATGTCGTCTACAGAGAAGAACTTGGGAAATATTCACGATTGATAAATCTCCTGAAAATTGGAATCTTCATCCTTGGTATTTCTCCGGGGTTACGGGATTTATTGAGAGTGACCATGGGCGTATAGAACCGTTTCTTTTTATGGGAAACAAGAGGCAACAGCATTATAAGCTCCATTGTTTTTCTTCAGATAGTATGAGGCGACATCCGGATTGGCTCAAAGTAAGAATTGGTGGAGGGGAAGAATATTCAAAAGTAAAGACGCTCTTGCGATCCGCCAAGTTACATACTATCTGTGAAGAGGCAAAATGCCCAAACATTGCGGAATGTTTTGGGAGTGGTACTGCTGTTTTTTTGATACTGGGTAATATCTGCACGAGAGCGTGCCGATATTGTAATGTGTGTCATGGAGTACCTTCGGCTCTTAATCCTGATGAACCTCATGATATCGCTGAAAGTGTGAAAACCCTAGAATTGAAATACGTGGTGATCACATCGGTAACTCGGGATGATTTAAAAGATGGGGGAGCAGGTGTGTTTAATGAGACGATCAGGGAAATAAGATTATTAAATACAGGGTGTAAAATAGAGGTGCTAATCCCAGATTTCAAAGGAGATCTGGAGGTGTTACGACAAGTAATCGATGCAACACCCGATGTAATTAATCATAATATAGAGGTGGTTGAAGACTTATTTGCCTGGATACGGCCTCAAGGGAACTATCAACGAAGTTTAAAGGTGTTACACGCGATAAAGATCAAAGGAGTGAAAATCCCGACAAAATCTGGGTTCATGGTAGGGTTTGGGGAAACAAGAGAGCAAATCCTAAGAACATTGCATGATTTAAGAGGTGTTGGTGTTGATTTTCTCACAATAGGACAATATCTGCAGCCTACACGCAATCATTTGGAGGTGAAGAAATATTATACTCCTGAAGAATTCCTGGAGTTAAAATCTACCGCGTATACTCTAGGGTTCCGACATGTCGAATCAGGACCGCTTGTCCGCAGTTCCTATCATGCACAGGATGTCCCTCTTTAGGGAGTCGTCGAAGCAGAACTTTTTAAAAAGAAAGTTGAATACGCCTATAGACTATGCGATCACAATCTGTGTATAAAGTGCCGCAGGGAAAACTCTTGAAGATCTCTTTGGAGTATGATGAGAAGAGAAAGGTAATCCAGAGCGTTCGAATCACGGGTGATTTCTTTGCTTATCCGGAGGAGGCCATCGAACTCATCGAAAAGGACTTGAAAAATATAGCGTTAGAAAAAGAAGTGTTACTGCAAAAAATCTCTTCGCTTATTGCTAAGAATCATATTCAGTTTATTGGGTTGAATGCAGAGGGGTTAACACAAGGGATATTGATGTGTAAAGTATGAAAGAACAATGGAGATTGCTTCAAACCGGTTTTGATACTGCTTTTTCGAATATGGCGATAGATCAGGCGATACTCTCAGAAGTAAGCAAAGGGAATGCTCTTCCAACAGTCCGTTTCTATGGATGGGCACCTGCAGCGATTTCTATTGGATATTTCCAGAGTTTGACAGAGGAGGTCGATATCGCTGCTTGTGAACGGTTTGGCGTTGATTATGTTCGGCGGGTTACCGGCGGAGGAGCGGTGTTCCATGAGAAAGAACTGACCTATAGTATCGTCATTCCGGAAGCTCATCCAGAGATTCCTAAAAATATTATGAAAAGCTATGGAAGAATATGCAGAGCTCTTATGAGAGGGTTGCAACATTTGGGCATTGAGAGCGAATATGCTCCGATAAATGATATTGTTGCTAGGGGACAAAAGATTTCGGGAAACGCGCAAACAAGAAAATTACAAACAGTCCTTCAGCATGGTACTATCCTGTTGGATGTTGATGTCAACAAAATGTTTTCTTTGTTGAAGGTTCCAAATGAAAAGATTAAGGATAAGCTCATTGCTGACGTAAAACAGAGAGTGACATCGGTAAAGCATCTGTTAGGCAGAGAGGTAGGTTTTCAGCAGGTTTCTCAAGTGATGATCAAAGGTTTTGAGGAAGAATTTCAGGTGAAGTTAAGCGAAGGAAAACTCACTGAAAATGAACGAGCATTGACAAAAAAATATGAAGAAGAATGTTTTTCTTCGGTGGCATGGAATCATCGACGATGAGATTCTCTAATGGTATTACCTGTTCAAACTGATTTTTGAAGGTAATACTTACTATTCTTTTGTATCAAATCCTCTCTTTGATAATACGTGGAGGTAAAGAAAGGTAAATAACATTAAAAAGAATATATATTTATATATATTAATAAATATCTATTCGTATAAGGAAATCGAGGAGAAAACCCGCCAATTGATGCCTGGTGAGTTCGTGATACAATTTTAAAGCAAGCACAAAAAGGCAAGAGAAGAGAAATGAGAAATACCAACATTAAATAAGGTTGATACAATGATTTTCCGCATATTCTCTGACCTGCAAGATTTCCTCTGGTGAAGGAGATCTGGCTATATCCTTATATTCATAAGCAATGTATTCAGGTCGATACTGAGCCATAATATTCACAACAATATTTGGAAGAGTCTTGGCGATATAATCAATAATCGGTTTTGAACAACACTCGATATGGTTCGGTAATACCAAATGTCGAATGATAACCTCACCATGCTGATATGCTAAGAAATGGTTTCTTTTCACGACTGCGACATATCCATCAGCATCAGAGAGTCTTTTTGCGCACGAATCATTCCCATATTTAAAATCCGTTAGGTAGATATCGATAACACCATGTAGCAATTTCATCGTCTCCTCAGAACAGTACATGTTTGAGTTCCATACCTGTGGAATATTACTGTTTACATATCGAAGGACTTTGAGGATGTATGGAAGATTTGATGTTGGGTCTCCCCCAACCCAGTTCACATTGCGAGATCCCTGTGTCTTGCGTTGTTCAATACGTGCTGCAAGCTGTTTTGGTGCGATAATCGTTCCACACGGAACCTGACTGATATCCCAATTCTGACAAAACACGCAATGAAAAGTACATCCTGAAAAAAAGATTGTATGCGACGGAGTAAGAACAGGTTCTTCCCCGTAATGTAAAAACTCAAGAGCGACATGTGCCTCCTGGACGCCGCAAATCCCTGCAGCATTTCTTCTGTCAACTTTACATTTATGTTCACAGAAACAACACGCTTGAAAGAGACGATCAGCAAGTTCGATTTTTAAATCGAGAAGTGAGGGTGTTTGAATGGTATTTTGAACAGTGTACACACCAAGAACCTCGTCATGAATCCGCCAGAGCTCATCAGTTGAAAGAGATTGATCAAATATGACAGGGATATGTTTACAATTCAGATAACAAGCCGTGCCGTTTTCTTCAAGAATATCATGGTATTTTGGCAGCAATGCTCGCAGCATCATCATTTTTGATATCGTTGTTGAGAATTAAAACTATTTTGTATACTGATTCATATCGATTTGCATACCATCTCGGGCAGCAATAACATGAATTCCGAGTTTACGAGAAAGTGTTTCTGCTATCTCCCAGGGTTTTGCTTTCACCATGCCCATGCCAAAATGAGTCAGTATCGCAAGTCGTGGCTTGCTTTGCGTAATGATTTGCTCTGCTTCATGCAAACACAGATGTTCGATGTTGCTTTTCTCCTCCAACATAACAACATTGACAATAAGGATATCCCCCGTGAAATAGGATGCTAAACCGGGAAAAAAATCAGTGTCGGTAATCAGTGATACGCTGTTGGTTTTTCCTCTGAGAGTAATACCGTATGTTTCAACCCCGTGTTTGAACCGAATCGGTGTTTCAAAAGAGATAGTCCCCACTCGATACTGCCCTTTCTCCGTAAGAACCTTCACATGGTCAACTTGCTTTCGTGCATAGTGGAGAACAACCGGGTCGTTTTCTAATGCATCGCTTGGTGCAAACACAATCCCTTTCCTGTGAAACCCGCCGTTTGTCATCGCTTCGATCATGATGTTGATGTCATTGGAATGATCAAGATGACGATGTGTAAGAATAATACCGTCCAGCTCCTGAGGATTTAACTTTGGCCGGCTAGAGAGACAATGAAGCAAGGAACCAGGACCTGGATCAATTAAGACCTGTGTTCCATCAAGTGAAAGCCAGATTCCACCAGAAGCGCGCAATTGTTTCATGACAACAAACCGTGCTCCTGCGGTCCCAAGGAATTTGATTGTATTCATACGATCTGGCATGATGTATTGTCCCCCTTCAAATAAGGAAGAGTAAATTATTTACACTGCATAATTGATATTTCTATATGAATCTTTTTGAATATACCTATCAGATGGTACGACAGATTCCCCCGGGGAAGATTTCGACCTATGGCGCAGTGGCAGAAGCGTTAGGTGATAGGGTCGCAGCAAGAGCAGTCGGTCGGATGATGAATCAGAACCCAAATGCGGATGACATGCCGTGTTACAAAATCGTTCATTCCGATGGCCGGCTTGGTGGTTTTGGACTGGGAATTGATGATAAAATCAGACGACTAAAGAAGGATTCAATTCACGTGAAAAAAGGAAAAATCGTTGATTTTGACACGGTGTTCTTCAATGATTTTGACACAGGATATCCTTTAAAAAAATTACGCCAAGAACAGATACAACTAAGTAAAAAAATCTCTCTGCAAGACGAGAATGATTCATTTACAACAGTCGCTGGTGTTGATGTCGCATACCCAGATAATGAATTTAAGGAGGCATGTGGAGCTTGTGTTGTCCTTGATTATCATACGAGGCAAGTGCTTGAAGAAGTGGTTAGGTTTTCGCTTACTGATTTTCCCTTCATTTCCACATATTTTTCGTATAGAGAGCTTCCTATTGTTCAACAACTCGTAAAGAAGCTACGGAGAAAACCATCTCTTTTACTTCTTGATGGAAACGGAATCCTGCATCCTGCTTACTGTGGACTTGCGTCGCATGCAGGTATCCTTTTGGATATTCCGACGGTTGGTATAGCAAAAACATTGCTTTATGGGACACTACGAGATTCGCAGATATTGATTGATTCTGAACAGAGAGGTTATGCATATTCAATAAAAAAGGGAAGAAGGCCTGTCTATGTCTCACCAGGACATCGGGTCTCTCTTTCGACGAGTGTTGATATTGTAAGACACCTGTGTATCACGAAAATCCCTGAACCATTACGACGTGCCCATCAACTCGCACAAGAACAGTTACACAAGGGACGGTAACTCCTCACTTGAGAGGACTGGGACGTCATGATTATGAAATAACTGTTTAAAGTTGGTGACCTGTGATTTTTTTAGTGCTTTCTTATGAAGGTAGACTCCAGAGAAATTAGGGGTAGCCTGGATGGCTTGTTGTAGTATCGGCCAATCGATAGTGTCTGGGTTGATATGGTAGGATGGAATCATATGGCCAAAGGCGACATTTTTTTGAAACGCAACATCAGTAAATCTCGGTGCGTAATGACCACCTCCGATGCCAAGGAGGACAGGAATATCACTTGGACATTGTTCTTCATAATGAAATTTTGAAAACATCTGAAGAAGTGATGTTGCAATAATCGATGCAGGCTCTTTTTTTTGCCATTGAACCTCGGTGCTTCCCACCTCGACGAACAGCGTTGGGATCTTGAGAAGTGGCCCGTGATGAGTGACTTCGTAACAGACTTGATACTCGAGATTCGTTATACTTAGGTTATATTTAATAAGGCGAAGCAGAGACACCATCGTTCGTGGTGCTGCAGGTACTAAAGTCCTTGGTTGTCCACCAAACTCAGCGTCCCCAAAATTACCAATAGGATGAACGGTCAGCGTTGGTTCCCCCATCTTACTACGATGTCTGGAAAGAAAGATAGTTATCCTTGGGTCAAGGTGTAGGTGTGTTTGGACTTCAATGTCAATGTTCTCATGTCGTATTTTTTTATCAGGGATGGTAACAATTACGAGATTTTTCATTAAACTATTTCTGAAGACCGGCATATTACAAAAGGTTCCATACTCTTCCCATGACGCTTGTTCCATGAGACAATTTTTTATATGCGTACTTGCGGGATCCTCTGTTGAAGAAACAATCAATACGGTCATTATAAAAACAGAACAAAAAGGGTGTTATTGTAATTTGCGTTACACTCTGGTTTGCTCACTGACAAGTCGTTTTATTCGCTCGACATGCACAAGATAGCGAATACGGTTTTCAACAGTGCATATTTTTGCGATAAATTGAATTTCTAGTGCTTCTTCTTCGGTGGATAAAAGTCCGATTACTATCATGCAAGAAAAGTGTTAATTTCCCCCTTATAAAGTCTTGTTGTACAACTGTTATCAAATTATATAATATAATATAAATAATAAAAAAGTTGAATTCGTATCACTGGGTATTAATAGGGCGTTGTCATTTGGTATGACCAATGGCACAACCTTCATCGCTTATCTGCAAAGAATATACCATACATTTCGATAAAACAATCATCATGGGCATCCTTAACGTAACCCCTGACTCTTTTTCCGATGGAGGTTTCTTTGACAAGGTGGACACAGCGGTCGACTACGCAAAAAAAATGGTATCTGAAGGAGCAGATCTTATTGATATCGGGGGGGAAAGCACACGACCCGGTTCCCATCCTTTATCTGAAAAAGACGAACTTGCTCGTGTGTTGCCTGTGATGCAGCACCTCCTCGATGAGGTATCCATTCCTCTCTCCATCGATACCTACAAACCACATGTTGCAGACATTTGTCTAAAGGCAGGAGCCCATCTTATTAATGATATCACAGGATTGAGAAACCCAGAAATGAGAAAAGTCATAGCAAAAAACAAAGTTCCGGTGGTGCTGATGCATATGCAGGGATCACCAACAACTATGCAGCAGAATCCTCAATATAATAATCTCCTTGAAGACCTCACTATGTTTTTTCGTAAACAAATCAATGCAGCACGTAACGAGCATATCGAACAAATCATCATCGATCCGGGGATTGGGTTTGGAAAAACAATAGAGCATAATCTTCAAATCCTGAAGCAGTTGGCGTCATTCAAGTCCCTTGGCTGTCCCATTCTCGTCGGACCATCACGAAAATCTTTTATCGGAGCAATCACAGGGTTATCGGTAAAAGAACGTTTAGAAGGAACCATTGCCGCAGTCACCATCGCTGTCATAAATGGAGCAAATATGGTACGTGTCCATGATGTGAAAGAATGTAAACGAGCTCTTCATATCGTCGATGCAATCCGAGGTATCTAATGCCACAGGTATTCCTTGGTCTTGGCTCAAATATGGGCGAAAAGGAAAAAAATATTCGGAAAGCTCTTGCATTGATTGCTAAGGTCTGTATAATACAAAAAAAATCTCACGTCTATCTCACCGAACCGATTGGGAATATCAAACAACAATGGTTTTTAAACTGCGTTGTTGAAATTCAAACCGAGATTGAACCACATGCCCTCTTAGCACTTTTGAAATCTATTGAACAAAAACTAGGCAGAATCTCAACTGTAGAAAATGGACCAAGGAGTATTGATATCGACATCTTGTTTTATGGAAATCGCATAATACATTCAAAAAATCTTACTATACCTCATCCGTTGATTCAGGAACGGCTTTTTGTTCTTCAACCACTCATGGATATTGATCCAAGCTTTCTTCATCCTGTATTGAAGAAGACTATCAAAGATATATATACAGATAAGCCCTGGCATGACAAAGTGGTCTTCTATAAATAGATGATATTAATAACCCTGGTTCCCATTTCAAGAAAAAAAAAGGAATGAGATATATGAGACTGTGCCGAGAGTTCTTTTTTGATGCAGCACATTATCTTCCAGAATACAAGGGGAAATGTGAGAAACTTCATGGACATACCTATAAATTAGAAATTGTTTTAGATGGAGAGAGAAAGAAAGACGGAATGGTCCTTGATTTTGTAAAACTAAAGGAAATCGTGGAAGCTGCGGTCATTGAAAAATTGGATCATCAAGCATTAAATGAGCTTTTTGAGAATCCAACCGCCGAACATATTCTGGAATGGATCGCACACCAACTGAAAGATAAGTTACCAGTATACTCGATACGCCTTTGGGAAGGACAGGGAAAATGGGTTGAACTGCATCTTTGAAAAAAAGATTGTGGAGAAAAGAGACGAGTAGTGACATCGTGAATGCACGTGAGTACCTTAAGCTTATCCGACCATACGGTATTCTTTTTATTGGATGTACCCCTGTCTTTGGTGCGTTATGTAATGGGCAGTTCGATGTTGTTTCTCTTTTCTTGTTGTTGATTATCGGGTTGCTTGGGCATATTTTTGTCTTTGTTCAAAATGATTACTATGATATGGAGGTTGACCGTCAGTCAAAATATGTTGTTCAACGACCGCTGATATCAGGGGTGATATCAAAAAGAAAGGCAGGTTTCCTTTTTCTTAGTGCTTTTTTCATTTCAGTTGTTTTATGTGTCGTTTTTTTCTTTTCCATTCGCTCATTTGTTGTATTATTGTTATCTTTCTTCCTTATGACCCTTTATAATCGATACAGCAAACGAAAACCTGGAATGGAATATGTGCTAGGCGCAGCCGTCTTTTCGTATGGTTTGTTTGGTGCATTTACCGTCTCTGATGAGATTTCCTTGTTTGCATTTGTGATTTCTTGTGTCGGGTTCTTGCAATGGGTGTTCAGTGTTGGGATCTCAGCGAATTTAAAGGACGTGGAATTCGATACAAAACTTGGCATTCGAACCACTCCGGTTGTCCTTGGTGTGCATGTAGCAGAGAATGAATTGATAAAACCACGATTCTTTATTATATATACGTTCCTCGTGAAGAGTGCCCATCTGTTGATGGCCGTTGTTCCGTTTCTGCTCGGCTTTACCTCGATTTTCCTTTATGGATATCCGATTCCGCTTGTCGGTGTTCTCATAATAGCGTTTATCTTGTTTTATACCACCAGAGGTATATTAAAAGCACCACTAAGTAACCGTAAGCGAATGCTCCAGTACGAGGGTCTGCATGAAGGTCTTGGTCTTTTGTTAATCCCTTTTGTACTATTGAGTTATTTGATCGACCATTTCGGGGTTCTACCTACGTTTTTTTTGATGCTTCTCTTGATTATCTGGCCTTTGCTCTGTTTGCGGTTTTTATATGGAAAAAATCTCATTCCTCTTGAATAACCATATTTAAAGTAATTTTTTTCGAAATGATTAAATAGCTTTGACATGTTTTCCTTATAACTAAACCTATGGGGAGGTGAAAAATGGTAACCATAAAGGAGATAAAGAGCACAATAGCAGTATCAATAGCAGCAGCCTTTGGTTTCATCATAGCTCTTATATGGAAAGATATCATAATCGGAGCAATGAAACTAGCTGGACT
>JAFGFQ010000103.1 GCA_016930995.1 Thermoplasmatota archaeon | reverse complement strand
TGGTACTCGCACTGCTCTGCAATGATTCTGTTGATAATCCGAGTTGTTAGATCATAACCGGTGATAATATGAATCTCTCCTCCTAGGTGCTGCAGATAAACAGCACAGTACTATTTTTTCAATTCATCAGATTTAAATCTATGGAGAGAAAATGTCAAAACGAAAAAAAATCAGCTGATCCTTCAAAGATTTTCTCGTTGAACCACGGAAAGCATCGGATAAATAACGACGGATTTTCAAACCAAGTCACAACAGAACAAACCTCTTCAAAGAGGTCAGAGAGGCATTATAAAAAAGAGTATGGCAGCAAAAACAAAATACGAAGATGGAGAGATTTATGGAGTTCTGCTGCCATACTTCTGCGGTGTTGAGGGGATGGAGGAAAAGTACATAATCATACTGACACACGATAAAAAAGCAACATATCTGCTCAGAAATCGGCTGTGGTGATACCCTACCGTTGGTTTGAACTAAATCTTCTCACTCCCCTTTCAAAGTAAAAAAAGGAAAAGAGGATATAAAATCCAAGGCCGGTTTTTTCCTTCATTTATCCAAAAAACACTGTTTTTTTTTACATTTGATGAAAACAATAGGACCACATTAAAATTCTTTGGCAAGCACAACAAAAAAAGAGATAATACCAATGAATTTTCTTTGTTATCTACACTTTTTATGGAGGCTGATGACTCTGAGGTAATCATCACCAGTCAAGGGGAAGCCCCCTAGGTTTTTCTTCAATGCACCAGTGAGAACTAACCGAAGCGTCTCCCCAGGATGTCTGAAGAGCTTGAAGACATGAATCACCTGTTCAACACGGAACTTCAGGACGAGATCAAGACGCCCATCGCCCTTTGCCTTATGGCCACCACCCTCGTACCCCATGTACGGAGTGGCCACATCCTGATAGCTCCAGCACAGAGGTTTTACCCGATATTTCCCTTTGTACAACGAAAGAACCAACGATCTGGGATCGATCGTACGAACATTAAAACTGTTTGTACCACAAATCGCAACCTGCAGATACCCATGATCTTTGAGGGTGACTTTGTTTGGCCAACACCCGGGTTTGATGTCAACAAAAACCGAAAGAGGTGACCGTGGCTGGACGGTAAACAGCATCGTCTCTCCCGAGGTATAGGTATACTTTGTGGTTTTCACAAAAAGTTTTGCATAATAGGTCCCTGGTTTACAGGTCTTATACGTAATCGTATACATTACAGTCACATCAGGGTTCCCATACCCATACCCATAACCATAACCAAAACGAAACCGGGTCACATTACGCCCGGTCCGCTCATCGTACCCGTAGAAGCGTCCTTTGCTCTGATAGGGTAGATCAGAAGTGTCTGTGACATTCACCACGCAGAATGCTGCATGGGGTGTCTCGGAAATCTCTGTTCCCTCAAGGGAGAACCGCACCTGAGCCACCTTATGATTCGTATTACTGTCAAAAACAACAAAGGTCAGGTATTTAACCGGGATTGCCTCCGCACTTCGTATGGTGAGGTTCACCTCCTCAAAAACAATCGTTGTTCCAGCATTGACCATCGTGTCTTGGGGGATACCCGCAGAGACTTTCACCGCAGAGGCTGACGGCAGTAATACAGCAAAAATAAGAAGCATCAAGGTTAAGGCAACACCAAGTGCCGTTACCTTCTTTCTAAACTCTTTCCCCATTTTCCTACCACATCCAAAATAGGATGATAAATGTATATTATAACGATATTTAATTGTTATGCATTTTTTTTAAGACACGAATGTTCAATGTACACTACGATGTAAAGATGGATGACAATTACAACAATCTTCTCCACTATGAAACGAGTCGCATTATTAATTTACATGAGGATGATGTATCAGGGAGAAAAAAAAAAGACCTGAATAGAATGTTAGAAGAACAACAGAGGGCAGGATTGCTCATCCTAATCCCTTTGCACGAAGTGGTTATCCTTTTTATTTCGTAGATATTTATTCCGCGATGATCTCAATTTTCACAAGAGAACTTAACCACAATCCTGAGTTGGTGAGAGACGGCACATCATCGATAAACGCGATCCGCAGCGGACCTTTTGTCGTCTCATTCAAAAACACTCCATTCTCCTTATACCCGATAATCATCGTAAGATTACTAAGTCCAAGTTCCCCACCAGTCTCATTGAAGACCGGTACGTACCCATTCAGTTCATCACTTGAAAAATTACGCTCATACCCGTCACTTGCGATTGCACGGAAGGTGTAGTTGCTTGGCAGAGACGGAATCGACTCTAACAGGACATTGACCGTCACACCAGTATATGTATTTGGTCCAGTGATCTTCCCAATTTTATTGATGTAACTCCCCTCGCCTGAGACAGCATCAAGTTCTGTAAGATCAGTAAGCGAATAGTTATACAGTTGCGAACCAACGCTTATTGTCAAGAATGTTTTTTCGGGTTGTGAAGACTCATTGTTTACCGTGACGGTAACAGTTGCAGTCCTTGTCGTTGTTGCATTCGAGGCGGTTAATGTATATGTTGTTGTCTGAGTTGGTTGTATCATCCGATGCCCGGTCAGAGCGACCGTACCAATTCCATTGTCGATAGTAATTGCAGAGGCACTAATGACAACCCAACTAATGTTGGCTGATTCACCCTGATTGAGTAGACCTGGTTCGACATTAAATGATATAATTGACATCTGAGTTAATTCTTCAGGTACGTTGATACATCCACTCAATCCAACGATTATCAACACTACCATCAGTCCTATTACTGCTCCTTGTTTTTTCATATTTTTTTTACCTCGGATTTTGAGGAGGTAAAAATTACTCTCGTAAAAGCATTTCTTAAAAATACAGCGGAGTGATTTGGAATCCTGAATCAAATAAAGAGAAGAGACCCATGGGAATAAATCTGTCTCACTGCTTGTCCGTTCATAGTAAACAAAACTCGCGTTTTCTGGTTTTTTTAACACTTAATTCATATCGATAAAAATATTGTATTTCTTTCTGTTACTGCCTTTTTTCTGCTATAAAATAGGGTATGCCGCAGGAGGGAGTACAGAGCCAAAGTAAGATGCCCGCAGTTAGCTCACCTCTATAAAGGAGTATTAAATCGTTTTATTACAGAACAGAAAAATTTAAAAACTGTTTTAACATAGAACAATTCATGGAACCTTTTGATATCTTCGAAGAATGGGATACTTACGCGAAGAAAAAACAACTCATCAACAGAGATGTCGACCTCAAAGCATTCATCAACAACTCCAAACTGAAAATCGTCGCACTCACCGGCATTCGACGATCAGGAAAAACCAGCATTCTCATGCTTCTTGCTCAAACCCTCACATCCCAAGGAAAACACGTTTGCTACATCAACCTCGAAGATAATCGATTACAAAACAGAGATAACGTTCTCGACGAAACAATCAAATGGTTCGGTGACACGGGATTCATGCTACTCGACGAAATCACTGCAATACCCAAGTGGGAAGGGTGGCTTGCACGGACACATGAACTCTTGAAAGGACAACTTTATTTGATTATCAGCTCATCACGAAAAAGCATCGCAAGCCCTGCAAAACCATTACGTGGCCGTATGCTACCCTACGAACTCTATCCGCTGTCATTCCAAGAGTTCCTCAAATTCCTTCAGATACCTCTTGAAAAAACAACCTCTGGACGAGGTAAATGTGAAAAAACCTTTGAACTGTATCAGCAATACGGTGGATACCCTGAGATCACGCTTACCAAACCACCGATAGAAAAAGTAAGCGTTCTCAACTCATATTTCCGAGATATCATCGCATTGGACGTCGCTGAAATGGCACATGAGGACATAAGTGTTGTTGATATCTTCGGCAGATACGTCATCCAAAGCCCGTACTTCTCCGCATCAAAATGCCTCAACTATTATAAAACCCTTGGTTACAAAATTGGAAAAGAAAAAATTCTGTATCTCGAACAATATGCACAAGCTGCGTACCTTTTCTTTTTCGTACCTATTTTTTCATACAAGATAAAAGATAGAACCCAATATCCACGAAAAGCCTACTGCGGGGATGTTGGTTTCAAGTACAGTACTCTTGGTAAGGTGGACAAAGGAAGAGTGTACGAAAATCTCGTCTATCTAGAATTGAGGCGTAGAACGCAAGGACAATATGATATCTGTTACTGGAAAAACAAAGAAGGATTGGAAACCGATTTTATCGTCAAACAGGGATCTGATATCAAAGAACTTATACAAGTTGTCTATGAT
>JAFGFQ010000102.1 GCA_016930995.1 Thermoplasmatota archaeon | reverse complement strand
AACTTGGTCTGAAATCGTCAAATGCTGTAAAACAACTCAAAAAATATATACCTAAGTTTCTGCTCCATTATATTATATATTGGCGAGAGCGGGTGAGACTATATTGTTCAACAACGGACTGATAGGATTTTCTTATCGTTCCCAGGTTCTTCGTTTATCAAGAGCGTTTGTCCAGAACACACGAAGATCCTCAGTGAATAAATCATCCTTCTGAAGGATTTTACATTCTCTTTGAATCATCCGGTCGATATTCTTACCTAGGCTCTGCTGCTGTACCTGCTCCTTGAGAAGAATTGTTATGTCCGTATACTCACGTTCAATCTCAACGTACCATCGTTTATCCTTCTCATAGGGTTTTTTTATCGTCCGAGGATGACTTAGCCATTTGTTCAAAAACTCATCTGCGTTCTTCTTCAAGGCAACCGGCGGTCCAGTATGCAAAACGGTTTTTGACAGTGTCATCGTCTTCGGATACAGGAGAATATATACATATTTCTGATTAATCGTAAATGAAGTTTTTTCAATCAAAAAGTCATAGTGTTCACAGAGGTCCCGGACCGCCCTGACCGCTTTTCGTACCTGCGGGAACAGATTTTCCGGGATGATCTCTGGTTTTGGGAATCGCACGGCAAGAACATCTCGTGCACCAAGCTCTTTTTTGATTTTCTCAAACGACCACGGTCTAACCTTCTTAGGGAAGAAAAACGTGAGCCGTGGGCACTTTCGGTACTCCTGACAAGCGGTGATGAACAGGTTGAATTGTTCCTGTGAGAGGGCTGAGGCGACATTGCGTTCAGAGTCAACCGGGTCGATGAAGACCAACGGGGTTGCAAAATCCAGGTACGACCCAGGTGTCAACGCAAGTTTTTCTCCGCTCCCCCATGGGCCTGCTCCTTCTACTACCTTTTGAAACGAGCCGTATTTTAAGACGAGTATCTCACAGAGGTACCCGGAGAATCCTTCGATTTCTGCCTCTGCACCATAACACCCGATGCCCTTGAGGAACTGTTTGAACAATCGTACCTCTTTTTTCTGTGCGTTCTTCAGATGCTTTTTAATGTAGGTTGTATGTAACGGTGTACGGTCCACGGCAGAGAGCTTTTGTGAGGCGTCCTCTATCTTATAGCAGGGGACCAGTTCGGTCTTATATCCCCGAAACGTCCCGCGAAGATAGGGATGCTCGGCGTAACATTCCTCCTGATTTTCAAGGATGGCGCGTCCGATTGCTAGCCCTTTCTCCTGAAGAACCTCCCGAGGTACTGCTGCGGGGAAAAGGAGGAACAAGTCAATGTCCAATGAGGTTCGAATGAACGTATCCTTCGCGGTAGAGCCGACGAGTTCAAGGGTGATGGGCAGCGTTGTTTTGCTGATTTCTTTGCGTACCTTCTCTTTTAGGATTTGAATGACGTTCTCTAACTGTTTTTTTTCCCTTGGAGTCGGGGTTATTTTTTTTAGGACGATGGTCTCAATGTGTTTTGATCCCGGAATCATGAATGTCTCCTATATGAAGGCGTTTGATGAGGTAAAAGACCCCAAAAGCGAGGAGTACTCCTGCGATAACATCGGTTATCCAGTGGATGGCTAAATAGATAACTGCGCAGATCACACTTACCGCACAGAAGTACGCAAGGGCGATGAACCTTTTATTCTTGGTCAATGACACCGTCTGTGCGACCAGCAGGGAGAGTGCGACATGCAGCGAGGGCAGACAATTGTTGTTTGTCGTCGTCGCATAGAAGAACTGCTCCACCGTGGGAATTACTGTGTCTAACGCGGATGTCCCTCCATAGTAGGTATAGACGTTTGTGATCGGCAAAAAAAGGTAAAACGGTAAAGCGATTGCGTAGATAGCGACAAAAGCGTATGTGAAGTTCATCATCGCTTTTTTCTCATTTACAAGAATGAAATACAGCAAGGAAAACCAGAGAAGAAACGGGTACAGACCAATATAGATGAAGACGAAGAAATACAGAAGCGGTGGTGTCCACTGCGTTGAGAACCACTGCACCACCCCGTCTTCAATGAAATGAATGGTCGGGGTCATATCAGAACCGATGAGTGACGTAGTGAACGCATCGATGATGTTCACTTCAATGAGATGCACAATCACGACAAGGATGATAATACCAAGAAAGGGAAGGTGATACCGGAGTATTTTATTGTACTTGACCCGCGGTGTTTTCCAGGTGGTCTTTGGAACAATGAAGATTAGGGCAAGAACGAAGAGGACGATATGAAGCGGTGCAAGAATCATCAGCCACGACATGGGATAGTACCACCTCAGAATTTAACTTCCCGCAGGGTCGAATAAATCGGTCCTTTGGGGGTCAGGTCGCTTTTCTTTAGCACAAGCGCATGGACTTCTTGAACCGTGAATTCCTCGATGTTATACTGCTCGACCACTCTGAGAAGTCTGTCTTTGTTTCGAGCGGTCTTCACCCGACCCACCGTGAGATGAGGGGAAAATCCTCGTTGTTCCTTTGGAAAACCAAGGGGCACCAGTGCCGCGTCGATTGTCTGTGCTATCGGGGCAATTCTCCCAGCATCAGTGATCCCTACCCAGAGCACTTTGACATACTTCGTGTTCGGAAATACCCCTGTCCCCCTCAGTGTGATGGGAAACGGTGTAACGCCTTGAACCGATCCTTTCATACATTGTTCAATGGTGTCGATATGCTGCTCATCAGTGTCCCCAAGAAATTTGATGGTGATGTGGATGTTCTCCGGTTCAACCAGCTTTACATCAGCACCTGTTCTTCGGATATCCTCTTCAAAAGCAAGGATCTTTGGTGTGGGTGTGATGTCAATTGCAATGAAACCTCGGAATACGACCATGCTATCCTCTATTGGAAAGTACGAAACAAGTTCCCTGTTTATACCATATTTCCTCTGTGAAGGCTCTGCTTGTGGTCCTATGCTTCAAGGTCAATCCCATAGGTCTTCTGGGGGTTGCTTACATGGATACTATAGGCTTGCTGTTCAGACAAGAGGTGTTCTTCCATGAGTCGTTTTGTGAGCTTTGGGACTGTTTTTGGCGCAAGCACCGCCCCGGGTCGTCGCGGGTCATCGATATAGTCGGTCTCCATGAAAAACCGGGTGCCCTTCCTCAACGCTTCGATGATATTATTTCTCCTTGCAAGAACCGAAGGCATCAAACCAAAATTCTCCTCGGCCGTGATCAGCGGAGGAGCGAAATGTTTGATGATTTTTTCTGAGGGTAGACCAACTCTCTGACCCATCTCAACAAATTCCTTACACTGTGTTGGAGTCGTACTCTCTGTGTGTAACACGACTGGTACTCCAACGTCTTTTGCTTTCTGCATCCCATAGAGCAACAGTTCATTTGAGTCTTGGATACACTGCGGGTCAACAGGGAAATGCGGGCGACCGATCTCACCAATCGCGATGCATTTTTTTTCTTCGCATAGTTGAGAGGCGTCCTCCATTCCTCGTCTCATAATATCCAGGGCAGCCTCTCTGCCGAATCGCTCCTGTAACGGAAGCAGATCTACTGGGTAAGGTCCTACGACAACAAACACACCAATTCCCACCCTAGCACGGATCTCCTCAGCCATCCGAAGTGTTTCCTGGTAACATGATCGATAGCTTTTCTCCTTAATGACAACATCAGGCATCGGATACTGACACAAGATGAAATGGGTTCCCCCTGCCGCCTGGAACTCCCTAACCGCATCAAGGAATCTGCCGTCTCTTCGAAGGTGCAGATGATTATCAAAGACGATCACATGTCATACCTCAAAGAAACAATAAAAAAAGAATGATATAAAAAGATAGAGTACACACCGTCTATGTCTCTACTTCAAGCTCGTTCCGAGTGTTCCTCCTGCCTGACACGATCACAAGGACGTCACGAGCAAGGATCCAGCCAAGATACCCCATGAAGAACGTGAAGAACCCCATAATGCTGTAAATAACAATGTTTTTTAACGACTCGGTCCCATCCTGAATCATCACTACAGCGGTGCCAGCAGCAAGATAGATAATGATGAGCAGTAAAATCCAGCGTAAGGCACTCATCGTGAAATGAAAATTTAGAAACGGTTTAATCGTAAGTGGTGCTTTTCCCCCAGATTTGTTTATCCCTCTCCACGTTTCTCTGTTAACTTTTTCGATAGGACAGCGTACCGCCTCAGATGAAAACGATGCTGCGCTTATTTCCTGCTTTCTTTGTTTTTTCAACGTTTGTTTCACGCGGTGTCTTGTCTGAAAAGTCGCCAAGGGAAGCACCCGTAATGGCGATTTTTTTATTTTCAGATTTCGCGAGAGTCTTTTATTGCTTATTTTTCTCATCGACACCGTTCTTCCTCCTAGTGAAGATAATATGTTAAGTGATCCCAAAAAAGCAACACCTACTGACTATAAAAGGCTGTTCTGTAGATACCTATGCATCTACAAGGCAGCTCATTATCCCTAGACCGTGCACCTCTTTATGCACCTACATGTTCTGCAATATATCCGAAGGTTAACCATCTGCGATGATGCTTATGATATCCCCATCCTTTAATGGGTGATCTGCACCGATAATACGATGGGTTCGTGCATCGATGCCTCTGATGAAATGATCCCCAAGATCGGTATGGACCTTGTAGGCAAGATCTTTTGCGGTCGATCCTCGTGGGATTAAATGCGCATCTGGGAGCACCCGTCCTTCCTTATCTGTCAAATGATGTTCATCTTCAACAGGGTAGACCACGATGAGATCAAGCATGCGAACCGCCTCGTCAACACAGCGTTGAACCCCTGTCGATCCATATTTTGTCAGCACTTGGGTTCGGATATACTCTAATGCGTTGAGCTGTTTTTCCGTTAGTTCCTCTTTTTTGATAATGGAAAAATCGTTTGCACCTGGTGTATAGCTGATAATCCCTTTCTCAGCGGCATTGCTTAGAGCTAGCTCGCTTTCCGCACTGCATGGGATAACGATATAGTCGGTCAGTTCGTCTTTCTTTGCCATAAGGCTGTCTGGGGCTTTGTCACATTTGTTAAATGCGATGATGATCGGTTTACTAATCCTGCGAACAATGTCCGTGAGATTGAAAATGTGCTCGTCTTTCCACTGTGATGGTTTTGAGATATCAAGGTTGATTTTCCGTATCGCCCCGGTGATATGCTCTTCTCGTATCCCAAGCCCTGTGAGCTGTTCTGCAAGCATTTTTTCTATTTTTTTGCCTTCAAGCTCACATTTACGTGCGATGACCTCCCAGCTTTTTTTAATAATACCGAACAACCAGTAGTTAATTTCCTTTTCAAGAAACACAACATCTAAGAGCGGATCATGGGTGCCGATATTACAGGGATTGCCCTCTGCATCGGTGCTGCCAGATGCATCCACGATGTGGATAAGAGCGTGTGCTTGTCGTAGGTCATCAAGGAATTTATTTCCCAACCCTTTTCCTTTATGAGCATCAGGGACGAGTCCTGCGACATCAATTGCTTCGATGGGGACAAAACGTATCCCATCCACGCAGCGTGAATTATGCGGGGTGCAGGTGACATGGGCGTCTCTGCAGGGGCAGGGTTTGCGGATGTACATCACCCCTCGATTTGCATCAATGGTGGTGAATGGATAATTCGCGATTTCTGCATGGGCTTTTGTTGCAGCATTGAAAAACGTAGATTTTCCAACATTTGGCTTTCCAACAATACCAAGCTGCATAGTTCCTACTCCAATATTTTTTCTACCTCATCGACTACATCAACATCCTTTTCGAAGCGTGTGATCTTCTCGGTGGCCTGTTCGCTGGATTTATCGATAAATGAGATACCCTTCTTCGCAAGGAGTCTCCCTTGTATTGTGGAGGTTTTCGAAAGTAATATTTCTTCCCCGGAGATGTCTCCAATTATCTCTACTTGGTCTGTGATGTTGACGATGGCTGTTGAGGTAATATGACCATGGATTTTTACTTTTTTGCCAAGAAAGACATTCCCAGTGGCTTTCAGCGTCCCAAATATTTCTGAGTTCTCATCGACCGAGACGTTCCCTTTAATATCATAGTTACCCAGTAGTTTGCATTCTTTCCCAATTTGGATGTTTCCTTCAACTTTTGAATTCGATGTGCTGATGATGGAATTGTTCGGTAAAAAAAGGAAAGACTCCGAGATGGGTATTGTATCGCCGTCGTTTTGTTCTAGTTCTTCAAGAAGGCGTTCAATTTCTTCGCTTTTTCCCATTTTAAGTAATTGCATAAGATATACAAATATATATATAACAATAGGGACCGGGTTCCGAATATTTATCCACCCTTTCGCTTCGAATCCCTTCTCGATTTCAACACTATCGCCAACATCCAAATCCCCTTTCAGTGACAACGACCCTTTAATTTTTGTTTTCTCTCCGATATAAACATTTCCTCCACTCTGAATATCCCCACCGATTGTCGAAAAGATATCCACGCGCACATCATGAGGTGAATTAAGATTCCCATCGATAATCGCATGTTCACCAACAAAGATCCGACCATCCGTATTCACGCCAAATCGCAGTAACGAACGATCACCAATGACCACATCACCCCTCGTCGTAATGACGGTTTCTTCGAAAAGAGTCCTATCTGGGATAATAAGAGTTCTTCTGTCAAAAGCCATTAGCCAATCGATATAAACTATCGTATTATAAAACCAACGGCGATACAACTTTCGTGAAAGAAAAAAATTGATATATATCATGTGTATATGTCGATAAACCTCAAACGAGAATATGAAGCAGCAAACTCGTTCGATGGGAGTTTTGACCATGGCAACAAAACAAAATACTGTTCAACCAGAACAAAATCAACAAAATAAAGAGGAATTACCTCCTATCGATAAATGGATCCAGGAGATTAAATTTACCACCACTGAGGAAATTAAAGTCCCGGAAAACCTCCTTGATCAAGTGATTGGACAAGATCAAACAGTTGCAATTGTAAAAAAAGCAGCAGAACAGAAACGGCACGTCATGCTTATTGGTGATCCTGGAACCGGAAAGTCCATGGTGGCCCGTGCCATGACTGAATTCCTCCCAAAAGGAGAACTTGAAGATATCATCGTCTATCCGAATAATGAGGATACCAACACTCCAACGATTCGTGTTGTTCCCGCTGGAAAAGCCCACGAGATAATCAAGGGACAGCGAGAGGAAGCGAAACGGAAAGTGGAACAACAAAATAGTATGATACTTGGTATCGTTTTATTGATTGTCACATTATCCCTTATTGGTGCCGTTGTAACTAATCATTTCGAATATGCGATTTTTGGTGTGATTGCGGCAGTCATGGTCTACCTCATCGTTGCAAGAGGAGGATTTTCCCAGAGAAGAGAATTACAGATGATACCGAAACTCTTGGTTTCTCATGAAAAAAATGATCTTCCCCCGTTCATCGATGCAACAGCAGCGCATTCCGGAGCGTTACTTGGGGACGTACGACATGATCCATTTCAATCCGCTGGTCTTGAAACACCGCCTCATCAACTTGTGGAAGCAGGAGCTATCCATCGTGCTCATAAAGGGGTGCTCTACATCGACGAAATTAATACCCTTGGTTTGCCTTCCCAACAGCATTTATTAACAGCAATTCAGGAGAAGAAATTCCAAATTACCGGACAGTCAGAAAGAAGTTTTGGCGCAATGGTAAAAACAGAGCCGGCTCCCTGTGACTTTATCCTTGTTTCTGCAGGAAACCTCGATGCGCTCAATGGTATGCATCCTGCATTACGATCAAGAATTCGAGGGTATGGATACGAAAGCTATCTGAACAGCGTGATGGATGATTCTCAGGAGAACCGGGAAAAACTCATCCGCTTTGTTGCCCAAGAAGTAAAGAAAGACGGTAAGATACATCATTTCAACAAAGAAGCAGTTGCAGAGGTCATCCATGAAGCACAACGACGGGCCGGACGGAAAGGGAAACTATCGTTACGATTGCGTGAGCTTGGTGGTTTGATACGCGTTGCTGGTGATATCGCCTATGAGCGCGGTGATATGATCATCACACCGAATCATGTCATTGAAGCAAAACGAATCGCACGATCCTTAGAACAGCAGGTGGCAGACCGGGCGTTGGAATCACAGAAAAGCTATCGGTCCTTCAGAACATTAGGTGAGGAAGTCGGTGTCGTCAATGGTCTTGCTGTGCACTCGGGCGATCCTTCAATGAGTGAATTTTCTGGTTTAGTTCTCCCGATTGTCGCGGAGGTTACACCCGCAGGATCCCAATCAGAAGGTAAAGTGATTGCTACAGGAAAACTCGGAGATATTGCTAAAGAATCAGTACAAAATATCTCTGCCATCATCAAAAAATATATGGGACGAGACATCTCCAAACATGACATTCATATCCAGTTTATCGGCACGTATGAAGGAGTCGAGGGGGACTCTGCGAGCATTTCTCTTATCACTGCTGTGATCTCAGCAATGGAAAATGTCCCCGTTCGACAAGATGTAGCAATGACCGGCTCCATTAGTATCCGAGGGACCGTCCTTCCGATAGGGGGAGTGACCGCAAAAATCGAGGCTGCTGCTGAGGCAGGGGTCAAAACGGTGCTCATTCCCAAAGCGAATTTAAATGACGTTCTCATTGAAGATAAATACAAGGAAATAGTAGAGATCATCCCTGTTGAGACATTGACAGATGTTCTTCAAACTGCTCTTATCGACGGAAATGGCAAAGATGAGCTTTTACGCAAGTTAAAGGAAATGCGACCTCCGAAAATCATCGGAAAGGTGGAACTTGAATCAGAACGTAAGAAACAAACCAGTACTCTTCAATCTGATGAAAAAAAACATTAAGAACAACCGTTTTCCTTAAAAAATTAACGTATTAATGCGCGTGCAAAAGACATCCCGGGTTTGATATGAAAGCATTATTTATCGGTCGTTTTCAACCATTCCATCAGGGTCATCTTCTGTTGTTACAACAATTGAAAACACGCTATGAGTTGATAATCATCGGCATCGGTTCTTCTCAATATCGTAACACTGCCGATAACCCATTCTCAGCAGAGGAACGATATCAAATGATTACCGAATCTTTAGATGCAGCTGGAATCAAGGATTATCATCTTGTTTTCATCCCGGATATCCATGATCCTCCGCATTGGGTTGATCATGTCTGTTCTCTTGTTCCTGATTTCGATGTGGTCATTGCGAACAACCCATTGACGAAAAAACTTTTTTCTCAAAAAGGTTATGCCGTAGAAGGAACAGCATATTTTGATCGAAAACGTTATTCAGGAAAAGAGATACGCAGACGCATCGTTTATGATGAACCATGGGACGATCTTGTTCCTGATACTATCTATAGATATATCCAAAAAATCAATGGTGTTTCTCGTCTGAAAAACATCTCACACTAAATCGTTCTATAATATGAGATTTTTGATAAGAACTGTAAAGATATATTTATATAAAAAAAGGTAGCACCATTATACTATGAGTGGTTTCGGTGAGGTTGTTATTCATAGAATGCAAGTGTATCTGTCGCTTCTCAGACCTTTTACGCTTCTTGCTCCCCTAATTGTCTCCAGTAGTGTCATCATTGCGAGTCTTGTATACTCTGGGGCAGATACGATAAGTATCATACCACTACTTTGGACTCTTCTTTCTGCAAGTGCGTGCTTTGCACTGCTTAATGGCGCCTCTAATGTACTTAATCAAGCAACGGACTGGAAAGAGGATGTTCTTTCAAAACCATACCGTCCCATCCCAAAGGGGATCGTCTCGCCAACAGAGGCGTTTAAGGTATCTTTTTTCTTCTATGCGACAGCGCTTCTTCTCTCGTTTACCATTCACTTCCTTTTTTGTTTTTTTATCTGCATCATCGCCTTTTTTTCCATCACCTATTCACTCAGACCACGGATGAAGAAATTCTTATTCATCAATCAAGCCTGGGTCGCACTTCCACGTGGCTTTTTTGGAATCGTTGCGTCCTGGAGCGTTTTTGGCAATCCTTTTGAACCACTCCCTCTTGCGATTGGCTGCATTGCCGCTCTCTTTCTTTTTGGTGGTACGACGACAAAAGATATCCTTGATGCTGAAGCAGATAGAGCGGTTGGGACGAAAACCTTGGTGAACGTGTACGGATTACGTCTAGCGTCCATATTCTCACTCCTGTTTATGGTTGGTGCCTTTCTTTTAATTCTCCCGCTTGCCTATTGGAAGATTCTTCCTCCTGCAGTGTCTCCTCTTGCCATCCTCAGCATTTTAAGCGTACTCATCGGATGGTTGATGCTGAGGAAACAAAAAAATATAAAATGTGAGAACACCTCCGCCTGGACGTTAATGTACGCAACCTATTTTACCTTCGCCCTGAGTTTTGCAGTCATTACGATTTTTCTCTCTGGTTAATTTTCTTTCTTTGATATACTCGGATATCTAATAGGAGTGCAATCACTGCAGCAAGAATACCAATACCTACTAAGTAGAAACCAGCTGTAAACCCCCAGCTTGAGCTCATCGTTATCTCTTCAGCACCGATAGAGATCAGTAAGTTCCCTTCTCCTTGTACTGCCCCAAGACTGGTTTCGATTAATCTTGTTGTCCCGAAGATAAAAGACGGTACTACAATACTCAGAAGAATGATTCCAGAGATACTCAAAAGAAACGCATACTTCTTCTTCTTAGTTCTTCGTAATATGATTCCAAGACTTAGACTGAGACAAGCGATGGATGCCAGTGGAATCACCACTCCGAGGAACATCAGAAAGATATCAGGCAATTCTTCGATATTCAACGACAACTCACCATAGTAGTTGATTGTTTCAATCATCATAGCAGGATTTACATACAATGCCGTAGTCTTTTCTGCAGGGAGCGTCGGACTCGACCCGTTGAATAACCACCAGGGTTGGAACAATGAAAAAATAACAAACAGGATAGCGAGAGCCTTTAGAAGGGAGGAAACAGAGAATTTCCGCAGCAGAGTTAAAATGACAAAGAAACTGAATAACGCATAGAAGAACAAGGAGAGAACCAGCGGGAAGAGCGACTCTAAAGTCGTTACAAAACTCAGTTGCCTATCGTTGATAAGCTCTACTTGTT
This sequence comes from Thermoplasmatota archaeon, assembly GCA_016930995.1. The sequence continues at coordinate 6,423 of JAFGFQ010000102.1, read as the reverse complement.
TCACGCCAACTAGTACGTTGTCTAAATAGGCATTGATTATGTAATGAGCTGGGGGAAGAAAGATTATTTTTTGTCTTGTTCTAGTGATAGTCTGATTATCACGCAAGAAGACAAATTCTATATTATCATTTGAAAGAGCATTGCCTTTTGAGTCATAGAGATTGATGGTGACATCAAAAATCGCTGAAAATCTCATTTGGATGACATTCTCTGGGATGGGAATAGTTACGTGGATTTCATCTATAAACTCAGCATAACTTATTTGAAGATGATAATCACCCGCAGGGATATCCTCAAAGGTAAATGATCCTCTACCATTATCCTTGGGGATTAACTGGATTGTTTTATTTCCATTTGGAGAAACAAGAAGTGGTGTGATAGCGACACCTGGTGGCAAATCAAGACCATCGGTGACGACCACATGGAACGTATAGAGAGCAAGGTTGACCTCTTCATTCAATTTTCTCAAGGTTTTTTGTAGTTGATTGTTGTAGATAACGAAATTTTTATATTCTGCACGTAGGATATAAGAATCTTTCCTATTATACGGGGCTTTTAGGATTAATTCACCATTCTCTTTGGTAATATTTTCGTCAATGAGCACGCCCTCTTTATTAATCAACCAAGCATGAATTCCAGCAATACCTTGTCCATGTTGATTGAAAAAAGTAAATTTAATGGTTCGTTCCCATGTGCACACGACGTTTGTTTTTGTATCCTTCGTCACATAGAGAACTGCTGCTCCCATGAAGCTTTTCTTGTTTCCCCATTTAAAAAATACCTTTGCGACATAGGTTCCTTCCAAGACATCAAAGAAGGTTTTTTTTGCCCTAGTTAACGGATATCTCTCTGCAGCCCCCTCAACAATCAAATGTCCTTCACGATGCAGTTCGATCCACATCACCGGAAATTTACCCCCTGTAAGGTTCCATAGCACAGGATGCGAAAGATGGGTTCCCCCGAATCGAGCGATGATTGTGACGTTGTATCTCTTTGGTTCTCTTTTAAATGCGGCATCACCAGAAAGTTTTCGAGATTTTATCAAAGCTTTATACAAGAAGGACTCCTTTTGAACCGCATCATATCCTCCGGTCTGAGAATAATAGACTTCCGCATCGAACTGCGCTATTAAATCCGATGGTATCAGCACGTCATGACTAGAACCAGGTTTGTATGAATGTCTCCCGAAGTTAATTGAAATATAATCAACCTCGGTCCCAAGAAAATTCAAATACTCCTTTTCAGCAATCTTTAACTGAATACCATCTCGTTCATCAGTTCCTGAAGTGACAACACCTTGATTTGATTCGAAGAGAACTGCGTTTGCTATCCCATTTTTCCCCTCGCCGTACGATAACCATGCTTCTGAGCCTAAACTGGCATCATTTTTATATGAAATAATCCACTCTCTATCTTTCGTGGAGGGATTCTGGTTTAATCGATATTGCTCGATTTTCTCATTCTCACTGTAGAAATTGAGAAGAGGATGGATATCTCCAAAATTTAATGAATCAACTGCTGCGCTCCGTGATTTTAATGAAATAAGAGAACCAAATCTCCCATCAATATTGTCGATTCCTTGTACAATTGCATCTTTCAACATCTCATGTTTGACATGGACGTATATCCGTTTTTCTTCAAGAGGGCAATAATAATAGCGATAAATAGCAGTTGTCTGAATATCTTTCTTTTTTGACTCACTCATTATCCCAAATTCGACCATCAGGTTACCGTCAATAAAAATTTTTTTATCGATAAAGACTTGATCAGATGCGCTTTCATCTTTTTCCCTACTCCCATAATAATATGAAAATGCAAACGAGACGATTTGATCAAAATTGGTAATATCAAATTCTTGTATACCACTCTTTTGTTTTACCACAACTTGAGAACAAGATCTATCTAATAGTTGTCCTTCTTGGCCTACTGCATAAATACAATATCCATCTTGTTGGATTCCATAAAATTTCGCTTGTGCTGAAAGTTCCGGTAGTGGGGAAGAAGAGTAGTTCATATCTTTTAGTACGACATGGTCTTTATAATTTGGTCGTGATGTGATATCATCATTGTAGTAAATGAAGAATCGTTCTGTTCCATCTGCGAACGTAGGAATAAGAAATACAACATTGCATTCGGTGATATACCATCCCTTTCCATTGTTTTTTACAAGTGTGTGAATTTGCGAATCCATATTCTGCCATTGCTCTGCATGCCAGCAAGAGACTCGAATCGAGGTAAGGGTTTCGTTTTCCGACCAACATGGTTGTTCGAATCTCACATGCAGATCGATTGGTTGACCATGGGCGGTAGAATCATTTGTTGAGATTGGGGCCTGTATTTCTTGTCTGTAGGACCACTCTCTATACTCTGGGTTCCATAATGGATAGGTATCATCCTGGGAGGATATTGATATGCTTAGCGCTGGAAAGAGACTTAGAATAATTATACTCACTACGAATAGTTTTAGCCCTCGCATAGGCTCCCTTTTTTTATTATTAAAGCTTTATTTATATAAAAGAGTTGTTTTATAGATATAAGAATCTTTGTAGGATAATAATTAAAGGATTTTTATGAATGTTACTCCTTATTCGTTTAAATAACTATAAAAATTGATACTTATTTTGATTAGATAGCTTTGATAAAATCAAGCTGTCCAAGTTCACCTAAGATGATAAGGGCAGTAAAACTTATTGCATAAAAGAGATAGGTGATGTACATCAGTGACCATGCTTGAACATTTTCTAATGCGATGCTCTGATGTTGTTTGAGCATCAAGTAAAAAATAAGGAATGCGGGAATGATAAATATGGTAAGTGGTAATAGATACGGATTTATCATCTCGTAATGAACGAGAACAGGAATAATCGCAAATGGAACGATGAGGAAAGGAAGTGATATAAACGCTGCTTTCTTGATTCCATATGTGTTGATGAGCGTTCGTGTACCGGTCTTACGATCTGCTTCAGAATCGACTATATCTTTAGTCGTCATCGCTCCTATGAAAAAGATAAGTCCGATACCTCCAATCATAAGTGGCACTGGATGAAACGGGTCTCCAAAAACACTCCAGGAGGCAAGGATCGCAAATAATCCTCGGGGGACTGCAATCCAAACCTGGTTTACAAACAGAAATCGTTTCATGCGAGGCGGAAGAGAATATATAACCGTAAACAACATGATTAGAAAGACAAATACCCCAAACCAGGTATTGATAGTCACCGCGCGAAGTAAACCAAAGAGGTAAAGGATATATGCGATACTTTGTGCCTCATCACGCTCGACAACGCCTCGGGGGATTGGGCGGTACGGCTTTGATATTTTATCCGCCTCTACATCTGTTGCTTGATTCAGAGCGTTCGATGCACCATTCAGAAATGCTAAGGTAAGGCTTGCTTGGCCGATAATGATCCACCAGTTGGGAAATTCGATAAATTTATCGTTATAGACTAAACTTGCGAACATAATAAACATCGAAACAAAAAATGGAGCAAGTAAGGTAAACGGTCTGAGCAAATCGAAGTACCCTCGAAATTTTTTTGAAAGAAACCTATTTTTTATATATGGCTCTTTCATCGTTAATTTTATTGGCATTTACTACTCCATATGTTATAGTGTTGGTTGTTGTGAATACGGAGGTATATTATAATCATTACTCTGCTAAATCGATTGATAATTTGATGGTGTCTTTGATAATATAAATATTTTTTCATTTTTAAATAAGTATTAAATTAAAATTGAATGCCAAGTGCGCTAGGGAAGTATTTTTTGGATGATTTGTGCAGAGTTTATCGCACAGTTTATTCCTATCCCTGGTGCTTTGACACAATCACCAATCACATACAGGTTCTCAACCGGAGTCTGAATATCAGGTTTTAAATGATGAATAGTTTTTGCTACACCATCAAGATGCCAGGTAGCTGGATAGATAGCCCACTTGAGTTGTGATTGAAAATCTGGAATGATCCGTTGAAGGTTCTTGTCTAATGCTTTCTTAAGCTTGTCAAGGATGGTTCTATCCCTTGCTTCCTTCGGGGTACAAATGATATATGCTTGAACAAGATACTCTGATGCAGGTGACAATCCGGTTTCTGGTTTTGCCGTTATAAAATCGATCATGCCGGCAGCATCATTGCCATCAACACCGATGTTTCGTGCGATGAAAACAAACGACTTTCCCAACAATTGCGGATTCATCTGTTTGAACGCGTAATACGCACATAAGCTTGCCGTGCCTTCATAGGTCTTCATTGCCGTTACATATTCACCTGGAAATTGTGATTCATCAGCAATGGTAAACAGCTTCTGGACCACAATATTTGAGAGTATGACATCAAAGGAAAATTCTTCTTCATTGACAATTACTCCTTCTGCTTTTTTATCCCTGATAATGATCTTTGTTACCGGACTATTCACATGGATTTTTCCACCGTTTTTTTCAATGTACCCCGCAATTGTCTGCGAGATTGTAAGAAGACCATTCTTTGGGTAGTTTACCCCTCGAAGTCTCATATCCTTTTGTGTTCGAAACACTTCACCTGTCGAAATCAAACCTAGATTATTAATCGTGCTAATCAAACGAGGGTTTAACTCCAATACATCCTTCATTTTTCCTTTTCCATATTTTTTTATTGTCTCAGTAATGGTCACATCATCGAACTCTTTCATTTTTTTCTCACCAGCAAGAAGAAGTCTAAGAATGTTCGGCAACATTGATATTTTATCCGCAGTGGTGACAAAATAACCAAAGTGACTGTTCTTTTGCTCAAATAACCTTGATTCGTAAATAGTAATGTTCTGATACTGCTCCATAATCATGTTTCGAAGTTTTTGAATGATACCTCCACCAATCATATGAAACCCTAAGTCAAGAGTGTAACCGTCAAGCATCTTATTTTTAAAAATATCCTCAAGAGTGGGCTCTGAAAAAACAATACATGTATTAAACCTCGCTAACAACTGCTTATAAGAATCAATAGTGTGAGATGACATATCAATTGAAAGCGCTCTTCCACCGACCATGGGTTCTTTTTCGAAAATATCAACAGAATAGCCTTTTTGTAGGAGAAGCGCACCAGCGGTTAAACCGCCGATACCAGCACCGATGATACATACTTTCTTTTTATTCATTCCACAGTCACCTATTTCTTTATATGTGCAAGCGATATTTCAACGAACTATAAAAAAACCTTCTCATTATTTTCCATTTGTATTGTTGCACGCTGAATTCCCCAACAATCACTCCCATCAACAGATTTGTTAATTTTTCATCTTTACGTGCTATTGTAAATAGCTTCTCTGCGTACTCCACACTTCCTCTCTTTACAACTTTTAATATTAAACCAATGTCCTTTCCGAAATCCTTTCTCCATCGGTTTTGGTATCGTGCTAAAAACTCTTCTGTCGTTTGATTTTTTTCCAATGCTTCTCCTAGTACCTCAGCGGCAATTTGTCCAGATGCCATAGCATAATAGATACCTTCACCAGATAATGGATTGATGAATCCTGCTGCATCACCTACGAGAAGGAGTCGTTTTCCGTAGGTTTTCTCTAAAGGATGAGTTGGCAAAGCTCCCCCTTGAACAGGGGCATCCATAAGATCTTGGGGGATGAGGTCCTTTTCTTTTAACAATGCAATATAATCATAATAGCACTCGAGGAGATTTTGTTTTTTCTCTATGGTCTTAAACGCCTGAATAACACCAAATCCAATGTTTAAATGGTGTTTTTTTGGGAATACCCACCCATAGCCAGCCACTGTTTTGAATCTCGAATGAATATAACAATGTCGAGATTGTGTAAAATACTCATCCATAATCTTTTCATCAACGTCAAATTCCTGAAGAATGCAGACGCCTTTTTCCATCCCCCTTTTTCGTAGACCAGTTTTTTTTGCTATACAACTATTTACTCCATCGGCACCGACTACTATTTCCGATTCAACTGCTGTTCCATCATGTAATAGTATCCGTGTACTGTCATCGCTTATTCGAACAGAGGATACTGGGGTTCCTTGTTGAAAAACTGCTCCTGCATCTTTCGCGTAATTCACCAACTCGAAATCAAATTTTTTTCTCAGAATAGTAGATAGTATCGGTGTTTCTCTTTCGATTTCAATCCGATGTCCTAACGAGGGAGAAAATAGCGTTCCACTTGACGAATATGCTTCTATAATTTTTTCATTGACAACATATGGAAATCTTTGGAGCACACGGAGCGGTAATCCTCCCCCGCATGGTTTGTCGCGTGGAAATCGTTCTTTATCGATAAGTAATGTTTTAAAACCTTTTTCCGAAAGGAATTTTGCAGTAGTTGAACCTGCAGGACCTGCACCAACTACCGTCACATCGTACTTCATTGAATCTCCATTCTAAGAATTTTTTTTTTTTTTTTTTTTTTTTTTTTTTTTTTTTAAAAAATTTTTTT
>JAFGFQ010000022.1 GCA_016930995.1 Thermoplasmatota archaeon | reverse complement strand
TTTTAATTTAAAAAAAAAAAAAAAAAAAACGTAATCAGTGTCAGATGTTGTGGGTAAAAAAGTAAAAATCGTCTGTTACAATCGGATAATTCCAATGGAAATAAAGGTAAGCAGCAAGATTGATAAAAACGAACCAATGATGACGACTAAGAACGTCGTATGTTTACGCAGACCTAAAAAGGTTCCAATTATTGTTGTCGACATCGCCCCAGTTCCTTGAAATGGGACAAACATAAATATTGCCAGCACTATTAACAACAATTTCCCATAATGTTTCAGCTCTATTTCTCTTGTTTTTTGATGCAATTTTTCATACCATTGTTTTAGTGAGACAACGGTCCTATAGAGATGGGGTTTTTTCCGACGGATGCCAAAAAAAGGAAAGGAAGGAATATGTTTGATAAGTAATTCAAGGAACCACCAGTTCGTCATAATAGCAAGACAGACAAGAACATCAAAAATCCATAAAGTAAGACACCAATAGAGAACCGGTAATCCTTGACTAAGTCCAATAAATATCACAGTTTCCTTCCCCGCAGGAGGAATAAAATAGGCTAGAGAAAGAGCTGTATACCATCTCTGTTGGTCTGATGTTAAAAGATTATAAATCGAAAGGAAAAACAGGATACCAAGAGCAATTATTAAGAAAAAAATTGCAAGTTGTAACCAACCAGAAACATAAAAGGTATAGCGCCCTATTTTAACGACCTTTTTATTGTTTATTTTACTTATTTGTGAGTTAAACACATCGTACCCCTGAGTTTTTAACGTGTTAATTGAATAATCGGATAGTGAATTATTAATAAAGAAAGTTTATGTTATTCAACAATCAAATCCTTTGAATATTTATCGGTATCTGCAAGAAGGAACTCATTGCTCATACTTAAGCAAGAAACAGGGCAGATGTCATTACACTGTGAACAGAAAGTGCATCGAGCAAGAAAAATCCTGATTTTTTTCTCCTCTTCTTTAAATTCGATAGCTGCTGAAGGACACACTTGTAGGCAGAGTTTACATCCAATGCATTTCTCTTTATCATATTGTATTTTTCCTCTAAAATGCTCTGGTGTAGCAATAGGGGGATTCATCTGAACCGTTCCATTTTTTACATTTTCTATAAACTTGGTTGTTGACGAGGGAGCATACTTTGCTGGGAATTTATTGGTAAATGGTTTTCTAAACATCTGAGCAAAAACCTGTGAAAGCATTGAAAATCTCATTGTTGCAGCCTCCTGGTCTTTTCAAGACTGCGTTGATGTAACTCCTCTTTGTTAATAATTGAGTCTTTTTTATTTTCAATGACGACGACTCTGTTGGTACAGGACATACAGGGGTCTGTTGAGGCAGCGACAATAGGAATGTCTGCTATTTGTTGTCCTTTGAGCATCGGAACCCAAGGCATGATATTTGAATAGGTTGGGGCACGAACTTTCCAAGAGTAGACATGTTGATTTGCATTCATTTTAACATAGTGAAACACTTCACCGCGAGGCGCTTCCATCCGACCGATCCCTTCACCAGTTGCTTTTTTTAATTGTGCCAGCAATTTCGGTAGTTTTGGTTCGGAGACAATAGGCCCTGCCGGCATATGGTCAAGACATTGTTCGATGAGAAAAATCGATTGTTTAACTTCTAATAAACGAACAATAATTCTATCGTACACATCACCGTTTATTTCACCAGTTAGTATATCAGGGGTGATATAATCGATATCTAAGTCTCCATAGGCGAAATACCCTTGATCTACACGAGTGTCGATTTTTACCCCGGACGCACGCGCAGTTGGACCTACTGCAGCAAGTTTTAATGCATCTTCTTTGGTAAGGATTCCACAACCTTGGCTACGCATTTTAAACGTTTTATCTTCTAGATAGATACGACGGAGTTTTTCGAATTGGTTTGTTAGATACTCTAAGGTTTCCTTGACCTTTGGGTACATATCAGGGGTGATATCTCGTCGGACACCCCCTATCATGGTTATTCCCTTGGTGATACGATTTCCAACAAGATATTCAGTTAAATCTAATAATTTTTCTCGGATTTCCCATGTTAAAAACAACACGGTATCAAACCCAATCTCATGAGCAGCGACACCAGCCCATAACATATGTGAACAAATCCTTTCAAGTTCCCCATGAATTACCCTAAGATATTCTGCACGCTCAGGAACCTGGATATTTGCGATTCGTTCCACCGCTAAGGAAAATGCCATTGGATGACAATAGGAACAGATGCCACAGATGCGTTCAGCAAGGTATAAGACTTGAATAGGATTCCGTCTTATGCCAGCCCATTCGATTGCTCTGTGGACTTGCCCAAGGTGCACGCTGACATCTTTTATTTGTTCTCCTTCAATTTCAAATTCAAACGACACGGGCTCTTTTAAGGCTGGGTGAATTGGACCGATGGGTAGTTGAAATGATGTTTTTATCTCTTGGCTCATTGTTCCACCTTATGAAGATTTTTTATATATTTCTCTGGACCGGTTTCATCCCGTCGCCAAGGATAGATATCTTTTGGGAAATCTTCGCTGATGAAAACTCGTGCATCAACTGGGATGTTGTTGACTTTCACCCCAAGCATCTCTTGTTTCTCCTGTTCGGAGATAAGAGCTCCAGGGAATAAATCTGTGATAGTATCTATCGTTGGGTCTGATTTCGGAAGTGACACAGTCATATTGATTGATTGTTCCTTATTTCGAAATCCATGATATAGCGAGAAGTGATACACAAGATCGATAGTATTGTCGATATCATAGCCTGAGATAACAACAAAATGTGGGTGTTCGTCAAACGTAAAAAGATGTTTTAAAACTTCCATAAACGCATTTCTACTGACCTGCATCCAGATATGCTGTAGCTCTGTTTTTTTCACACCAGTGATATGTCTTTCGATACGAGTATTACTAATGTCCTTCGGGAATGTATGTTGGAATGATTGAACAACCTCTTCAGGAGTGAGTTGTTGATCTCGAATCATTTTTTTGCCTCCAGTGTTTCAAGTTTCATCCATGCTTTGGTGACGCCGTTGATGATGTTTTCAGGTCGTGGTGGACAACCAATCACGTAGACATCCACGGGTATGACTTGATCGATAGGACCAACGAGATTATATGATTCATAGAAGACGTCTCCGGTATTGCCGCAGTTACCAACACAGATGACTGCTTTAGGATCAGGCATTTGCTCGTAAACTCTCTTTACTTTGTCAACAAGTTGTCGTGTCACAGGTCCTGTGATGAGTAATACGTCTGCATGTCGAGGTGTACCAACAAGTTTTATTCCAAAACGTTCAGCATCATAGCGTGGACAAAGGGCCGCAATAATCTCTATGTCACAACCGTTACATGAACCTGAATTACAATGATAAACCCACAACGCTTTCTTGAACGATTTCGAAAGAGTTTTTGCCATAAATTGATCCTCTGTGTTTTTTCCAGCGGATGTAATCTTTTAGACTATTAGAAATTTCCGGTTTTAAATCATATTGTAATTTTTCATCAAAACCAATGTTTTTTTCCATAAAAAGACTCGGTTTAACCTCTTGACTATGCTTATGGCAACAGGTATTAGTCTGCTTATATTCCTGTAACATCCTCTTTTGTTTATATATTATGAGCCATCCTATCAATCAATAGTTATAATGAAAAAAGAGAAAATAAAAATGGCTTAGTCTGTTTCATGAAATTCTTCGCTTAAAATTCTACTCATTTCTAGAGGAAAACCTAGGGTATGTTAGTATACAAATACTAATAAAGTATATCTTAATACCGGTATAACGACATGACAGCGATAAAGGAAATAAAACAAGCGGAAACTCAGGCGGTACATGCCATAGAAAATGCAAAAAAAGAAGCAGAGAAAATTCTTGAAAAAGTATATAAAGCAGCAGAGAAGGAAAAACAAAAAATCCTTGAGCATGCACAGAAAAAAGTACAAAAAATCTCTGAGCAAGCAGAAGAAAACGCAGAAAAAGAGATTCTTTCCTTAAAAAAGAAAGGGGACTTAGAAATTTTACAGTTGAGAAAAAATTCACAAAAAAAGATATCCGAGGCAGTCGATCTGATAATTTCGGAGATTCAAAAGGAGGAATCCTAATACTTTTTCCAGCTGAGATGAAAAAAGTCTCCATTCTACTTTATAAGAGTTATTTAGATGAGGTCATAACAAAACTCCATGAACATGGTTTAGTACAGATTAGTAATATTGAAAAAGAGGGCGTTTTACCAGATGAATTGATCGATAAAGTTGAAGTACCCGTAGAAGCAGCTCTCTTCAGTGCTTATGAGGTGCGACTGACAAAAGTAATTGATATCCTTGCGCGGATAAAGAAGTCCCCTCAGGGAATCAAAGCCTTTCTCCATCCTGATGTACCACAAATCAAAGAAGTAAGCAACCGATCCCCTCAGATGATTTCCTCTGAAATTGAAGGCGTTCTTGGATCTATAGAAAAAAAGATTTTGACAACGGAAGAACATATCAAACAATTAAAAGAGCGACAAATCAAAAACGAGGAGACTGGAAAACAATTATCGTTGATGCAAGAGTTTGCGCTAAATTTAGAGGATTTGAAAGAATCGACTGCACTCATGCTTGTTGCCGGACGGACATTGAATTTACCCGATCTGGAACAACAGATCAAATCATCTGATGCAATAGCGATATTTTCAAAAGAATTTGGTACTCGAAAGAAAAAAGAATGGGCTGTACTCCTAGCGGCGCATATCTCTGAAAAAGAAAAAATGGAGCAGTTGTGCCGGGAGTATCTTACTTTGTTTGATTTAAAAACTGTATCCGGCCAACCAGCGGATGCTATCAATAAAATACAGCAGGTTCAAGCTCACATACAGGAAGAAATACAAACAAATATCACAGATCTGACAGGGTATGCTGAGAAGTATCTACAGGATCTCTATGCTCTTCGTGAAGAAATACAGGTTGAGCGAGTACGAAAAGAAATCATGAAAAACTTTGCCAAGACCCAGACAACATACCTCATTAAAGGATGGGCGTTAGAAAAGAACCAAGAAGCAATTGAATCGATAGTCAACGAGGCGTGTAAAGGGGCGTATTCTCTGAGCTTTGATACACCGTCCAGCAACCCAGATGTTCCTCCGACGTATCTAGAGACGCCAAAATGGGCGTCTACGTTTAAAACATTCCTTGATTTGTTTGCCACACCAAGGTATAATGAGATTAACCCGACGATTTTTATGGGTATCTTTTTTATCCTCTTCTTCGCTTTTATGCTTGGTGACGCGGGATATGGCGTCTCATTACTTGTTTTATCGCTTGTTGGGTATCTGAAGTTTGGGAAACATAGTCCTTTATTAAAAAACTGGAGTTTTTTAGGGATTTGGCTTGGTCTTACCACGACGATAATAGGGCTGTTGATGAATAGTTTTTTTGGGGATTTTATCCCTCGGTTTTTTTATCATGATGCAACCAAACCTCTGTATAGTCTGGATATCCTTGGTATTCATCTTCCTTTGGATGCCCTGGGGGATCCTATCATAATTCTCACAATGGCGTTACTTCTTGGTCTTCTTCATCTTAACTTGGGGATCGTCCTTGGACTTATTCAGGCCATAAGACAGAAAAAGTATAAAATATTCATCACGCAGTATTTCGCTTGGGTGCCTTTGCAAATTGGCGGAGGTACGCTTATTGGTGTCTTTATCCTCAAATGGGAGGTGGGTTCTGTGATGATGTATGCTGCAATAATACTCACTCTTATTGGGGTTCTGTTGGTTTTTCTCCACGCAGGTCCGATTGGTTTTTTTGGTATCACAGGCTATGTTGGTGACTGGCTGTCGTATGCCAGGTTGCTTGCTCTTGGTCTTGCAACATCAGGGATGGCACTGGCGTTTAATGTTGTAGCGGAGCTCATTCCTGCTTTAATCCCAGTTGTCGGGATTATTTTATTGCCTATCTTACTCATCATTTTACACACCGCGAACCTTGGCATTCAATCACTTGGAGCAGCGGTGCATTCTCTTCGGCTTCAATATGTCGAGTTCTTCAATCGCTTTTATGAAGGCGGGGGAAAAGAATTCGATCCGTTTCAGATAAAAAGAAAATACACGAGGGTTGAAAAATAAAAGAAATTTGGAGGTAGAAAAAACATGAAAAAAAGAATAACCTTAACGCTAGTACTTGCCTTGTCGATACTTTTCCTATTCTCCGCAAGTATTGTACAAGCTCAGGATGAAAACGAGATGACACAGGAGGACCAAAACAAGGTGTTATTGATACTTGGGTGCGCACTAGCAATTTCGATAGCAGGAATCTCTGCAGCGATTGGTCTTTCTCTCGCAGGTTCAGCAGGCGTTGCAGTTGTTGCTGAAAAACCAGATCAATTCGGGAAATGTCTTGTCTTATCAGTGCTTCCTATGACCCAAGCAGTGTATGGTCTGTTGACTGCGATTCTGCTCATGCTTGGTGCAGGATTGTTAGGAGGGACTGCTCGAGCGGATCTGACAAACCCCGTGCTTGGAACAGCGTCAATTTGGATCGGGGTCATTGTTGGGTTAACAGGGATATCTGCTGTGAATCAGGGAATGGTCGCATCCTCCTCAATTAGCGCTGTTGGAAGAAACCCTGATGTGGCAGCGCGGGGAATCATCTTTACGGTCATGACCGAGACAATCGCCATCTTTGGGTTACTCGCAGGTATCCTTCTTATGACAGGGCTTGGGCTTCTCTAAGGAAACAACAGAACGTAGAACGGGGAGAGCATCATGTCTGCAGAAAAAATCATCGAACGGATAAAAACCGATGCCGAGAAACAAGTAAAACACGTTATAGACGAGGCGGAAAAACAATCCCGACTTCGTATCAAGACTGCAAAACAAGAAGCAGAAAAACAAGCCGATGCGATTCTCAGGGACGGACAAGCTGAAAGCGACAATGCGAAAAAAATCCTTGTTTCAAAAGCACTGCAGGACATGAAAAGGGACATGATGAATGCAAAAGAAGAAATCATCGAACAGTGTTTTTCTCAGGCATTGAAAACCCTTGCTGCATTACCGGAAGACCAGTATAAAAAATTCATAAAAAACCTGATACAAACAGGGAAAAAACGCTTAGGTGAGCACTGTGTGCTTTCTGTTTCCCGTCCAATCGATAATGAAATCGCCAAACAGGAAAAGGTACCGGTGCAAGGATCTGTGACTTCTATAGGGGGAGTCATCCTTCGCTCTTCAGATGGAACAATCACGATTGATAACACCTTTGAAAGACTTTTAAGCAGGAAGAAAAATGAGATTCGAATACATGTTGGAAAATTACTGTTTCCCGCCTAAGGTGACAAAAAGTGTTTGAAGAGGTTCTCAACCCACAAAGTCCCTTCTTCTGGCTTTTGCTCATCAGCATTCTTGCCGCGGTCTTTCTCTTCATCGGGCGTTATTTCAGAACCTATGTGAAGTTTGTCTATCCGAATGCAAAATTCGAGGCGATAGGAAATCCCTTCATCCAAGAAAAAGAGCTTAACATCCTTGTTGAAAACACAACTCTTGAGACGTTTAAGGACCGATTAAATACGCTGCGGGATTATCAGGTAGACGGAGACAATGCCTCCTTGATTCAACAATCATTGGATACAAACTTTCTCCGAACCGTCGCAATGATGCGGAAGGATAGCTCAAAAAAATTGTATGCATTCTTTGATCTTTACCTCCAAAAAAATGATTTCCCTCTTATCAAAAATGAAATTAAAACCATTCTTCTTGGGATGGAAAGACATCCCCTCGTAGAAAGAGCAGCCCATCCACAGACAAAAAAGCTTCTGGAACAACTGCAAGGTGTGTCAAAGGAACAACTCTCTTCTGTATTAGCCGCTCAGGGATTTACCAAGGATCTCCAGGATGAAGTATCTAAAGAAACACCAGATTTCTTTCAAATTGACCTTTTGTTCGAAAAAGCTTTCCTCGCCCAGTTCAAAGCACTAAAGGTGCCCTATAAATGTGAAAATGCGAAAGAGGATTTCATCAAAAATATGGTCGATATGCTTACCATACAGCATCTTCTGCGTGCAAAGCAGCTTTCCTATCCGCCTGATCGAGGTAAATCATTGTTTCTTGGTGAAGGGAAACAAATCTCACGCTGGCGTTTCGATGCAATGATAGACGCTTCAGATGTACCAGGGTTGATTACCGCGCTAGATGGTACCTCATATTTTCCTTTGTTATCGACAAAAATCGAACACTATTCAAAGCAGAAATCTGTTTCAATGTTTGAAACCCTTATACAAAGCGTCTTTCTTCTCCGTGTAAAACAAATCTCTCTTCAGAACTATCTCACCATAGGACCTCTCTTGAGATTTCTCGTATCAAAAGAGTTCGAGATAAAGAATCTGAAAGTAATCGCGAAAGGAATCGCGGAGAACCTCCCAACAGAGCTGATAAAAAGTAACCTGGTCAAAGAGGTGGCAGCATGAAACTAGCAGCGTTCTGTGACAAGGAGACCGCCGTGGGTTTACGATTTGCTGGGATTCATGAGCTATTTATTGCTTCAGACGACACAGTAATTCCAATGTTTCAAGAAGTGACGAAGCGAACGGATATCGGGGTTTTAATAATCACAGAGAAAATAGCCTTTGATCTTGATACGATGCTTAAGGAGTTTCGTATTCATAAGAAACTCCCTATTATTGTTGAAATCCCTGATAAAACAGGGAAAGTAAAAGACCATATCGATATTGTGTCGCATTTAATTAAACGAGCAGTCGGTATGGATGTAAGTAAAAAGAAAAACAACGAAAGAATGGAGAAATAATATGTCCGAAATTAAGGGGAAAATCAGTCGGATTTCAGGGCCTGTCATTGAAGCAAGTAACATGCGTGGTTCAAAAATGTATGACGTGGTTCGAGTCGGCGCTGAGCATCTTATTGGTGAGATAATCCGGTTAAATGAGGATGTTGCAACAATCCAGGTCTACGAGGATACGAATGGGTTAAAGCCAGGGGAAATTGTGGTGTCAACCCAGGAGCCGTTATCAGTGGAGCTTGGTCCGGGTCTCATTGGAAACATTTATGATGGGATCCAGCGGCCGTTACCCGCTATCAATACACAGACCGGTGATTTTATCACTCGAGGGGTCCAGACCTCGCCATTGGATCGGAAAAAGAAATGGCAGTTCATCCCGCGTGCAAAGAAAGGAGACCATGTTCAGGGTGGTGATGTGCTTGGGGAAGTTCAGGAATCACCGCTCATTCTTCAAAGGATACTTGTCCCACCTGACGTTGAAGGAACCCTTGAATCGGTGATAAAGGAAGGGAAATACACCATTGATGAGCCTATCGCTCAAATCAATACGCCATCTGGTTCGTTGTCTCTTACTATGACCCAGCGATGGCCTGTTCGGAAAGCACGTCCCGTGGACATCAAATTTGACCCCTCAATACCTCTAATAACAGGTCAACGTGTTATCGACACGTTCTTCCCGATTGCAAAGGGAGGAACCGCGGCGATTCCTGGTGGTTTTGGGACGGGAAAAACAGTGATGCTGCATCAACTCGCGAAATGGAGTGATGCCCCGGTTGTTGTTTACGTCGGATGTGGGGAACGTGGGAACGAAATGACGGATGTCCTTCGAGAATTCTCTGAATTAAAGGACCCGAAAACTGGTGAACTTTTATTGAACAGAACGGTCTTGATAGCAAATACCTCTAATATGCCGGTCGCCGCACGAGACGCAAGTGTCTACACAGGGATAACCATCGCAGAGTATTACCGGGATATGGGATATGATGTTGCCCTTATGGCTGATAGTACCTCTCGATGGGCTGAAGCGATGCGTGAAATCTCTGGACGGCTTGAGGAGATGCCTGGTGAAGAAGGGTATCCTGCGTATCTTGCCTCACGGCTTGCAGAGTTCTATGAACGTGCTGGGCGGGCAAAGCTTATTGGTTCAAAAGCTCCTGAAGGCTCTATTTCCGTCATGGGTGCTGTTTCACCCCCTGGAGGAGATTTCTCAGAACCGGTCGCCCAAAACACACTACGGATTACAAAGGTTTTTTGGGCGTTAGATGCGGATCTTGCGGATAAGCGGCATTTCCCTTCGATTAACTGGTTGAAATCCTATTCGTTATACTTAGAGCAAGTCAATCCGTTCTGGGAAGAAAAAGTTGGGAAAGGATGGTTAAAAATGCTTAGGAGCGCTATGGCATTGCTTCAGAAGGAATCAGAGCTCCAGGAGATCGTTAAGCTCGTTGGACCTGATGCGCTTCCCTCTCGTGAACGGGCGATTCTGGAAAGTGCAAAGATGATACGAGAAAACTATCTGCAGCAGAGTGCCTTTCATGAGGTCGACACGTATTGTCCCGGGAAGAAACAGTTTGAGATGTTGCGGTTGATGTTACAGTTCTCGTATAAAATTCTCTATGCGGTTGGAAAAAATGTTTCAATGGACGATGTTATCGCGTTGAAATCAAAGGAATCGCTTGCACGTCTTGGGAAGGTTCCGAACGAGGAGTTTGAGAAGGTCTTTAAAAAGATAGAGCAAGAGTTCGAAAACGAGGTGGAGGCGTTGATAAAGGAGAAGGGAGCATGAAGAACAAGGATATTGAGTATTCAAGTGTGACTGCGGTCGAAGGACCCCTGATGATCGTTGAGGGTATCGAAGATGTCGCCTATAACGAGGTTGTGAAAATCCGTACGCCGAAAGGTGAGGAACGTACTGGTCAGGTCTTAGAGGTTTTTGAACATAAGGCGGTTATCCAGGTTTTTGAAGGGACGAGAGGTTTAGATACGAAGCATACGTCAGCAAGGTTCATTGGTGAGACGATGAAACTTGGTGTCTCAAAAGAGATCATTGGTAGGATTTTTGACGGGACCGGTCGTCCTCTTGATAAATCCCCAGCGATCATCCCAAAGGACCGCCGAGATATCAACGGAGAACCAATCAACCCGTGTGCCCGGGAGTACCCCCGGGAATTCATTCAGACCGGCATTTCCACAATCGATGGGTTAAACACGTTGGTCCGTGGGCAGAAACTGCCGATTTTCTCTGGGTCAGGGTTACCTCATAACGAACTAGCGTCACAGATCGCACGGCAGGCAAGGGTGCTTGGGAAAGAAGAAGAGTTCGCTGTCGTCTTCTGTGCAATGGGGATAACAAATGAGGAGGCAACCTTGTTCATTAAAGGATTTGAGCAGAGCGGTGCCTTAGAACGGACTGTTATGTTCTTAAATCTGGCTGATGACCCAACCATTGAGCGTCTCATTTTACCACGTCTTGCGCTGACCTGTGCGGAGTATCTTGCTTTTGATCTGGATATGCATGTGCTGGTTGTTCTGACGAATATGACGAATTATGCTGAGGCCTTACGTGAGATCGCTGCAGCCCGAGAGGAAGTCCCTGGGCGTAGGGGATATCCTGGGTATATGTATACCGATTTGGCGATGATTTATGAACGAGCTGGCAGGATTAAAGGGAAGAAAGGATCGATTACCCAGCTGCCGATGTTAACGATGCCAGATGATGATATCACCCATCCGATTCCTGATCTCACCGGGTATATCACGGAAGGGCAAATTGTTTTAGAGCGAGGATTGTATAAGAAGAACGTCTATCCTCCTGTGGCAGTCCTGCCTTGTTTGTCTCGTTTGATGAACCGAGGTATCGGGAAAGGTAGAACGCGGGAGGACCATGCAGATGTTGCAAACCAGCTCTATGCTGCGTATGCAGAGGGATGTGACCTTCGGGATCTTGTCGCCATCGTTGGAGAAGACGGTTTGTCGAATCGTGATAAAAAATTCCTTCATTTTGCTGATTTATTCGAACAGCGGTTCGTCACCCAGGGGGTGAACGAAAACCGTAGTATTGATCAGACGCTAACTATCGCCTGGGAGCTTCTTGCGACGTTACCGTCCTCAGAGTTGAAAAAGATTAGTGTTGATTACATCAAGAAATATCTTCCACAGATAGAAGAATCGAAGCAACATGACTGAGCAGATGCTTGAGGGTGTCAACCCGACACGAATGGAACTTCTTGAAATACGAAAAAAAGTCGTATTAGCGGAGAAAGGCCATAAGTTACTTGAGGAAAAACGGGATGCCCTTGTTGAGAAGTTTTTTTCTGTTATTGAGAAAAGGAATGTCTTAAAACAGCAGGTCGATACGGGGTCTCAGGATGCGTTTCTTTCTCTGCTCCAAGCACAAATGCTCCTTGGGGAGCAGCAGGTGGATGAAGCATCCCGTATCATTCAGGATATCGGGGAGATTTCTTTTGAGACAGATAACATCATGGGCGTAAAGATTGTTAAGATGAACACTACTACCCTCAGGCAACAAGGACCGCCCTCGTATGGGTTTTTTGAGACTTGTGCTTCGTTAGATGATGCGTATCAAAAGTTTAACGATCTTCTCAGATTGGTTCTTAATCTTGCGGAAGTCGAAGAAAATATTCAGTCTTTGTCTCTTGAAATTGAAAAAACGAAACGGCGAGTCAATGTCCTTGAAAATACACTGATCCCGAAATTATATGCGACCATCAAATACATCGAGATGCGGTTAGAAGAACAAGAACGAGAAGATTTTTTCAGAAGAAAGCGTATTAAAGCATTAATGGAAGCAAAGAAGGAAAACAATGTCACTTGAGGATGATCCTTTTTTAGGGAAATACTTTAATACTGCTGAAAAAAAGGCACGGTGGATTTTTCGACTAAAAATACTCTATATCCTCTGGATCGTTCTTGTGATCCTTGGGATCCTTTCTCTTGTTCTTTGGTTTTTATTTAAATAAAAAAAAAAAGAAAAAATAGAGAGGAAGTATCTATGCTTCCTTCCCAATGTCCCAGATTGCTTTTATCGCAAGGATGCCAACAGCCGGGCCGATAAATATTGCGAGGGCTTGGGAGACGCCTCTGAATAAAGACCCGATCCAGGGGTCAATGCTGAAACTCTGAAAGCTTGCATACATGACAAGTAACGCAACTCCAGCCATGAGGAATGCTGGTACCTCTGCTTTTGTAATGGTTCCTTTTCCAAGCATGGCTAATAGTCCAACAACCGCACCAAGAATTGCAAGGATCCATGCAATCCAGCCACCCATATCAGTGGTAAAGACTGGTTGTTCGTTTTGTTCAATGGTGTAGGCTTGCCAAAGACCGACTAATAGAGCTATTAGTGCGCCTAGGATAAATGCCCAAATTGCTACTTTACCCATCATATCTTTTGCCATATTTCATACTCTCCTCTACCGTTTATTTCAACGATTTTGTTAATCAATAGAAACAATATGCTTCTATTTAAAAACTTCGATTTTTTCAACAGGAGGGCATCAGGAGGAAAATGTTTGGTGTTTATTCGGTGAGCCATTCCTCATCGATGCGTTGATAGGACGCTATTTCTTTTGGTGAGAACCAAAGGTTGATCTCAAAAGCAGCAGTGTCTTTTCCATCAGACGCATGAATAATGTTTCTGCCGATGAACTGCCCAAAGTCTCCTCTGATAGTACCCATCACGGCTTTTTGCGGATCGGTTGCTCCCGTCATTGCTCGTACCATTTCAATGACATTTACGCCTTCAAGGACCATGGCAACGACCGGGGATGAGGTGATGTAGTGAACAGTTGGCTCAAAAAATGGTTTACCTTTATGAATCCCATAATGTTTTTCTGCAAGTGCACGGTCGACGGCAACAAGCTTCATCGCAACAATTTTAATTCCCTTTTTCTCAAATCGACTAAGAATCTGTCCGATGAATCCTCGTTGAACTCCATCTGGTTTAATCATGACAAATGTTCGTTCTTTTTGCATGGCGTTTTTTCACCTTCTTCTGTCAACAGGGGATGCATCTGCTGTTTATAGAATTAACGTTTTCACATCCAGAAGGATTTTCCAAAGATAAACAAGGTAAGGCTGGCGACATTGATGAGGGTGTGGGCAAAAATAGCTGAATAAAGGTTTTTTGTTTTCAGGACGACGATAGAGAGCAGTACCCCAAGGATTACCGCAATGATTGCCGCATATGCATAGGTGTAGGAGAGATGTGATACCCCAAAAAGAACAGAGGTGATAATGACTGCAAAGAGGTTTCCACCTAACTTTGTTGTTTTTTCAAAAAGGAAGCCTCGAAAGAAAAACTCCTCGCAGAACGGTTGAATAATCACAAGAAGATACAAAGACGGTACTGAAAAGAATTGTTGAAGATCAGGAATATTACTAAGTGTAGTTGGATCAATTTTCGTTAGATACATGTAAAGGAGGCCGATTACCATGGTGAGAAGAAAAGCAATCACAATAGTGATGAATCCCCAGAGCAATGCATTGCCTAAACCTGCTCGTCTCAGTTGCAATCGTGCGAACATTCCTTTTAGGGAAAGACGATTGACAAAGGAATACCAGATGATGGGAACAACAATAAAACTGATGAAGACGAAGAGTAATTGAACAAAGAGCAAGGATGCCTCAAGAGTGATTTTTTGAAAAGGGGTCATATATTCCGTATAAAGAGAGGGGATCTGCATCGGATAGAGCAGGGAAAATAAGGGATAGCCGATAAACAAGAGGAGCGAACCTGATAACCCCAGGAGAGCAACGACGTGAGTGGGTTTTTTAAAAGTAAAATCCATGAAGTGGTGAGAACCAAAAAGAGTACATAAACATTGTTGCTTCTTTCAAGACGACCATTCTAGGTGTATCAGATTGATGATGTCGTATCACAGCGTTTTTTTTCTGTTTTCTTTTATGGTAGGCAATATGTCCTAACGTGATTGTTTTTTAGAAAGAAAGGACGAGGTTTTAGGCATTCATCAGATTTCGAAGGAGGGGGAAGCTATTGGGAAACCACTGGAACAATCGCTCAAAAAAATTGAGGATGGGGAGTTGATAGGAGAACGGCATGGTGACTGCTAATGGGTCTGACCAGGGGCCTTCGTTTCCATGGATGTCTTTTGCCTTGACTTTGATAGTATACGTCCCCTTGGTGGTCCATGAATGCGAGGTAGTGATTGTCTGGCCAGATGGGTAGTACGAACCGCTATTATCATCCCATTGATCAACCGTACCATCACCGTTCCAGTCCCATCCATAGGCGACTGTATAGGATTCAGGGTCTGTTGCACTTGTCGTATACGGGTAGGTTGTCCCTGTTTTACCTGAAGTTGTCCCAGAAGGTTTTACTGGTTTTGACGGGGGCTGGTTTTGCGAGATGACAACGAGGAGTATCGGTGAGAAACTCCCTTGTCTTCCATAGATGTCCTCAGCTTTTACCTGGACATTGTAGGTTCCAGCGGTATTGAATGTATGCGTCATACTGACCATTTGTCCTGATGCGTAGTAGTTCCCGTTGTTGTTGTCCCATTGGTCGACAGTTCCATCGCCGTTCCAGTCCCAGCCGTATTTTATTTTATCCCCTGTTGGGTCAGTACATGAGGTACTATACTGGTAGGAAATCCCATTGATTCCACTGGTTGGTCCAGAAGGAGTGTTAGGAGCACCTGGTGGAAGGTTCATTGCCATAGAGGGGTCACCATAGAGGTTGAAGTTGTACATATTCGCTTCATCCTGCCAGACATTCCATGGGATATTATTGTAAACATATTGTTTCGCATTGAAGAGTGCATGACCACAGTCTTCATTCTTCTTCGCGATTCTATCAGTAAAATCATAGCAGACGGTCCCGTGTCCCCCATGGGCCGGTATGGTCCAGCCTATGCTTCCCCATGATGTTCGTGTTGCGCCTATGAATGCGGAGGCGCCATTCACGAGTAATGAGATTCCAAGGTTGTTTCCTGTTTCCGGGCGAGAGACAAGACAGCTTGCTGCAAATACAATCGGTGGTTTGCTGTTGTTTAAGAACCCATTGTCAATCGATTGAATCATGATAGGATAGATTATTTCACCAGGAACTAATGTTTCTGGAATTGTATCCCCATCATCCCAAGTCCATACTTTTTGATTCGCTGAAGTTGCGGCGCCATGGGCCGCCCAATTGACGATTCCCCATCCGGTGGTGCTTCCCCATTGGCCGATGATGTTTGGGTTATTCAAGGGAAACGTGCAAGGATACGCACAGGGACTCAATCCTTGTTTTTCATACATGGTTGTGGTCGAAAAACCTGAGAGAAGGTTGTTTCTACATTGTTCCATGACATCTGCGCCATCCCATCGTGGGTTCGTCGTATGATCCTCTGAGGCATATGAGTAGACTGCTCCAAGAAGCATCGCGTTTTTCTTCCATCCGGTGTACGCTGTTTGTTCAAATTGTTGTATTTTCAGAGTAATACTTGAAACAGCACCGGATCCATCTGTTGGTATTCTGCCGACATATACCTCTGGTGTGAAATCAGGATTATCTTGTCCTCGTTCGCCATAGAATCCATCACTATCATTATCCCAATTACCGGTGAGATCAGCATAATAGTAATCAGTTGGGATATCATGAGTTCCATCATTGTTATGATTTGTTGGATCCGGATAGCAGATCCTCATTGGTATCGATGCATGGGTCCCAACGATTAAGACGTATTTAATCCCCCAAGCAGCATAGTTTGCAATCAGAAAATCCCTGATGCTTTTCTGTGTATCCGTGGCAGGATAGTTTGCAAGAATCCATGTCAACGTGACGATATTGACAGAAAAACCTGCAAGTTGTTTCCAAGTCATAAAACCATTTAATGACATGACCAGGGAGCTTGTCGTAATGATGACATAGTCATATGGTTGTCTCATTGGTTTTGTTGTGTGATAATACTCAGATATCGCCTCATAGTTGTAGATTGATTGGGCAGCTATATCATCAAAGGCTGTATCTGAGAGAAGTACGGGTGATACGTCCTCAACGCAGGTATAATAGATGCGTAAGGTAATGCTTTGATGGAGGAGAAGAGCACCGGTTTCTGGGAAGTAGGAAAATGGTGAAAACTGAATTCGCGCAAGTGCATATTTTCTCATATGACTCATCCCTAAATAGTCATAGAACGAAGGAGGATACATACCACTTGATGAAGGAGTCTGAGTCGTCGCTGTTTTTACCTCTATGGATCCATACTCGTTACCGACGGAAAGAGATTGTCTTATATGGTACACCCCTGGTAATTCAGTGATTGATTCTGCAAGCAACTCAATTGATTTCACTGCACATCCGGGGGGCAGGCCAACGAAAAATATTTTTGTCGGAAGCATTGGTGCTCCAGAAACTAAAAGATTCCCGTACTCGTCCATGATAATTTCTGAATCCCCATTCGTATGAGTAAGCAGGCTATATTGTCCAGCGGTGAACGTTACATCTAAAAATTCCTGGGTGGGCTGGGTAGTATACCCAGACGTTTTTATTGTTGTTTGAGTTACTCTTCCACTGAGGGGTAGTTGAAGAGCACCAAGTATCAATAGCATACATGATAGGAGACAAATTATTGTTTTTCGCATAAGAGTTTCCTCCAATTGATAAGTTAATGCATATCACGTATATAAATTTATACAAAGATTAGGTATAAATGCACAATAAATCTCCGATATTTCGTTTAATGTCATCTTTCTAAAATACTATCATAAAAACGTATGAATAACTAAAATATTAAAAAAAGATAGAAAGAGGTTCTGAAATCTATTGTCCCTTCATTTTATTAAGGAAGGAAAAGAACACTGAAACCAAGGAGTTTTGTAATACCGTTCGATAATGAAACAAAGATTGAGTAGTACTACAAGCAGCGCTGTACGACTGAGGGTCCTTCCCATTGTCAATCACAGTCGTTGGATCACCAAACATGGCTGTTTCTACGATCGTCTTATAGTCACCCTCCTCTAAAAAGAAGGAATTGATGTATTCCGTTAAGGTATTGGACCATACCTCACCAAGATGTTTCGTTTGATACAGCTGCTCAAAGAGATGGACCTCCATCCATCCCCAGAGTCGTTCTACCTCATGGGTGCCCATCATACCATACCCGATCCCTGATGCGCCAAAGCTTGCGATCCCACCACCATTTGATTTTGAAACGATCTTCCAGCTTAAACAATTCGGGTTTTCACTAAATTTACTTGTCGAACAAGCGTTCATGACAAAGACCGGTAATTTCTTGCTGTTGAAAAACAGGTCAACATCGATATATAAGAAACCATGATAGGGGGAAATCGTCGTCTTTTCCGGCAGCCAGATGGAATCATCTCGTGGTGGATGGGTCGCCCAGCTGGACCAGGCGCCATGCCCTGAGCAGTCGACGAAATCTACAGCCCTGTTGATATTGCTCCGAATGTTATCTTTTGTAAGTGTCCCAAGAGATGCCCAGAGTTTTGTCGAGGTATAACCAGGGAGTTCCATCATCACTTTCGTGTTCGCGTACTCGCCTTCGTTGACATGGTCATCGTCATCGGTGAAGGTATCACCACCCAACTGAACAATCTTATTGAGCACTTTGTTATGCTCCTTGAAATCTATTATCTTGTTGACGATAGCGGTAACCTCGCCAGCATCGTTACAGGCAAGTCGTCCAAGGTTGACATCCGGGTAGAGGTCGACGGCGAGTAGGTCAGCAGGCAGCTCGCAATATCTTCCGTCATTGTCGTAATCCCAATCAGAGAAAAGACCAAGCCAATTGTAGATATCAGCATAATACAGGTCACTGGGGAAGTACTGTTCGAAATCATCAGAGGGTATCCAGGCGTTTCTCACGGGGAATATCTCCGCATCCTTTACACCAGCTCCAACAAGAAGCACATTGGTTATCCCCCAGGTCTCAATGGCGTCTTTGATGTAGTATTTGATATCTTCTTGGACATCCGCACCGACATGGGGGATGTCATTGAGGGTGACCATGATGGTCGGGACCTCGTTTTCGTTTTTATAGGTCACGAGGGGTTGGAGTTGGTTGGTAAACTGTGCAGGTGTCAGGATGAGCAAGTCATAGGCATCACCAAAGCTCATAGGATGAGCAGGAAGCTGATAAGATATGCTGATGGTCGCATCCTCGTAATAACGGATCTTCTTTCCAGCCGATGAGCATTGGATGGGATACAGCTGCACGGCGAGATAGAGTACGTGTTCACCGTCGTGGAGTCCAGATCCCGCACGATACGTAAATGGGGAAGAAGGATACCAGGTTTCTGTCGAGTGAGGGGCAATCACCTGGTGTTGCGTATTGAGTGTTAGTTTAGTAGACACAATCTGTGGTTCAGGGGAAAGCATCAGAGGTTTATCAAAAGACAGTTCTGATAAGGAATTATATGAGGCATCGACATTCGCAATCATTGTGCCAAACGGGAAGATATAGACCTTTGACACCATTGGGAGATAGGGTTTACCGGTCTGTGCTAAGTACGAGGTCGCCTGTGATAGTTCAACTATCGTATACTGGTTTTTTTCTAAAAGTACTGGCTGAGAAAAAGAAAGAGATTCGGTTCTCACGGATAGTTCTTGGTCATCAGCCGATACAGCAGCAGCGCCTAATCCACTGAGGATTATACAACCTATCACAATAAGTGATCGTATATTCTTCATAATCGTCTTGCTCCAATTTCCAATATTTATTTATCAGATAGGTTATAAATAATGGAGGTTTTTTATTTAAACATTTGCCTAAGGATATGATAATTCACGTTGGAACAAGATATTTTTAAATAGGATATATTGTTACACCGTGTATACCTGGGCCTGTAGGGTAGCTTGGTCCATCCTTTTAGCTTTGGGAGCTAGAGACTCCGATTCAAATTCGGACAGGCCCACTCAATTCTTTTTTACTTTAGATAGTGGTGTGAATTTTCTAATGAAGAGTGTACTGATGATATTCGTATCTCTTCTCATACGTACGAACAGAGCGAAGTAAACGCATTGCACGAGTTCTAAAATAAAAGGACCTTAGTATTTTCTCTGATCGCAATATGGTAAAAAAGAGAGAAGAGAAGGGATTTTCCCTTAACTTTTTCTATATTTTGACTAACACGAACAGTACGGTTGCATTATGTGATTGCGTGGCAGTATCGGCAGTAACGGTGATGACTGTTTTTCCCAATCCAACGATGAATTTCGAGGAGATATCAGCAGTGGCTCCTGCCTCTATCGTAGGAAGTATGCCTGTGGATTCTTTTCCAAGGATGATGAGACCACCAGTCAGCGTGATGCTCCATTCTACATTGGTTGCTGCTGCATCACCAGCGTTCTTGATGATTGCATTGACTTGGAACAATCCGCCGGTTATGTTTTCGATCTGGATGACGGGTTGAGGATTTTCAGTATATTCATAGAGATACACTCCGTCTTCTACTATAGTAAACACGAGATAATCTGCATTCAGATTCCATGGGTACGCAAGCATATCGCCTTCGTAAATCGAAGTATTCTCATGTGTAACTAAATCATATAAACGGAGACTGACACCAGGTTCGCTATACGCGATTATATTGCCAAATATCTCTGGGGTGCTACCGGTCGGCTCTTCCCCGCTCAATATGGTTGTCTCTTCTGCAGTTGAGATAGAATACATTTTCAGTGCATAGAGCATTGTCCCATTTACTTTGTCATAGTAAAAATAGCTATAGACAAGATCATCTCCATAAATTGAAGGAAATGTCTCTGATGCAAACTGGGAAGTATTAGTGACTCTTGTATAGTCTTGGCTGTCGATATCATACATGAAAATATCAAAAAGATTACCTTCTGCCAGCTGCCAGGCTACGATATTTTCATAGATACATGGTTTTTCTGAGTAATCTTCACCAGGGGTATCTGTTAACTGAATAGTGACATCAGAGCTGATATTATAAAGGAAAATTTCTGTGCTTTCCAAACCTAGATCACTGTTTTCATAGACGATATACTCACCATTGAACTGAAAGGCATCTGATTCTCCACCATCCCAATTCGTCACAATCAACTCTGTATTTTCACTAGTGTCTATATCATACATTTTAAAACCCATATAGGAAAAATCATAATAGACAACTTTATGATCTGAGATTTTTGGAAATACTATGTCAACTCCCATATAGACATCATCGGTCTCTCCCGTGTTTATATCATAAATATAAAGAGTGTAATCCTCTGCATAGACGACAAAATCATTATCCATATCACATATGGGATACTTATCAGTGATTTTTATTAAAGCAGGATTGCGGCTTACATCAATAGGGAAGTTTGCAGTTCCTTTATCGGTACATGCAGGATTTCTTGCGGTTGTTATCCCTGGAAAAATACTAGCAAGGAAGAGTGTGCATATCAAGAGGCTTATGACTTTTATGTTGGTTTTGTGTGGCTTCATTTTATTCACCTTTACCTCTTAAAGAAGGCACTTTATATATAAAGGTTGATGAGAAAACATACTACGAATATAAAATAAAGTACAAAAAAAATTTATTTTCGTATATATTAAAGGGGATTTTATGCTAAAAATATCACCAACAATGTTAATAAAAATTAGAAATAACGAGCAAGAGAAGGTATCATAGGTCTATTTACTATAGATTATTATGGGTGAACAATCGTGATGTCTTCAATGATAATATCCTCGACAGGCCAGTCATCCATTCCCCCGTATTTGGTCATCGTTTCAACCTGTGCTATCGCACGGACAACCTCGATGCCTTTGACGACTCGTCCGAATGCCGCATACCCATCAGAGGTAGAACCACCTGGCTCAAGCCTTGGTTGTGCGCCATCATCGATAAAGAACTGGCTGGTCGCGCTGTTCGGGTCATTGGTCCGTGCCATGCCTATCGTACCGTCGAGATGATGGATAGCCGGGTGTATCTCAAGATCAATAGGCCCATACGGACTTATTTTGAGAGTCCCGTTCGGGTAGTATCCTCCGCCTTGGATGACAAAATTTTCTATCACGCGATGAAACACAAGACCATCGTAAAAACCATCATCTGCGAGTCGAATAAAATTAGCCGTAGTATTCGGCATTTTATCCTCATAGAGTTCGACAAGGAGCGTCCCCATGGTAGTGTTCATCACAGCAATGCTGTTATTGTTGATTGGGAAAATGACTGTAAAACCCCCAAGCGCAAAGGAGTCCAATAGAAGCATGCCTTGGTCCTGAGTTGTAAATGAAATCGGCTCCCTGTTTATAAAATGAAAGATTTGAAACGGTTGAAAGAAAACAATCCTCAGATTAATTGCTTCAAGAGTAGAGTAATTCTCTTCGATGGTATGGGAGTCAAAACGACCGAACAGCAACGCTCTTTTTAGGAGATATTCTGGTGGAGCGACCAGCTGAGATGAATTGGAAAATCGGTTATTGACAGCAATCGTAGAACAGGTGGCAAGAAAAAAGAAATTACCAAGTATCAAACAGAGAATACCGATTATTTTTAGGTTGATGGTTCTCATGATTCTCAATCCTTTTACAATGTTCGATGATAATTATCTTGTTATTTCATATAAATCTTTGGTCTAAATAAAAAAAGAGAGATGATAGTTTAGGAGTCGTTATTTCTTATTTTTTCTTTGTCTCTACCTGGATGTTCTCCTTGATGTTTGCCAGACGCTTTGCAAGCTCGATATTATGGGCAATATCAGCAGATGCGTTAATCACGAGTTTTGCCCCATCTGGAGATCCGCCCCCATGCATACAACCAGGGACACCACTACCGATGGTGAGCCATTCGATGAGCCGGGCGATTTTCGCGCGGGTCTCCCCTGAGCAGTTCGCCTGAAGGTATTTTTTCAGTAACGCACCATAACGAGGATCATTGATATCCCTACAGGAAGGCAGACAACCGGTTTCTGCGATGCCCCCTGCGATTTCCTGGGCAATCCGCTTGGTCTCATACGGGAGGGTCGCCACATGGACTTTATTGACGTTGGAAAGCAACGAGTTCGGAAGCCAGACCCCTGAGGGATGTTTCTTGCCAAGGACCCCAGCGGCAATCCCCATCCCAAACGTGGTCTCATTGTTGATCGTCATCTGTGTGAGTTTCTCCCGGAATACTTTCTCTGAAAGGCCGTTTGCGCGTGCCATGAGCGCAGCAGCCCCCACCATGACGTCCCCCTGGCCTGCGACGCATCCTCCAATGGCTGCCCGGTAGGGTGCGATAAAATTCATGACGGCAGTCATGCAGTATTTGAATTCTCCGCACATGAACACCCGTTCGTTTGGCACAAATACATCCTCAAAAAGTAAATACGACTGAGTGATTCCCCCATTGTCCACAGGCGCATCAAATCCTTCCTCCAGTTCCCTGGTATCGCTTGGTCGACGCGTCTCAATAATAGTGAGGTTCTCGCTATCCCGGGGAAGAACAAATGAAATCGCGTAGTCCTTATCCTCTTCTTTGTAACTGGTCCCCGGCATCACGAATATCTCGTTTGCCGCGGCAATCCCACAGATCATTACTTTTGCGCCTCGGACGATGATGCCGTCGTTTCTTTTTTCAACCACATGCAGGCTGAGGTCTGGGTCGCATTGCTGTGAGGGTGTTTTCGATCGGTCCCCCTTTGGATCCGTAAGGGCACCGGAAAGGGTGATATCGCGTTTCTGAGCATCACCTAACCAGGTTTTCAATCGTTGATGATACGATGTACCAAGTTCTTTATCCATATCATACGTGGTTGCCCACATGGCGTTGATTGCGTTAAAACCAGCACAGCGACCACCAGTACAGGTCCCCGTGAGGTTAAACATGAGTCGTTTCATTCGGACATTTGCTATCATATCCTCAGGCCCTTGGATAACGGAGAGGTACCGTGAGATAGTCTCACCAGAGAGATGCGATTTTGTTGTCAGGATGTCCTTGAACTCTGGTTTATGGGCAGCATCAAAGATCTGGCTATGGCCTTCGATGGATCGTTTGGTCGCTGGGTGCGTTGTCACATCTTTTATGAGTTCACCGAACTTGTAGATATTCGGTCGCATTTTTCGAAGGTTTTCTTTATATTCTTTTGAGGTTTTCATCGTTCATTTCTCCTTATAGGCAAATTCCCATTGACACCAGAGATCCTCAGGATGGTCATCTGGTGGGCAGATGACGCATGTTACAACAATCTCTGGGTTAAATTCTTTTGCAAACGCTTGTAAGAATCCAAGTCGAACCGGTTTGCATCCAAACTCAGCAAGACCTTTGCTGCGTCGCGTGTTTTGAACCCGGCAGCCGACATTCCGAATCATCGCATGGTCTTTTTCTACGATGATTTCCTTATCCTCCAGGTCAAGTGCCCAGCTGGTGTACTGGAGCGCATGCATCATTGCGGGGATATCATTCTTTGTGATGCTGAGGAACTCCTTGAGTTTGCGTGCCTCGATTTTCCCCATGACCGCCCAGACGTGGGCATCAATCTGTGTTGCTGTTTTTGTCCCTGAAAGCTGTTCGATGCCAAGATAATAGAGTCCATCGACCGCCCAGAGGTTCCGCAGTTGGAGAAGCACGTACTCAGGGAGTTTCTCTTTTGGGAGTTGATGGAGGAGTTTTAAGTCTGCATCTCTGCTCATTTTCCACACGATTAATAAATTGGTCCTGAATGATTCATTCGTGATAGGAACTAGGGATGAGGTCACCCGATTTTTTCTTTAATGGCGCTAGTCAGCTTCGGGAGTACTTCGTAGAGGTCCCCAACGATGCCATAATCAGCGGATTTAAAGATGAGTGCCTCCGGGTCTTTGTTGATCGCGACAATCACGCCAGAGTCACGCATCCCTGCGATATGCTGGATTTGCCCAGAGATCCCACAGGCGACATACAGCTTGGGTTTTACTTTATGACCGGATAATCCGATCCAGTGGTCCTCAGAGAGCCATTTGAGGTCAGCTGCGATCGGTCGTGAGCAGCCGACGGTACGTCCTTTGAGCACGTCGGCAAGCTCACTGACAAGTCGAATGTCCTCTTTCTTTTTGAATCCTCTCCCACAGGAGACGATGATCTGTGCGTCTTCGACGTTAATTCCTTCTGATTTCATCTCTTGAATTTTAAGGATCTTCGAAGGGGATGGTTCACTGTCAATGGTTTTTTTTAGAATCTCTCCTGTATGATGTGCATTGCGTGGCAACGGGTCGAAGACCTTTGCAGGGATGGTCACGATCTGAGGGGAGATGGTAAACTGCTCCACCGCGATAGCATTGCCGCTATAGACGACCCGTTCAGCAGTCAGCTTACTGTCCTTCATGTACAGGTTTGTACAATCCATGACACATCCGGTGTTGAGTGTCGCAGCAAGCCGCCCGGCAAGTTCTTTGCCATTCTTGTTTGAACCGATAAGGACGATTTCATTTTTATGATCCTTTAGGATTGAAAGTAGAATCTGGGTGTATTCCTCAGCCTTGAACTGCTGGGGTGCGTTCTGCACAAGGATGACGCGGTCTGCCCCATGCTCCAATGTCTGTGTTGCGTGTTCTTCGCTATCTATGACGACGGCGATGACTTTTTTACCCAGCTCCTTAGCAAGATCATGTGCTTTATGTAAGAGCTCAAGAGTGAGTTTTATATCATCAGAATAGACAAGCACCATGGTATTCACCTCAACACTCCTACTTTTGCAAGCTCATCAACAAGTTTTCCCACGGATTGATCAAGATCATCCTGGTAGATGATGTTTTTCCGTTGCATGGGGATTCCCTTGATGTCGATGGTCTGAATCTTTGGGTGCAGCGCCTCTGCAACAACATCAGTTGGTTTCCATTCATGAATCGGTTTGCTTGATGAGGCAAGAATCGCCATTAGACTAGGGAGCCGTGGTTGGTTGCTCTCCTTTGTCACGGTGATCAACACAGGGAAAGAAGATTCCATGGTGACTGCTTTCTCCCCAAGGTTTTTCTCTACAGTTATTTTGTTTTGTTCCACGTTGATTTGTTGTGCATACGTAATCTGCGGGATATTAAGCAGGCCAGCGATGCGTGGGCCCATTTGACCGGAGAACATATCAATGGATGCTTCCCCACACAGGATGATATCATAGGACCCTGTTTTTTTAATCGCACCAGCAAGCAGCGTAGCAACCATATAATAATCCGCTTGATCAGGTTGGATGACTAAGATTCCTTCATCAGCACCCATGGCAAGCAGCTCCTTCATCCGTTCTTTGGCGTCTGGTGAACCAACGGTGACGACTGTGATTTTCCCGCTGTGTTTCTCCTTGATTTTTATGGCTTCCTCCAGTGCGTTTTTATCCATGTCACTGATCTTTTGGGGGACACCAGCCAGGATCGGTTTTTTGGTTGCCGAGTCGATTTTTATTTCCGCGACATCAACGACTTGTTTTGCACAGACGATAATATTCATTTCAACACTCCTTTCTTTTGTTTTTCTAACTCCCGTAAATCCTTTCGTTTGATCTTCCCGCTCTGGGTTTTTGGTAACTCGGTGACAAATTCAATCTCCCTTGGATACTTGTAGGGGGCAGCGACCTTCTTTGTATGCTCCTGGATGTCCTTGACCATCTTTTCTGATGCTTTGGTTCGGTCCCGAAGCACTACATAGGATTTGATGATGGTGCCTCGCATCGGATCAGGGCTTGCGACAACAGCACATTCCAGGACGTCCGGATGGGAGATAATCGCGGATTCAACCTCAAAAGGTGAGATCCGATAGCCACTTGCCTTGATCAGGTCGTCGTTTCGTCCGCTGAACCAGTAGTATCCCTCCCCGTCTTGATACAGAACGTCTCCTGAGAGAAACCAATCTTTTTGGAAGCTTTCCTTTGTTTTTTCTGGTTTGTTCCAGTATTCTCTGAACAGACCCGGGTCTGTTTTTTTCACCGCAAGGGTCCCTGACTCCCCCAGAGGGACTGGTGTGCCGTTCTCATCAACAAGGGCGCAGTGATGACCAGGTTGTGGTCTACCGCAGGACCCCAGTTTAATCTTCATATCCCGCATGTTGGAGACATACACCATGATTTCGGTCATGCCGATGCCGTCGTACGCATCAAGACCGAAGCGTCGTTTCCATTCCTTGATGACCCCCGGGTTGAGGGGCTCACCAGCGGAGATGCAATGACGCAGGCAGGAAAGATCATAGGTGTGTTCCGCGTCTTTGACCGTTAGAAACATCCGATATGCAGTGGGGACCGAGGCAAGATTCGTCACGCGATATTTCTCCAGAAGCTCAAACCAGTGTACCGGGTCGAATTTCCCGTCGTACACAAAGGTGGAGATTCCCCAGCGCCAGGTGTAGAGAAATCCGTTGCCTAGGGGATAAATCCAGTTCAGATCACCGGTATGGGCAACAACATCGGTTTCCAAAGCGTTCTGCCAGAACAGCACGCTAGGGTCATTTCCTGGGACCCATTGATGAAGATGCACAGCACCCTTCGGGTTCCCGGTGGTCCCTGAGGTGTAGCAGAAAAACGCGATATCCGTGCTTTTTGTTGGTTCAATATCGAGACGAGATGATGCTTCCTTCATAAGGTCCTCAAAGCAGAGTTCCCCTTTTTGTGCATCACCAACAATGATGATATGTTTCAGGGTCTTGCAATTGTGCTGTATCGCATGGACTTCCTTTGCGAATTTCGGCGTGGTGATCACTGCTTTAGCGCTGCTATCGTTGATACGGTATTCTACTTCATGTTCACGGAACATCACGCTGGAGGGGATCGGCACCGCACCTATCTTGACGCCCCCGAGAAACGAGATCTGAAACGCAGGGATGTTTGGCAATCGGATGAGGAACCGGTCACCTTTTTTCAAACCGAGTTTTTTTAAAACATTCCCGAACTTATTTGACTGATTCTTCAAATCCCAGAACGTGTAGCGGGCGGTCTCACCAGCTGTATTCTCCCAGTACAAGGCCACCTTGTTTTTATTTTTCGAGGCAGCATGCTTATCGATGACATCAGCACCGATATTGTATTTCTTCGGAATATCCCATTTCCATGTCTTAAACGTTTTTTCGTACTCAAACTCCCCCATATGATTCACCTACCTATTTGTAGTAAGTATAAGACGATGGTGATTATCATGCAAGTAAACTTGCGGCAATCACCATGCGTTGCACTTCAGAGGTCCCTTCATAGATCTCAGTGATCTTGGCATCTCTGAACAAGCGTTCAACCGTGTATTCCTTCGTGTACCCATATCCCCCATGGATCTGAACGGCTTTGATGACGGTATCCATCGCGGTTTCCGAGGCAAAGAGTTTTGCCATGGCCGCTTCCTTTGAGAACCGCCCTCCTTTATCCTTGGTATAGGCTGCATGGTAGACGAGGTATCGTGCCGCCTCAATGCGTGTTGCCATGTCCGCAATCATCCATTGGATCGCCTGGAATTTCGCAATGGGTTTGCCAAACTGCTCACGTTGTTTGGAGTACGCGATGCTTTCCTCAAGGGCTGCTTGTGCGATACCCACCGCTTGGGCAGCAATACCGATGCGACCACCATCAAGGGTACTCAGGGCGATCTTGAATCCATCACCTTCTTTGCCGAGAAGGTTTTCCTTAGGTACTTCCATGTTTTCAAAGATTAATTCAGAGACTAAATTCGCGTTGATACCCATTTTATCAAAGATACTTCCTACGCTAAATCCTTTCATGGTGTTTTCAACAATGAACGCACTGATTCCCTTTGATCCTGCGCTTTTGTCAGTCACGGCAAAGACAATGATAATCCCAGCTTTCGGCCCACTGGTAATAAATGTTTTATTCCCGTTTATAACATAGTGATTTGCTTTGAGGACCGCGGTGGTCTGCATTCCACCTAGGTCTGAGCCTGCGTTTGGCTCTGTGCCCGCGAAGGCACCAATTTTTTCTCCTTTTGCAAGGATGGGAAGGTATTTCTTTTTCTGTGCATCGGTTCCATATTTTATAATAGGCCAGGCAACAAGTGAGTTATGCACCGAGGTAATAACCCCTGTTGAGGCACATTTTTTTGATATCTCCTCGATGACGGTCGCGTAGGTAATCACATCTAATCCTGCGCCACCATATTCCGTGGGTATGATAATGCCAAGAAGCCCGAGTTTTGCCATTTTTTCAAGAATTTTACTAGGATATTCCCCTTTCTTATCTAAGTCTGCTGCGACGGGGGCGATCTCTTTTTCAGCGAATTCCTTGACCATCTTTTGAATCATTTTTTGCTGTTCATTGAGTTCGAGTTTCATAGGGGTTGGAATAAAATCATCAAACATAAAGGTTTCTGTTTCTACCTCTAAGGGTGCTATCGATGAAATTGTCTGCGTGCAAAAGAAATATAATACAGATAAAGGTTTTAGAACCTCGCTATGCCCCTGACAAAAGGCTTTGTTCATATTTATACGGGAAACGGAAAAGGAAAAACCACTGCGGCAATCGGGTTAGGCATCCGAGCAGTCGGAGCAGGTTATCGAGTCCTGATGATTCAGTTTATGAAAGGAAGACAGTACAGTGAACTTGACGCATTGCAGCATATCAAGAATTTCACGGTGGTTCAGTTCGGGCGTGATGAGTTTGTCTCCAAAGAAAAACCAGCACAAATTGATATAGATCTTGCCATGAAAGGACTCTCCTATACAAAGGAAATCATTCAAAAAAATACGTATGATCTGGTGATCCTTGATGAAATAAATGTAGCAGTTGATTTTCATCTTATTCCACTCCAGGAGGTCGTCAAGTTGCTTAAGGAGAAACCTGCGCATCTTGAGCTTGTCCTCACCGGTCGATATGCTCCACCAGAGCTGATCAAACACGCGGACGTTGTCAGTGAAATCCTTGAGATCAACCATCCGTATCAGAAAGGCGTTCAAAGTAGGAAAGGAATTGATTGGTAAGACGAAGGGAGATTTTTGTTATGATGAACAAGGAAGGAATCAAACAGATTGAAGAGAAACGGAAGCACTGGGAAGACCATGTGTATTCAAAAACGATTCAACAAAACCCGGAGCGCAGACAGAAATTCAAGACCCTCTCGGACCTTGAGATTAAAAACCTGTATACCCCTGAGGATATCGCTAGGCTTGAGTACCTTAAGGATGTTGGGTTTCCTGGGGAGTTTCCGTTTCTTCGCGGGGTGCATCCGAACCTGTACCGTGGTCGGTTGTGGACGATGCGTCAGTTCGCTGGGTTTGGCAGTGCTGAGGAGACCAACAAACGATATCATTATCTGTTAGAACATGGGGAGACTGGTTTGAGTGTTGCATTTGATTATCCGACGTTGTATGGGTATGATACGGATCACGGGCTTGCCCGGGGTGAGTTTGGGAAATGTGGTGTGGCGATCTCTTCACTGGTGGACATGGAGTTGTTGTTCCATGAGATCCCCCTTGATAAGATCACGACGTCGATGACCATCAATGGACCAGCTGCCATTATCTGGGCGATGTATATCGCCAATGCGGAGAACCAGGGGATTAGCAAGGAGGCGATAGGCGGGACTATCCAGAACGATATCCTTAAGGAATATATCGCGCAGAAATCCTATATCTTCCCACCGGAGCCCTCCATGCGGTTGATTGTTGATACGTTTGAATATGGTTTTAAACATGTCCCGAAATGGAATACGATCAGTATTAGCGGGTATCATATCCGGGAGGCTGGCTCGACAGCGGTCCAGGAGTTGGCCTTTACGCTTGGAGACGGGGTTGAGTATGTGAAGGCGGCGATGAAACGGGGTCTTTTCATTGATGATTTTGCGCCGCGACTGAGTTTTTTCTTCAATGCGCATAATGATTTTTTTGAGGAGATCGCCAAATACCGGGCTGCTCGGAGGATCTGGGCGCGGGAGATGAAAAGGCTTGGCGCTAAGAAGGATCGATCTTTATGGATGCGTTTTCATACGCAGACCGCGGGGTGTTCTCTGACCGCACAACAACCTGAGATTAACATCGTACGGGTGACACTTCAGGCTCTGGCCGCGGTGTTGGGTGGCACGCAGTCGCTGCATACGAACTCCATGGATGAGGCGCTCGCACTGCCGTCAGAAAAAGCAGTCAGGATTGCGCTGCGCACACAGCAGATCATCGCTGAGGAAAGCGGTGTTCCTAGTACCGTTGACCCGCTTGGTGGCTCGTATTATGTGGAGTGGCTGACGACAAAAATGGAGGAGGAAACCTATCGGTACTTTGACAAGGTCGAAGCCCTTGGGGGGGTCATCCCGGCAATTGAGAAAGGGTTTTTCCAGCGGGAGATAGCAGATAGCGCGTATCGGTATCAGAAGGAGATCGATGAGAACCAGCGGGTGATTGTCGGTGTGAACCGCTATCAGCTTGACGAGGGTCTTTCGATTCCTCTATTAAAGATGGATGAGAAGGGTGAGGAACGCCAGATTCAACGATTAAAAACACTTCGTGATAAACGAAATAACGCAGAGGTGCAACGAAAGCTGCAGGCGCTGCGAAGAGCTGCTGCTGGGGAGGAGAACCTGATGCCGTTTATCCTTGAGTGTGTTCACAGGTATGCGACGCTTGGGGAGACCTGTGATGTGCTCCGTGAGGTGTTTGGAGAGTATAAAGAACAAGCGATTTATTGAGAAGGGAAAATCATGAGGAAGAAAATTAGGGTGTTAGTAGCAAAACCAGGGCTTGATGGTCATGACCGTGGTGCGAAGATTGTCGCACGAGCCCTCCGGGATGCAGGCATGGAGGTCGTCTACACGGGTCTTCATCAGACCGCAGAGCAGATCGTCAGCACCGCGCTTCAGGAGGATGTGGATGTCGTCGGACTTAGTCTTTTATCTGGTGCACATATGACCTTATTTGTCGATGTGGCTTTGCTGTTGAAGGAAAAGCAGATGGAGGATGTGCTCATCGTCGGTGGTGGCATCATCCCAGCTGAGGATGTCCCCCGGCTGAAGCAGGCAGGGGTCGCTGAGGTGTTCGGCCCAGGCACACCGGTGGAGGCAATCGTTGCGTATATCAAAAAGAATGTGAAACGATGACTGATTTAGCAGCAAAGGTACTCCACGGTGATCCCCGTTCGATAGCACGGTTAATTACGCTTGTTGAAAACGATGATGCTGATGCGTATGAGACGATGAAGAAGATTCATGCGTATACCGGCAGGGCGATCGTCATCGGGATCACGGGGGTGATGGGCAGTGGGAAAAGCTCGCTCATTCTGCAGCTAGCCTTGGTGTATCGGAAGCAAGCAAAAAAGGTTGGGATCATCGCGATTGACCCGACCAGTCCATTTAGCGGTGGCGCGCTGCTGGGGGACCGGATCCGGATGACGGAGCTGTCCACTGATAAGGGTGTGTTCATCCGTAGTATGGGCACCCGGGGGATGATGGGAGGCTTGACCGGGTCGTTGTATGATGTCGTGGAGATCCTTGATGCCGCGGGGATGGACGTCATCCTCATTGAGACTGTCGGGGTCGGTCAGGATGAGGTCGATATTGTCAAGGTCGCGGACACGACCCTTGTAGTCCTCGTCCCTGGGCTGGGTGACTCGGTGCAGACCATCAAGGCAGGTCTAATGGAGATTGCTGATATCTTTGTGGTGAACAAAGCTGATAAGCCTGGTGTGGAGCAGACGATCATGGAACTAGAGTCCATGCTTGACTTGGTTGGTTCTTCGGATCGTCGGACGCCGATTGTTGCGACGTCTGCAGCGGAGAAAAAAGGAATCGATCAGCTGATGTCTCGGATCTCTGAGCATCAAGGCTATTTGAAGGAACATGACTTGTTTTTGGTGCGGAGGCGTCAGCGCTACGAAGCGGAGCTTGTGGGAATCATCAGGAAACGGCTCATGGAGTTTATCTTTGATGAGAAGAAACTCAAGACGACCGTGGACTTTTGTATCGATCAGATCTCAAAACGAGAGCTTGACCCGTACAGTGCCGCGGAGCAGATCCTTGGTAAGATCCTGAAATAATAAAAAAAAAAAAGGATGAGATTGTTTTTGTTGTACCGATTTGAAGGTTAACTATAGGTCGTGTCGGTAAGCTCCATGTCAATGTTTTTGACAAAGGGGATGAGCTGCTCAAAGTTGCCTTTCAGCAGGATGATGCTTCCCGCATCCTGGGCAAAGAAACATTGACCTAACCCTCCGAAGAGAGTGATGTTAAACGCTTCAAAGAGTCCTGCGATCACCGAGATGTTCTCCTTGTTAAAGCACATAAACGCATACGGGACGACCGGGACCTGGAAGACGTTGGTGCCCCGGTAGGTCATCATTGCATCCTTGATGTCGATGACCGGCAGGAGTGCTGCAAAGTCTGCTGGGAGGAATTCCTTGTCGAAGAGTTTTGCGATGTTGTTGAGGAAATTCAACAGGTTGAGGAACAGGGACTGGATGGTTCCAGTCGTTGAGAGGTTCGTCGCGGAGAGATTCCAGGCAGAACCGGTCATGAGTGGGAACTTAAAGAGAGTAACAGAGGAATCACTAAGGATATCGACATTGGAGGTGACTTTCGCTGAGATGACATGCAGCCAATCAGGTAACGGCAGGTAGGGTTGCTCAATGACATTAAACGTGATTTTTTGTTTGACAAATGAAACAGATGCATCCTCGATACCAAGGGTGGCTTTATCAAACTGCAGGGACCCGGTAATCGCTGCGTTGGTAAACGAAATGGACACATTGATGGGCCCGTCGCCGAGATTTGCAGAGAAATGACCCTGGCCATTCATCGTAGTTGTAAAAGAGAGTGTGTAGTACTCATCGGTGACCGCTGTGACGATCAGGGGAAGTTCTGCAATGGAGAGATCCATACGGATCGATTGATTCGCATTTGAGAAATCCATGGTGATATCCTCAATCTTATACGTCCAGGTATCATCTATTTCCCACACAGGCACGTCGATCATGGATGATGCCATACTGTTCGAGGAGTGTCTCATGTCTTTTTTTTGGATGGGTTGTGCTACCGCAAAAAAGGTAGTCAGAAGCATGATTCCAATCAGAAGCCCTAACACTTTTGTTTTCATCTTATTCACCAGTTACGTATTCTAATGCACCGCTGTTTTATAAAGATATCTTTTATAATTATAAACAGGAAGCAGTGAAGAGTCCTTATTTTCCTTTAAACTGTGGTTTTCGTTTCTCAAGGAACGCCGCCATGCCTTCCTTTTGGTCTTCTGTAGAGAAACTTGCGGAAAACATAGTGATTTCCAGGGTGCATGCGGATGGTAAATCGACCTGCGTTCCTGTGTTGACCAGTTCTTTGATACACGCGGTTTGCACAGATGATTTGGCAGCGATTTTTTCCGCAAGTTTCCTGGTTTCCGCCATAAGCGCGTCAGGCTCAACAATTGCGTTGACCAGCCCAATACGTGCTGCTTCAGTTGCATCGATGGTATCACCAGTGAGAAGAAGCTCCTTAGCTTTATTAGTGCCAACAAGTCGAGGCAAACGCTGGGTGCCTCCGAAACCCGGGTGGATCCCCAGGTTGATCTCCGGCTGACCTACCTTTGCATTGCTACTTGCGATGATAAGGTCACAGGCCATCATCACCTCACAGCCGCCCCCGAGTGCGTAGCCGTTGACCGCAGCGATGTACGGGAGACGGGATTGCTCAATAAAAGAAAGAAGGTGATGCCCAAGGCGGGCAAAAGCCTTTGCCTCCAGGGGGTTCATCCCCTGCATTTGCTTGATGTCTGCACCTGCGATGAATGCTTTGTCCTTGCCGGTGAGAATCACAACCTTGATAGAATGATCCTGTTCCAGGTCTTGCGTCGCTCCTGTGAGGTCTTCTAAGGTATCTTTATCCAATGCGTTGAGCACCTCAGGACGGTTCATGGTAATCGTCGCAATCCCGTTGCTTTTCTCCACAACGATGTTCTTATACGTCATTTGTCTCACCGTGGGGGATAGTCGTAGAATCCTTTCCCGGTTTTCCTGCCAAGATACCCAGCCTGCACCATTTTTTTCAGCAGCGGGCAGGGGCGGTATTTCGAA
This sequence comes from Thermoplasmatota archaeon, assembly GCA_016930995.1. Next base: position 5,162 of record JAFGFQ010000022.1, on the reverse strand, counting down.
TCATTAAAGCCTTCGTAGAGGACTGTTAGGATGTTGAGGCTGACGTCAAGACCGATGAGGTCTGCAAGCTCCAAAGGACCCATCGGATGGTTCATCCCTAGTTTCATGACATTGTCAATGGACTGGACCGTCCCAGTATTATCCTGCAGGCAGAACATCGCCTCGTTGATCATTGCAAAAAGCACCCGGTTGGAGATAAACCCGGGTCCATCATTGACCTCGATAGGGGTTTTTTCCATTTTCTCCGCAAGCTGTTTAATCTGATTCGTCGTCTCATCAGAGGTGCGTAGTCCCCTGATGACCTCGACAAGCTTCATGAGCGGGACCGGGTTCATGAAATGCATCCCAATGAACCGTTCAGGTCGTTGTGTCGATGAGGCAAGATCAGTAATCGGAATCGTAGAAGTATTCGAAGCAAACAGTGTTTCTTTCTTGCAGATCCCATCCAGTTTCTTAAAAACCTCTTTTTTCAGGGAGGCTTGCTCAAGGATCGCCTCGATGACCAGGTCCGCATCTTTCATGTCCTCCAGACGGGTCGTCCCATGGATGCTGCTAAGGATCCGGTGTTTCTCCTCAGGGGTCATCTTTCCTTTCTCAACGCTTTTGCCCAGGAATTTCTCAATACCACTGAGTCCTTTTTTGACGAACTCTTCCTTAATATCATGAAGGACGATTTCATAGCCTGCTTTTGCAGACACCAGAGCAATCCCATGGCCCATGGTGCCTGCACCAATGATCCCTATTTTTTTTATCGTCATAGGTTTCTCCCTCTATCGTTCCACGATCATGGACACCGCATGACCACCACCAAGGCAGATAGTCGCAAGACCTCGGTGTTTCTTATACTGTTTGAGCGCATGCAGTAACGTTACAAGGATGCGTGATCCGCTGCAGCCGATAGGATGACCCAGGGCGATTGCACCCCCATGGACATTGAATTTTTCCAGGGGAATACCTAGTTCTTTGATCAATGCGGCAGATGCAGAGGAGAACGCCTCGTTATGCTCCACAAGGTCAATATCGTCGATCGTCAAGTTCATTTTCTTTAACAACGCTTTTACGCCAGGGATGGGCGCCTCCATGACATACTCTGGTTTCACACCTGAAACATTATAGCCTTTGATAGTCCCAAGGATCTCGCAATTGTGTTTCTGTGCTTTCTGCTTGCTCATCAGCATGACTGCTGAGGCACCATCAGTGATCTGGGAAGCATTCCCTGCGGTGATCACCCCGCCTTCCTTAAAGAACGGTTTTAACGCGCCAAGGGTTTCTTTGGTCGTGTCTTTTCGGATGCCTTCATCGGCTGTGAAAATCAATGGGTCTCCTTTCTTTTGTTTTATCTGGATTGGGATGATCTCGTCAGCAAACATCCCTGTCTCGGTCGCATGGGCTGCTTTCCGATGGCTCTGAGCCGCGATGTCATCGCAGTCGCTTCTGGTTATCTTGTATTTCTCTGCGATGATCTCCCCGGTCATCCCCATATGGAAGTTGTTGTAGACGTCCCAGAGACCGTCATGGACCATGGCATCGATAAGTTTGCCATCGAAGATGCGGTATCCGAAGCGTGCCTTGTCAAGAAGATACGGGCAGTTCGTCATGCTTTCCATGCCTCCGGCGATGATGCAGTCGGCATCCCCCAGTCGTATCGCCTGGGAAGCAAGGATCACTGCCTTAAGTGATGAGCCGCAGACCTTATCGATATGAAGACAGCCGACCTCGTAGGGGATCCCTGCGGCGATCGCTGCTTGTCTGGCGACGTTCTGGCCAAGACCAGCGGAGACGACGTTGCCCATGATGACTTCGTTGATCTCTTTTGGTTGAACGCCGGCTTTTTTGACCGTTTCTGTTAGGACGATTGCCCCGAGTTGTGGTGCGGAGAAGCTTTTGAGTGCTCCATCAAATTTTCCTTGTGCTGTTCTGACAGCGGTTACAATAACGGGTTCATTCATAACACTTGATACCTCCACCATGTGATTTGGATGGAGGAAGCAATCCAGTGTTTATTTAAAACATTTTCCAAAATATTTTTTTTGATTGGTTCTTTGCTTTCTTCGTATTAAAAAAAAAAATAGGGGGAAGGGAAAAAAATTAGGGGGATAATATGAAGAACGTAAAACGTCCCTTCCTCCTCTCCTTGTGCAGTTCGTCTCTTAAACATCTCTCATATTGGTCATTTTATTCTGATATACTGTATCATGTATACAATTGTCATTTAAAAAACTTTCTAAATTTTAATAAATCACGTTTTCTCGGAGAGTGACAGAGAGTCGTTTTGCTATTTTTCCCGAGAAGCTTTATAAACGATTATTGACAGAGTTTAGCAGGTCATTAAATAACATGATAAAGAGTAACAGGAGAGAAAGGAAATGAACAGAACATACACAACACACCATATCACCCCTTTCACAGCAGCCCTCCTCCTAAGCATTCTCCTCCTCCCCAACACAGTCCTTGGTCTATCACCAGAACATCTCCCCTCAGAACAACCCATAACACCAGCATCTGATCAGATTTCCCTCTCACTCCAAGAACAAATCAACAGAGCAGCCCCTGGCGACACAATCATCCTTGCCCCCACCACCTACAACGAATGCCTCCGAATCACCAAACCAATCCATCTCCAAGGACAAGGAACCACACAGACATTTCTGAGTCCGACGTCATCAATGAACGGATATGCTATATCAATCAGTGTTCCTCAGGTCAAAATCAGCAACATCGACATCACCAACCAAGCACCTGGCATCTATACGACCGCGATACAGATAAATACACCCAACACCACCATCCAGGACTGCACGTTCCATGACACCCCCATAGGAATCGCGATATGGAGCTCCTACAACACCATTGCCAACTGCACGTTCACCAACTGCAACGACGAAGGAATCGTCCTGCTCGGCACCACAACCAACCCCAGTCATGACAACACCATCACCCACTGCCTCTTCTCAAAAAACTGTGACGGCGTCGAACTACAATACGCTACGACAAACCACATCACCTTCTGCTCCTTTACCGCCAATACCCATGCAGGGATCGACGCGATAGAATCAAACAACAACCACAACATCATCTCCAATTGCACCTTTACTGACAACCAAGGCTTCGGCCTTTACATGACCAGATCATCAGAAAACCTCATCACCGATTGTTCTTTTTCAGAGGATTCCATAACATTCGTCCAAGCAAGAAACAACACGCTATCCCGAAGCAAAGGAGCAGCCATTCACCTCATGAAAGGCTCTCATCTGCAGATCCACCAATGCACCGATATCACCGAATCAGCAATCATCTCCCAGCAATCTTCCTATGAAATGAAAACAGACCAACCAACTATCATACAAAAGCACTTTAACCAACTCGCATACTATCTGAGCTTTATTCAAAACTTGCTTTTCCATTACAAAATCTCAAAGTTATTCATAGAAAAACTCCACCAGCATCGGATGTAAAAAACCAGGTGAACCTCTAGGGAACCATATCAACAACTTTCTTTGAGAGACGTAATTTTCGTTTCTTTGCCGTATTAATCGAAACCAGTATCTTTGATTCTATCAAATCTGCTATCACCCGGTACTTTGTCATATGACTAAGATTATTAGCAATCCCAAAGTCCTTACACAAAGCATCAGTGACCCGGATAGCACTCTCGATGCTCTTGCACAGCTCGTCTTGATGCGACAGAAACACAAGCGTCACAAGGCTCGCATAGGTTGATGGTTTCATACGATGTATTCCTTCTTTTTTATTCATATTTCCACCATTGGTATAAGAATTTCTTTATTTTGATTATCTCAAATATGTGATGATGCTAGAAGGGAAAAGCAACCAATAATTTATATATATCGGTTTGTGAACCTCCATTACTTAATATTTCCATTCTTCCAGTATTGTTCTCATAAAGCAATACTTAATGTATAAAAGATAGAGATCTTATTCAAATTTGATATTATCAATCCAATTATGGATGTGAACAATGTCAACATCTTCATCCTCATGTATTTCTATGGATTCAACTGAAGATGTCTGTACCATGAGGTTACTTATTGCATCTATTGATCCGATATCTGCAACCTTGCCCTGTCGTGGTGTCCGAACTGGTTTTTTATAAGAGGAATGTCGAAAGTGTTTGATAGAGATATCAAGGTTTTTTATTCGGGTCTTTCCAAATGCTCTGCATTGTTTTACAAATGCTTTAGTATGGTTTACAATCCTTTGAATAAAGCGTTTCATCCAATTCATCGAATAAATCAGGGATTTTTCGATGGAGCGGAACGGTATCTTTTTACCAGTAAATGAGAAAAGTAAAAAGATAAGTATGAAGATTGCTCCGATAAGGAGAATGCTTAAGAGGAGAGATAATGGATTTTCCTGCTGTTGAAGAGTTGTTTGGGCTGGAAGAGGCGTGACTGCGATGTTGATTTTTTTGTTGTAGATATCCCCGAGAAGGTCCATGATTTCAAGAGTCACAGTATACTGACCAGGGGCGGTATAGGTATGAGCCGCGGTTTTACCAATACTTGTGTTTCCATCGCCAAACTCCCAGTTATATGACACAATAGCACTACCAGGAATGGAACATTTTGATGCATCGAATTGGATGATTTCATGGGGTAAAATAGTCTCTGATGACGTGGATATCTCCACGACGATAGGTTCTTCATCCGGAGTTACTTGGGAGACGATGACATTGAGAGGTTCAGACCAACTGCTATTTGCACCTTTTTTATCCTGAGCGATCACTGTGATGTTATAGGACGAAGCGTTTATCCATGTATGGGATAATGATGCGGTAACGTTGGAGGGTAAAAAACCGGTCCAATTGCTATACGTTCCGTCTCCCCAATTGAATAGGAGGCGAAGCGTATCATTATCATCAGAATCATATGCAGTACTTATGAAATAATAGTTACCACCCGTCTGTATAAGTGTTGGACCCGTTGGTTTCATTGGAGGATTTGGAGGAGTGTTTTCAGGATTGGATGGAGGTGGAGTTACATTTGATTGAGGGGGATCCCCGCCACTTGGAGGTACTCCTCCTCCACTTGGGGGTATTGGTGTCTGATCGAATTCCGTGGTGAAGGTGTACCAGCGACGGGTCCACGTAGAACCATCGGTCGCATTCACCCACCATCGATACGTCGTCCCATACGCAAGAC
>JAFGFQ010000021.1 GCA_016930995.1 Thermoplasmatota archaeon | reverse complement strand
TTGCACTTGTGTGCTGTAGGAAGAGATGGGCACCTGCGCGTTCTGCTTTCTGTGCAAGGTAAACATCAAATGCCCGGCGGTCGATGACGAGGGCATGGATGGTTTCTCCACCGATGGTAAGGGTCTTTCCATTGGGGCTATGAATGATGGCTCCGTAGATTGTATTTTGAACGATCCCTTCGGGGGGACAGTGGGTGAGATTAAGCACGCGCTGGGTGACAAGACCTGCACAGTGAAGTGGTTCACCAATACGCGAGTGTTCTTCGAAGAGTGAAACGTTCCTTCCTTTTGACGCAAGTCGTTCTGCAATAAAGCAGCCTATAGGGCCAGCGCCAACGACCGTGACATCGCATTCATCCATTGTTGTTCAGAATATCAACAAAGATTTATAATAAAAACGGTATTACTGGGCTTCATGGTTTTGAGATGGATATCTTCGGTGCGGATAGTAGGACAGTGCGGGTTGGTCTTTTTGTTTTCTAAGAAAAAAGAGGTCAGTGATACAATCAAACCAACTGAGGTTGCTGATTCGTCTATGGCCTGTAAGTTCGTGCTTGATAGCGCGGGGAAAAAAATAGGGGAAAGTGTGTCGGTTGCTGCGGATGTGCTTATCATAAAGTCAGGTTCGTTGTTTTTAGGGGTTCCTCTCAAACATGTGCAAGCTGATGAGAAGACCCTTGTGGTGAAGGGGATTTTTGATTTTACAAAAGCTTATGAACTGGGTGAGAAATGGCGGAAGGATTCGTATCGTGAGTTGAATCAACATGAGCGCCCAGAGGAAAAATCTAAGCGATTTTGAATATAAATTAGTAATAGTGACTCGTTCTGATCTGTTGCTTTCAGCCGGGAAGCTTGCGGTGCAGGTGTCTCATGCTGCTGTGGGCTGTACTCTTTTGACGAAGAAGACCAAGTCGGAGTGGGTCGCGAAGTGGCAGCGGGAGGGAGCAAAGAAGGTTGTTGTAAAAGTCCCTGCTCTTGAGGATTTTTTTCCATTGGAGGAAAAAGCAGGGCGGCTTGGGTTAACAACGATGATTGTGACTGATGCAGGGCTTACGGAGGTGCCGGAAGGGACGCAGACGGTCCTTGGGGTAGGCCCGGGGCCAAGTAATCTGGTTGATCAGGTGACGGGTACATTGCCTTTATTATAATATACTCATAATAATATATTCAAGAGTTAAAAGTTGGAACCAAGAGATGTTTTTAGAATTCTTTTAATGTTTTTTGCCGGTCATCTGGGAGAATGACCCTTCGTTCGACTTCCTTCCATTCCAATCCTTGTTCCTTGAGGAGTTTTTTGACCATGTCTGGGATGCGGGGTGCGCAGAGGATTCCGCGTACCTGTGGTTCTTTTCTGTCTTTTTTGATGTCGGTGACGTACATCCGGAGCTGGTGCACTGAGCTAATTGTCGCAAGGCTGCGTTTCACCTCGATGACCACCGGAACATGGTTCTTGTCAAACCCATAAAGATCAATGGAACCGGTCTTGACTGGTTTTTCACGTTTCACAATACGGAGTCCTTCCTCGATCATCGTTGGATCGTCCACAATCTGGTTGACCACGTCGACTTCCATACCCGCGATGATCAGGTTCGCCCGGTCGACAAGAGATGTCGCGGTGAGTAGTTTCAGCTGGCGAAATGTCACTTTCATATGCTCAGGTGGCTTCAGATGTCGACAGGTGAGGATGAGCTGGTCGTCCTTGGTCTGAAACTCGGTGATGCTGCCGGTCGGTTGCCAGTTCACCGGCTCACGCATCACCGGTTGATGGACAAGTACGGTTCCGTCTTGTTTGATCATAATGAGCCGTTCCCCCCAGTCGAGGAGTGATTTTGCCCGTCCGTGGTAGTCTACCATGCAGTCGCCCATTACCAGTAGCATGGTTTTTTCTGGTTTAGAGGAATGATGTTCTTTGATGAACTGCAGTGCATCGCCTGCGGAGGGATGAAGAACGGTATACATGACTTGGCTCCTCACAATAAAGAACTATGGTATTGATGTTACTTACACAGTCAGACGCGCTTGTCCTTTCATTTTGTAGTTGGCAAGGTCCTTGAACATGTCATCTTCCTGTAGCACGGTGAGTAGGTCTTTTGATGAGGATGAAGAAGACATCTGGATTTCCGTGGTCCGCCCATGTCGTCCTTTGGAGATCACACGTGCAGTGATGATGCCAAGCATGTCCAGTTCTGAGATGAGATCCGTAGTCCTGCGTTGCGTCAGACAGTTATACCGTGCTTTTTTGCACAGTTCCCGGTACACCTCATAGACCTCCCCGGTTGTAAGCGCGCTGGTCGTTCCTGCTTTCTTGTTCTGTTTATCCAGTAAGAAGATGGAGTAGAGTACTAATTTGGACTGATTTGGTAATGTACGCACGACTTCGACGATGCGGTCCAGCTCGATTTTGTTTTGTGCAAGTCGTACATGGGATTTCGTTATTTTTGTAACTTTGCTTCGCTCTGCAAGCTCTGCAGAGACACGCAGTAAATCAAGTGCCCGTCGGGCGTCCCCATGCTCTTGGGCAGAAAGCGCAGCACATAAGGGTATGACGTCCTCGTCGATGACCCCTTTTTTCAATGCGGTTTTGATTCGTGCGCGCAGGATATCCTGGAGTTGCTCTGCGTCGTACGGGTAGAAGATCATGCTTTCTTCGCCAAGGCTGGATTTGACACGCGGGTCGAGAAAATCAGTGAACTTAAGATCATTGGAAATACCGATGACAGAGACGCGCGCGTTCTCAAGGTCGCTGTTGATACGGGTGAGGTTGTATAATGCTTCGTCACCCTTGAGTTTGTCAATCTCATCAAGTACAACCACGGTCACACTTTTTTCCTTATCCATCATTGCCTTTACTTTAGAATAGACCTCGTCGGTCGGCCATCCGGTGAACGGTACATGGTCGTTCCATTCGTTGATGAAACGGTTCGCGATGTTCTGTAATAATCGGTATTGTGTGTCGACAATCTCGCAATTCATGTAGATGAAATTAACTTTTTTTCCGGTCTGTTCGCCTTTTTTCAGAAGCTCCTTTCCAACGAATTTGACAACCGCGGTCTTCCCGGTACCTGTTTTTCCATAAATGAAGATATTGGACGGTGTTTCACCCTTCAAGGCAGGGACCAGAACGTTTGCCAGATCTGTGATTTCTTTTTCCCGGTGCGGGAGGATTTCTGGCATATACGTTGGACGCATGACCTCTCTGTTGGTGAAAAGTCCTTCGTTATTCAGTAGATTGCTGAAGATGTCTGAAGTGACTGAATCTTTGGGAATAAAAATGCCTCCTCGTAGAGCCGTAAGGTGTTACGGTATAATAAATTTTTGTGTGGAATTTACGGAATTTTTCCTCCTGTTGATAATAAGGAAGGGGGAGGGGATGATTTCGCATGGAAACCGGTAGCACGCACTGTTTTAATTTTAATATTTTTTTAATATTATAATTTTAAAAATGGCAATATTCAAATAGTCCGAAATACATACTGATTCAAGACTACTGACGTCATCATTTTCATCAATTTTCGACTACCGCATCATATATATTTTCCATACGAAACAAAGGGGTCCCCCTTCACTGACACACACAGACATATCCCTCCTGGTAAACATAAAATCCCTAAGGAGAAAAAAAGAAGAAAAAAGAAAGATATGCGGCCTAGTTACCGCCCACGATAATAACGTCTTTTACCGATTTAATGGACTCAAACGGGAACACCAAATGACCAACTTCATCAAGATGATACAGGCGTGGATCTATATCCTCGGAAGGCTCTACCAGAATGCTGAGCAGCTGACCGGTCCGTCCGTCCACTAATGAATTTCTCAGAATGCCAAGGTACAACCCTTCTTCACTCATGACTGTTTTTCCTCTCAAATCACTCTCCAGTACTTTCATCATATCCCTCTTGTTTACTTATTTTTTATAAACCACTTACATATATTGAATGTCACGTTCTTTTTTATCCTTTTTGGCGATACTACTCCCCATATCATCTTTCACTTTTTTATAATATTTAATGACCTCATCTGTCAGACTGCCACGGGCTTCAGCCAACGCACGCTCAAAATGCACTGATCGCACTTCTTTACTATTAAGATCATCACGCAGCGCAATCATCGCAGCCTCACGACAGAGCGCATCGATATCCGCTCCAGAAAAACCAACGGTTTTCTCCGCAAGCTCATCAAGGGAGATATCCTTTGCAAGCGGCATATCCTTCGTATGAATCTTAAAAATCTCAAGCCGTGATACACTATCTGGCGCAGGAATCAACAACAACCGATCAAACCGGCCAGGACGCAGCAACCCAGGATCGATAATATCCGGTCGGTTCGTCGCCCCGATCACCACCACACCCTCCATGCTTTCCAGACCATCGATGCTAGTCAGCAGTTGATTGACCACACT
>JAFGFQ010000101.1 GCA_016930995.1 Thermoplasmatota archaeon | reverse complement strand
ATGGTTATCAATAATTACGGTAATAAATGTAGCTTTAAGAGGGCAGCAGGAAGAGTTTTCTTAAAAATGCTTTTTTCAGTCATACCGATTATTGGGTTGGCGAATTTTTTGTTTATTCTTATTACTGAAAGGAATCAAACTGGACATGATATAATAACCAATACTTTTGTGGTTAAAAAAGAGAACCCCCATTGGCCAACGGTGATCGTTGTTGTGTTAATTGGGATTACACCCTTCGTCGTTACCGGGACATGGAAAGGTTTTCTTATGTCATTACTATTTCGGAAATAAAGATACGAGAGTGATATTTTAGAGCTTTCGAAATGAAGTCTCAATCGGCAACGATTGAGTTACATTTTTTCTGGTTACTGCGCTCCTGCGTAGTAACCCATTAGTGATGCCCTGCGTCACAATAAAAAGGACACTCAAACGAGACGATTGAGTTACCGTAACGCAAACGTCCCCGTTTGCGCTGTTAATCATAACCCGAAAGGAGCAAATCAATTATGTCTAAAAAAGCAAAGAAAAAGGAGAAAGAACAACAAGAAGAACAAGCTTACCCGGATAAGATGAAATGGGTCAGCACCAAAATCGTTGACGATGTTTTTACCGACGAAATCAGCCTTTTTAAGCCTCGTTTTGAGGTCGATTATGACCAGTTTTTAAAACGGTTATGGGATGCAAATCCCGAAATTTATCAGCTGCTTAAAGCGTCAAAGGATTTAGAAGCAGCCAGAGACAGCCTGTATTCATATTTAGAAAAATCGGAAAGAGCCATTTTTGAAAAAGAGAACAGTTTCCACATTCTGGAAAAAGCCACTGTACGAGAGGCTATTCGAGTCTTGAAGAGCATTATCGGACCCATCAACGAGTTCCGCACCGGATTTTCTGCCCTGGAAGTTTTATGGAAATTTGCCCAGGATAAGCGGGATGACATAGGAACCAAAATCTCCGTTGGGTTTTTGATGGAGTTCATCAGGTATCCTCTCAAAAACTTATGGTAACTTGAAGAATCAATCAAGAATTGATTGATTTTGTACACTCTTTGAAATTATTACCTCAGCCAGGGAAGGGAGTTGGAACTTTTTGCTGATTCGGTCGAAGATGAATTGGTAAGTGTTGACGCCCAACTTTTTGCATGTTTGAACAATAGTGAGGAAAGTATCGTTTGCCTGTGTGCCTTCCCGGGTCATTGTATGGAGACTCACGTCTCTTTTTCTTACCTGAGCTCTTGCCCCCAGTTCGGCATCGTTATTATGGAGGGGCAATTGAGGATATTTAAGAACCAAAAGGAGATTTTCCTTTTTTTCTTTTGTTTTGGTGATGCGGTCATCCAGAGCGTCATAGTCGGTTTTTGTGGCAAACAATTCATCAAATTCATCCCATAACAACTGGGCGGATTCAGCCGAAGGACACATTTTATAATCCAACAATTTGTCGTAATAACTCCAATATTTTTCGATGAACTCTTCCAATTGATGGGCGTTATAAGGGATAACCGGGCGAAGTTTCTTGTAATGGCGTCCCTCATGAATCCAACATAAGGCTAAATCTTCAGTCAGGCGTTTGAACTGGGGCGCATCATCACACAACAGAGTCTTGACCACAGGATAGTCTTCTCCCTTGTGATACCATGCAATTGCTGCCGCCTCTAATATTCTGGATCCGACTTTCTTTTGTTTTTCCAAATAAGGTAGATGGCTTACGAGCAAAGCATCAAATTCTGCCCTGGAATAATTCTTGTCCGATTCGATCTTTTTTAGTTCTTTGATATGTTTTTGAGCTACTTCTAATTCGTCTAAAAGTTCAAGAGATTCCTGATTCAGACAATATTTCAATTCGTTGCCGTTGACCAGGGCTTCAAGAGCACTCAGACGGTCTTTTTTGGCAGTGGTGTGATAAGCTGTGAATAATTCATTTGAAATGATGTGGGTGTGCCAATTTTCACCCTTGACCCTTGCGGAAGTATCATCAATCTGACCATGACCGCCGCTGGCTATGCCGGCTCTCATTACAGCATCCTTTTCATCATGAAATTCATCCTGATCTTTTATCAAAATATTGGATACTTGTCCCGAGGATATTTCAATATGAAATTGATGGAAAAACTCTATGATTTTCGGCTCAGACATGTTGCAGACATTCTTCATAATCACGGCTAATGACTTCACCGTAGGACCAAATTCACCTTCATAACCCTCAGGTAAGCTGGCAAGGTAGGTTTTATTCTCAGAAGGGGAATACCATACCTCTTTCTGAAATTCAACATTATCTGTCTCGATCTTTAAGTCTTGAACGATAACAGGCTTGTAACCCTTGAATTCAGCATCAGAAGGTAAAAGAGATTTATCAACCGGGCAAATTTCAGTACGATTTATCACAATCTTCTCTTTTTTCTTCTTCCGTTTCCGAGCTTTTTCTTTTTTCCGTTCTTTTTCAGACGAAACATCCTTGTTTTCCGGGGAGGTATTCTTCGGTTTGATTTCCGGTTTCCCTTGTTCACCCTTTAGTCGGTTTAGCTCATCTTTTAAGGACTGGTTTTCTTCTTCTAAACCTCTTATTCGGGAACTCAAAGATTCGATCAAATTAAAAAGATACATAATCGTCTCTTTTATACCCGGCTCTAAACCGTCAAGTTCGATATTTAATTGGTCTAATAAATTCTGTTTTTTCATAGCAATAGAATAATAGTATTTCCCTGTTTTTGCAACTGTTTTTTACAAAAATCACACACTTAAATGGTTACCATAAAATTTTGAGAGGATACCTTATTTTCTTGTCAATAATTTTTTATGACAAAATAAAACCCACCCTCTTTACAGGAAAGATGGCGGGTTTTCT
>JAFGFQ010000020.1 GCA_016930995.1 Thermoplasmatota archaeon | reverse complement strand
GTCTCCTAAGCCGGTCCCTGCGTTTTTCCTGGTAAGATTATCGATTCGTACCAGTCGTTTTCCTTCATCAGAAGGATGGGCTCGCCAGACTGAGGTCGCTGTAATCTTTGTGCCTTCAAGTTCGATGACATCACCGATAGAAAGATCTAGGTCTAAACGCGTCTGATGATCAATACGTGCTCTACCATACCCAACATCTTGCTGGAACGCTTCTGATACTTTTAAAACAACTTCTCGTACCATAACTCCCACCAGTCGTAGTTACGGTGCCAGGAAGAATACAGCGTATTATAAAGTTTTCTCCCCCAATGCATTTGGAAGAGGACGATAAGAGAGAAAATTAAATAAAGTGTTTCTATATTTCCTGTCCTATAATATACGTCTGGGGGATAAATAATGAAATTCAAATACCTTGTTCTTTATTTGGCATTTTTATCACTTACCGTACTCTATATCATTTCTTTGTTCTCTCGTCCCGTTCAGATTTCCATGACAACCATATCAGAGCATTCCGGACAAAAAGTCGCCATCCAAGGAACGGTAATCGAGTATCGAACAACACAGTTCGGCAGTCAACTCATCACCCTAAGGGATACTGAAAATGACGCATGTTCCGTACTTGTCTATCTCGAAGGAGAGATCAGTATCGAATATGGTGACATGATCCAAGCAACCGGTGAAGTACAACGCTATAAAGATCAATGGGAAGTAATGGTCAGCAATCCACAGTTCATCACCATTCTACAGAAATGGAATGGCCAGGCTTATCCACTCTGGCAGCTCGCAGAGCACCCGGCGCGATACCTTGATACAAACGTCAACGTCACCGGCATCATCATCAAAAAACAGGCTGAGTCCTTCGTCCTAACAGATCACACAAAAAGATATTCGCTTCATGTTTCATGTGATGCAACACGCTGCTCCCACATCGCAAACGACGATGTTGTTGCTGTCGCAGGGCGATTCATTTATGATTCCTCCTCACTTTGCTTTATCCTCCAAGTGACAGAACAGAACCATAGGATTCTTTCGATGGTGGAGCAATCCTATGCTTGATATGTTTTTCATCATCTTTTTTTGTATCCTTGGCGTACTTATTGGATTTCTCACTGGGCTCATACCTGGTTTGCATGTCAATAACGTCGCGTTGATACTGGTATCTACCGCGAGTAGTATCATTGCCCTCTGTTCTCCTCTACATGTCTACGGGCTCTCTGAACACTTCATAATAATCGTTATTGCAGGATTCATCATCTCTCTAGCGATCGCCCATTCATTTGTTAATACAATCCCCGGGACATTTATCGGAGCGCCAGATGAAGACAGCGCGCTTTCTATTCTTCCCGCTCATAGTCTTCTCTTAGAAGGAGAAGGATACAAAGCAGTTGCGTTATCCGCCATTGGCAGCTACGGAGCTATTGTCTTCTGTCTTGCCCTGTTTATTCCCCTTCGCTTCTTCATAGGTCCGCCCCTTTCACTGTATACCGTCCTTCAAGAGACAATGGTATGGGTACTTCTTGCCATCGTCATCTTGATGATAGCAACGGAGAAGACACGGATAACAGAGTTCGGTCATGAGGGGGCACTGCCTTCGATACTGGGGATCCTGTTCGCGGTTTTGATCTTTTTTCTCTCAGGTTTCTTCGGTCTGATTATCCTGGATTTTCCCCTCGTCTCACTAATTGGATTACCCGCTTCGGTGCTGTTTCCTGCCCTTGCGGGATTATTCGGGGTTCCAACACTGTTAAGCTCGTTGTTCACAAAACCCCAGATTCCAAAACAGAAACAAGAACAGTTTCTCATGAACCCCATCGAAAAGAAAGTATCAGTTGTCTCTGTTATCACTGGAAGCATCGCAGGGGTGATTGTTTCAATTATCCCGGGGGTGACCACTGCGATTGGGACGGTCCTGGCAATGACGCTTCGTCAACGATCCAGCAGAGAGCAAACCATTGTTACTCTCTCTGCGGTCAATACCGCTGCTGCATTTTGTGTAACACTCATGTTATTTCTTATTCAACGGACGAGGAGCGGAGTCATGATTGCAGTTGATAGTATCCTTGCAGTGGATCCATGGACGTCAACAAGTATGCCTGTGGAACTAACGTATTTTCTAATGTTCTTAGTACTTGGTGGGACCATTTCCTATTATCTCACACTCACCCTTGGTAAACTCTTTGCACGCAACTTTCATAAAATCCCGTATCGATTCCTGGTGGTACTTACTTTACTCTTCCTTGGGGTTCTTATTGTCCTCTTCACGGGACTGCTTGGCCTCTTCGTGTTATTCACAGCGACAAGTATCGGGTTTTTGCCGCTCTGCTGGGGTGTACGACGAAGCCATTGCATGGGAGTACTTATGGTCCCGATCATCCTTTATTTCCTTTGAAAAAGAGCATAGTCGACATCCGTGTACCACTCAGTAATATCGACGTGATGCTTTACTGCAATGATGACGGCAGCAACCTCCGGGAGAATATTTTTTTCTTTTTCTTCCGTTGCTATCTCTTGTTCTATCTCATGATGGGACTGATGGGTTGTTTCACAGATATGGTCGATGATCTTCTGGAGAAGTGTTCTTTCCGGATGTGCCTCAGAAGTCTTAGTAAAAAGTTGTTTTGAAGGAGAAAAGCCTAATGGGATTGTTACGTTAGTAACCGAAAAATTCGGTTGCAGCAGTTCATCTTTTCTCACCAGCAAGCCTTGTTTGAGAGCGTTTTTCACAAACTCTTGGGCTTCTTTTGTGGAGAGCCACCCAAGCTCCATGGCGAGTGGAAGATAGAATTCTGCCTCGGGTAACCCGGTTTTTCCACTGCGGTTGAAGATGAAGGCGATGATGATTTTCTCTTCCGAATCCATCAGGATGCTCCTTGTTTTTTCCGTAAATCAAGAATAACTCCTTTAATTCCTTGTTGGTCCCAGAAAAGTATTTTCTCTGTTGAACTCGCATAAAGAACAATATTCTGCTGTGAAGTCATTTCTTTTGAAAGGCCGCCATAGAGGGTTTCTTCGTTGAAGAGGATGATTCCGATGTCACCAGCATAGGGAACATGTAATGTTTTGTTCTCCTGATGCTGTGTACTTAAATCAAGGTAGATTTCATCATCAGTGATATCCTGAACATCAAGCATATCCATATCTGGCCAGAGGTTCTGTCGCAGTGTGATATTTGTGGCACCTGCCATGATAGTATCCATCACATCATCAAGCCGTCGAGGACCATTGTCAATCCAAAGGGTACAATGCTCTGTCAACCGTTGGTACAGCTCGAAATTCGGATTGTTCCTCTCTATGCCATCGTAGTCAAGGACATATAGCATTGAATCCTTCTCGACACGTTTAAACAGATCATCAAGGGAGAGGGCGGCTCCTTCTCTTCCATCGAACAATGTTCCTTTGTTGATGGAAACCAGTGGGATGATATTCATACAAAGGAGCAATCATTATGCCTACTAAATACTTTTCAGACAAGCGTAGGGTGTATCAAAAAAAGAAAAACGGAAGGTTATCTTCCGAGTCGTCTCTCCGTTTCTGCGATTTTTAACCGTGTTTTGATGACCGTATCAGGGTTCAACGAGATGCTGTCGATGCCGCATTCAACGAGGAACTCTGCAAATTCAGGGAAATCAGAGGGCGCCTGCCCACAGATACCCACTTTTCGCCGAGGCTGGTGGTTATGAGCAACCGTTATCACCTGTGAGACAAGTCTTTTCACCGCGTCGTTCCGCTCATCAAAGATATGAGCGACCAAATCGGAGTCACGATCTAATCCTAATGTGAGCTGGGTTAGGTCGTTGGACCCAATGCTGAATCCATCGAACACCTCTGAGAACTGATCTGCGACAATCACGTTAGAGGGGATTTCACACATCACATAGACTTCCAACCCGTTTTCCCCTTGTTTCAGACCGTATTCGTTCATAACTGAGATGACCTTTCGTCCTTCATCTGGAGTCCGGCAGAATGGTATCATAGGTTTGATGTTGGTCAGTCCCATCTCATTTCGTGCTTTTTTTAATGCAATACATTCAAGTCCGAACGCTGGCTTGTATTTCTCATCGTAGTAACGTGATGCCCCACGCCAGCCAATCATCGGGTTATGTTCCCTGGGTTCGTACAGATAGCCGCCAATGAGGTTTGCATATTCGTTTGATTTAAAATCAGACATACGCACGATAACATCATTTGGGTAGAACCCCGCTGCAATCTTTGCAATGCCTCGTGCAAGGTTGTCAACGAAGAATTCGACTTTATTATCATAGCTGGCACTGCGTTGGTCAATCTTTTTGATGACCTCTGCGATTTTCTTGTCCTTTGCCGCTTTCTTTTTTAATGTTTCATACTCCAGTAACGCAAGAGGATGAATGCCGATATACGAGTTAATGATAAATTCTTCACGTGCAAGCCCGACACCATTGTTTGGGATTTGTCCCTGTTGGAAGGCCTGCTCTGGGACCCCGACGTTCATCATGATCATCGTTTTGGTTTTCGGGAGTTGATCAAGTTTTACCTCATCAACATGGAACTTCAGCAGTCCATTGTAAATCCTGCCGACTCCTTCGGAGCAGTCGATAGTGATGTTCGTGCCGTTCTTGATAACCTCGGTGCCGTCCCCAGTACCGATGACACAAGGGATTCCCAGCTCACGGGAGATGATTGCGGCATGACAGGTACGTCCACCTCGGTTCGTGACGATTGCACCAGCAATCTTCATGATAGGCTCCCAGTCTGGGTCTGTCATATCAGTAACCAGCACTTGACCTGCTTTAAACTGACTGATGTCTTTGGCATCTTTGATGATGTTGACCTGCCCCTGACCTATCTTGCTTCCTACTGCTTCTCCTTCAACCAGCAGGGTTCCTTTTTCGTCAAGGACATAGGTTTTCATCACCGCGACATTCTTCTGGGAATGCACGGTCTCCGGGCGTGCCTGGACAATGAATAGCTCCCCAGTCTGTCCGTCCTTCGCCCATTCGATGTCCATGGGTTTTTTGTAATGGTCCTCGATGATACAAGCCCATCGTGCAAGGGTTAAGAGTTCCTCGTCATTAATAACGAATTTTGATTGCTCTGCAGGACTGACTTTCGTCTGTTTCGTCCCAGTCGGACCGTAAATAAGTCGTTTTTCTTTTGATCCAAGTTTCTTCTCAAGAATGGGTTTGAAACCCTTATGTAAGGTAGGTTTGAAGACGTAGAACTGGTCAGGGTTGACTGCGCCCTGGACAACGTTTTCACCAAGACCGTACGCACCGGTGATATAGACAGCATCGGTAAAACCGCTTTCCGTATCAATCGAGAACATTACACCTGAGCAAGCGAGATCTGACCGTACCATTTTCTGGACACCAACAGAGAGATACACGCTGAAATGATCAAATCCCTTATCCACTCTATAGGAGATTGCTCGGTTTGTAAACAGGGATGCGAAGCATTCCCGTACTTTTTCGATAAGTTCATCTTCCCCTCGGACGTTTAGATAGGTCTCTTGCTGTCCAGCGAAACTTGCATCCGGGAGATCCTCTGCGGTGGCGCTACTTCGTACCGCAACATCAACATTTTCGCCGTATCGGAATTCCATCTCCCGGTAATGTTTTCTGATGCTTTCTTCGAGTTCAGGGGGGATAGGATAACTTTTAATAAGAGTACGTATCTTTTGGCCTCGGGCTGCAAGGTCTGTCACATCATGGGTATTAAGGTCTTTTAATATTTCTTTAATTTTAACGTCAATCCCTGCTTTTTCAATCATATATTTATAGGCATATGCAGTGATAGCAAAACCTGATGGTACTCGGACTCCTTTTTGGCCGAGATTTCGAATCATTTCTCCAAGAGAGGCATTTTTCCCACCAACTGAAGGCACATCACCGATAGTGAGATCTTCAAACCATTTTACAAACTCCTGTATCATTGATATCTCTCCTTTCATGAGGAGGGTTATTGCGAACTACCATATAAATTCTTTTTAACTGACATAATCAACAAAATAGAGAGGCACAATCGGAGATGAGAGTAATAGGTTAAAATAGGTATAAATAGAAGAACATCTATAATGATTCTATAGGGGGAAAATGACTACAAAGGGTTTCTGTTCAGTTTTAATACTTATCATCGTTATTCTTTCAACGATCTCTGCTTCTGTTTTGAGTTCTGACCTGCAAGCCTCTTCATCTAAACAAACTGGTGAAGATGGATGGTATTATCTTCCCGCATATCCGAATTACGCTCCGAACGGTCTGCCTGATTTTAGCCAGAAGCAAGATACCTGGAAACAACGACAGAGCATATGGTTGTTCATCGGAGGGCTGTGGTCCTTTTGTGCTCCAACAAGTCTGGCTGATATTTTCTGGTGGTTTGACTCAAAGCATGAGGACCCGCTTGGGTATCCTGGTGACGGGAATGATACGTATCCCCTTGTAAAAAATTGTAATACGATTGGTGCTCCAACACCAGGTCCGATGCAAGATGATCATAATTTCAATAATGTCAATGATGTAGAGTCCCGCTGGAGACAAGGGCGAGGTGCAAAGGAGCTCATCGAGACACTGGCCTGGTATTGCAACACCAATTTTTGCCGTTTTCCGTTCGTCCGTGGGGTTCCAGGGACCCTCGCATGTTCCCTTGAGAAGGGAGCAAAACAATGGATTCAGCAGGCTGGTCTGCAAGACCACTATACCGTGGAAGGGATATGGAATCCAGAGTTCTCTTTTATTGTTGATCACGTTCAGAATAATAGTGGGGTCATCGTTAATCTTCTGCTCTATAATTCTCATGCAGTAGTCTTTCAAACATTCCTTGGTCATTATGTCGCGATTGCGGGTATTAATCGGAATGGGTTCATCGCGTTATCAGATCCGTTTCAGAACGAAGCCAATCCGTCTCCGACTCCCTTGGAACATAACGACGCAAGCGTGGTATCCTACGATGTCTTTTCAGTGAACTTCACTTCGCCCTTTCCTGGGAAAGCATCCTGGTGGATTGAAGAGTATTTTGATTTCGGTATCACGAGGTTTGGCGGGCTTGGCTGGTATGCCCTGATTATTTCAGAGGTAGACTAAAACGTGAATCACTATTGTTCAGAATAATGAAACGTAACACCCTATAGGAATGTATCCTACTTACCCATCGTTTTCCATGAACACCGCAGCAGCAAGGACCGTGGTCCACAACCCGTTTTTATCACCCTCTGCAGTCTGTGCAACGCTTTGGGTTCGGACGATCTGCCCGCTCATTTTGTACTCTTGCTTGCGTTTATCCCATGCTTTGTCAGGATCGAACTCCAGCCCAAGCGTGGTTGCCAGCATGGTTGCCGCAAGGTCCTCTGTGTAATCCTCAAGTTTCTTTCCGGTGATTCCAAAAGAATGGTGCTCAGAGATATATCCGTAGTTCGAGCGGTCCTTCGGTAATGCGATACCAACGGCTGCACCGATGAGCCTGTTGGGTTCATTCGTCGAATTCCTTGACATTACCACATAGGTGATTTCACCGGCGTTCAGCTCTTTGACTCCTTTATCTTTTGTGATGACTGTACAATGCGGAGGGATAATGCTTGAGACATACACGAGGTTGCATTGTTCGATATCAGCATCACGTAATGCAAGCTCAAATGATTGCAGCTCATGCTTATGCCTCCCAACACCTTTTGTAAAAAAAACTCTTTTTGGTACCATTGATTCTCCATAAATAAAATTTTATTTTATAAAGATATCCCTACGGTAATTCTGATTTTTCGTCCTGATTTTTCTCCTCTTCTACTTCGACGTCCTCTTCTTCTGGTTCAATGACCCGAACGGTCTTTTGTTTTTTCAGTAGCTCTTTCATCTGTTGCTGGATATCGACCTGTTCTGGTGGAAACGCATCTTGTTTTACCTCCGTCTTTTTCGTCACCACTTCCTCTTCGTGTTCCTCTGGTTCTTCTTCCTCTGCATCCTCTTCTTCGATGAACTGTTTTACTGCTTTTTTCCTTGGTCTTTCACGGACTTGTTTGTGAAGCAGGTCTCGCATCTGCGTTTGGATATCAACTTGCTGTTTTTGGAATTCAACTTGTTCTTTCTGATATTGCGTTGGGACATTGCTTTGCACGAGGTCCTCAACAAGTTGTTTGATATTCTTATACGGATACACGCCATGTAATTCATAATAACTCCGTGCGATTGGTGTTTGTACCTCTTTTCCTCCACCAGCAAAACCAAAAAATCTGGTTTTCTTTGTCCCGACAGCAAGCCCACCGGCTGCCATGGTTTTATCACTTCCAAGACCAAAACCTGATTGACTGACCGGGATAATCGTCCCGAAACCAAAGATCTGGCCAAGGATTCCTTGTTTCGCATCGATGTCCGCAATTTTATCATATCGGATGGTCCGTTCTCGTTTCGTTAACAGGCCTCCTTTGAAGATGATGCGAAGATTTGAAATGATGTATCTATGAGACCGGCGATACAACTCAACGATTAAAAAACCAACAATGGAGACAGCAATGGAGTACACCATCAAGAAGAGCGCAGACTCATTCTCCCAATGCTGCCAGAAAAGAAGACCGGTACCTCCGGCAAACACCCCAAGGTATAAGAAAAAGATGCTCCATTGAATCGCCAGAAGTGACGCAACGACACCGATGAGGAGCAGAACCAATCCCCAAAGGATAAGGGGATACCATGCATTGCCATCAAACGTACTGGAATACGTTGAGAATTGTGTTAACCACCACACCACGACCCCCCATACGATGATAAAAATACAGAGTGCCTGTAATTTCATAAATGATAATGGGTGAGGCGAGAGCATCCGCTCAATCTGTTCGTTTTTTAGAAGTTCTTTTCTTTCCATCCGCAACCCTCACATGCTTCATCTTTGTTGTAGTTTTAAATCTATTGGT
>JAFGFQ010000100.1 GCA_016930995.1 Thermoplasmatota archaeon | reverse complement strand
GGCTCAAAGACAGCATAAGAATCCCCGATGTTCCCGCTGGAGGCAAAACCAAGGCCGCCAACAAGCTGTGCAGCAAGATCAGAGATGATGTCCCCAAACATGTTTGATGAGACCAAAACATCGTAATCCTGCGGGTTTTTCACCAGCCACATGCACATCGCATCCACATTGGTCTCCTGATACTGTATTTCAGGGTATTCTTTTGCGATTTTTCGTGCTTCCTCAACCATCATGCCGCTGGTCTCCCTGATCACATTGGGTTTCTCGATTAGGGTCACTGATTTGCGGTTATGTTCCTTTGCATACTGAAAAGCCTGTCGTACGATGCTTTGACATGCCTTCTTTGTGAATATCCTGCAGGAGACTGCGATTTCATCTAAGGGGACCTGTGCGAATCGTTTCATTTTCTTATGGGTCATCAGGGCGTCGAAGACGTTCTTTGGTAAGGGACGGAATTCCACACCTGAATACAGATCCTCGGTGTTTTCTCTGAAGACGACCAAATCGATGTCATCCCGGTAGTTTAAGGGATTCCCTGCGTATGCTTTACAGGGTCTGATGTTGGTATGGAGATTGAATTCTTGTCGTAACCGTACAATCGCACTGGTATAAACCAATCCCTTACCGCGAAGCTCAGGGATAAGTTCTTTTTGCGCATCGTCATTGGGTTTTGAGGTGATCGCTCCAAAAAGACAGCAATCTGTCTCCTTTAAAAGGGAGAGGGTTCGATCAGGGAGAGCGTTTCCTTCTTTTTTCCAAAACTCCCATCCGATATCCCCCATGGTGTATTCGGCATCAAGACCTATTTTGTTTAGGACAATTAATGCTGCATCCATAACGTCCTTTCCGACGCCATCTCCAGGTAATACGGCGATATGATATTTTGACATGGAGGACTGTAAAACAAGCCTATTTTTAAAGTTTATTTACCGATTAATACAAAGCGATTCCTCGAACCTGATGGTTATTTCCGTAATTCCCCTAGTGTTGTGACCCGTTCAGCGAATGCATTGTGTTTATGGATAGATTCTTCACTTTCACTGCGAACGATGACGATAACCTCATCAGGCAGCTCTGTATATCGCTTTAAAACCGCACTGAGGATATCACGCACCACATCTTCGACAAACTTCGGTTGATTATGTGCTTTTATTACAAGCTCAGCTTCTTCTTTTCTTTTTAAAATACTATATGTCGGGCTACTAAAGGAGGTTTCGACGATATTTATCAGATCATCAGCATCAACCATCTTGGTTCCTCGTGGGACTTCAATCATTAATGTTCCTATGTTTCGTTGGTTATGGGTAGGAGCGGAACAGGTTGAATCTCGAGATTCTAACTTTCGAACTACCTCCATGGCACAGGGGCAGGCAGTCATCCCAATCACTTTTACACCGATGAGTTTTTTAAGATCCCCATTACTTTTTGCTCGTGCCTCTGCGATTATTTTATACGGTTCAAGTCCTTTTTGGCCAGAAGGATAAACCACATCCAGAAAATAATCTGCTTCTGCTTTCACCTCTGAAAATGTTGCGTACTCATGTTTTTTAAGAAGTAGCTCAGCGGTCTTGGCACAGAATGACTCTAAATCGGTCACAGGTGTTCGAAGCGTCTGATCGATGATCTCTGAGACCAACTCAAGATTCCGAGACATATGGCTGCCTTTCTGCGACTCAGGGAGATCTACAAACAAATCCATGGTGACTGTCAAGGGAAGGACTGATTTTTTGTTGGGTCGTTTGATATGGACGAGTTTTTTCACTCCAGTTACCCCTACACGGGTGAGTTTAAAATGAGCAGGGGCAAGTCTTGATTGTACATCAGGGAGATCAATCGGTTTTATCAGGGTCACCGACAGCCAGATATGCTCATATCTCAAAAACATTCGCATTATACTCAAATTTGCACAAAATAAGAAAGAAGGAGTAATTTTTCTTAGAAAAAAGGGGTTTTCATATCTCTTTGATTGGTCATAAGAATATTTACTATTGATGACATTTTTTGGGTTTATAAGCCTTATTTTCAATGTTATTAGGAAATGAGAGGAAAAAAGTAAAATAAACCCCCTTGTTATTCAGGGCCTAGATGATTTGCCGCTGTGGCTTAGAGGTATAGCGATTCCTTGGTAAGGAATAGGTCGAGGGTTCAATTCCCTCCAGCGGCTTCCGAACATTTTTTTCTCCTGATAAATACCCCTTATTTTTCAATCCCGCAGACGGCTTTTATTGTATCGGTTCAAAGCCGCCAATAAGCTAATTTGAAAAAAGTGAGAGTTCAAATCCCTTCTCCTACACTGGGATTTTATATCAGACCGTAAAGTCTCTTTTAAGGGAGCACTGAAGTATTGGCACATAATCCCGACGGGGGGCATCTATCAATACATATATTTACATGAAGAATATTATAACTTACCAAACCAAAATCAATTAGAGAGAAAAATTGATTTAAATGACAAAAAATGTATACAGATATCTTGCTTTCTGTGGCGTGATTGCACCGATTTTGTTCATTTTTGTAATACTTGCCCTTGGGTTCATGCAACCAGAATACAATCATATCACACAATACATGAGTGAATTAGGGGCTGTTGACGCACCATATGCTGTGATAATGAATACGGTAGGAGTCCCATTATTAGGCGTGTTGATTATTGCATTTGCATTCGTTCTGAACCACGGTGTAAACAATGGGAACGGCTCTGTGATAGGACCCATATTGGTAGTCATCTCAGGGGGTTCCTTTATCTTATGTGGTATTTTTATATGTGATCCTGACTGCATACCGATTTCAACTGTTGGTATCATACATGGTTATATGTGTTTGATTGCTCAATTTGCGTTAATCTTAGCTCCATTTTTTATGCTTCATAGTTTAGCGAGGGATGACAAATGGTGTAACTATCATATCTATTCTCTAACGATTGCCGTTCTTGCTGTATGTATGGCTATCTTATACAATTTAGATGTTTTTTCTGATGTGACAGGACTCATTCAAAGAATTTCTTTTGGGGTACCTTTGTTGTGGGTGGAGATTATGTCAATTAAGTTATTGCGTGTACTTTAATCTTGATAAAATGAAAGTAAAGAAAAATTATAGAATACTACTTCAAAGAAATTAAATGGCACCGATTCTCTCTTGAGATATTTGCTTTGAAGCGAGTCCCTAAGTCAGTTGTTTCGGTAAGAACTGAGGAAGCATGAAAAATATCCAAATCTTTGAAAACTATGCTCAAGAATACGATGCATGGTTTGATGATAACAAGTATGCTTATGCATCAGAAATTCAGGCTGTAAAAAAGCTCATTCCAAAGAATGGTACAGGCGTAGAAATTGGAGTAGGCACTGGACGGTTTGCAGTTCCACTGGGCATCAAGATTGGCGTGGAACCAGCAAAAGCGATGGCAGACAGAGCACAAAAACATGGAGTAAAAGTGTATGACGCCAAAGCAGAAAAGCTTCCTTTCGATGATGATTCCTTTGATTTTGTCTTGATGGTGACAACGATATGCTTTTTACAGAAACCACAAAGAGCATTCGAAGAGACAAAAAGAATACTAAAATCAAAGGGGCATATTATCATCGGAATGATTGACAAAAATAGCTCAATTGGTAAGAGCTATGAATCTAAAAAAAAGAAGAGTAAATTTTATCGATATGCTCATTTTTATTCTGTGGATCAGATCATAGAGCAACTTAGGGAATTAAAATATCATAATATCAAAACGTGTCAAACCCTTTTTACAAATCCAAAAACCCTTATCGACATCGAACCAATGAAAGAAGGATATGGCGAAGGCGGGTTCGTGGTAATTTCCGCCCAAAAAGAAGCATCATTTCCTGACAAAATGATGCTTGACATGCCAATCTATAAGCAGACGACCCCCATCACCTGTGGCCCCGCATCGCTGCTCATGGTGCTAAAATTCTTTAAACCAAAAACTAAGCTTTCCCGAGAAGAAGAAATCATGTTGTGGCGAGAATCCACTCTTGGCATGTCCCCCGGGACGTGCCGTTTTGGGCTGGCGACCGCTGCAGTGAAACGCGGTTTGAAGGTGAGCGTCTCATCTGATAGGCCAGGAATCGCATACGAATGTGCTGCGGTCTCAGGGCTTCGTACCACTGAAAAAGCCATGCTACAAGTCCTTTTCCAAGACATGAAACACAAAGCCATTCAGAAAGAGATAATCGAAAAAAACGAGGATGTAACCGTTGATCTCCTAAAATCCCATTTAGCTCAGTGTCATATTCCCATCGTGCTTATCAACGCGAAACTCATATCCAATGATAACGAACCGCACTGGGTAGTGATGACCGGATACGATACTGATTTCATATTTATCAATGACCCCTTAGCTGAGGAAGGAAATGTAAGAAAAAAAGTGCCTGTGAAAAAATTTCAAAAATGGTTAGGTTACAAAGGAGGAAAATGCGTACTCTTTGTTCATAATCCATGCAATCAGCAAATAAAGCAATCGCAAAAATTAAAAGGAAAAAAATTTTAGGGGAGAAAAAAGAATGAATGGAGAAGAAAGTGTATTTTAGAATGTATACAATATTGTTTGTTATAAACGCAGCATGCTATGGGAATGAGAACGCATTAAACGCACTTCGTCTAGCGCGAACGTTACTTGATGAACCAGAGATCACCATACAGGTCTTCCTCCTCGGCGATGCAGTCGTTTGTGCGAAAAAGGGACAGAAGACGCCGGATGGCTATTATAACCTTGGGAAAATGCTTCAATCCTTGATACACAAGAAAGTCGATGTCGGTATCTGTGGCACCTGCATCGACGCACGGGGCATCGAAGAGACAGAACTCATTGATGGTGTTCATAAAGGGACTATGAAGGAGCTTGCAAGTTGGGTCCGAACGAGTGAGAAAATACTCACATTCTAATGTTTTTTTCTGCGGGCTTTATAGTCATACACTATAATCCCTCCAGCGGCTTAGGTAACCTCTTTTTCTCCAGTTGGACGGTTTTTTTAGATTAAGAGCCACGTAATCAAAAGTCATATAAAATAAAGGCCAGTATCCTATCCTTTTTGAACAAATCCTCCGATCAATCGTTTCAGTACATTACTCCCTTACGTTTCTTTCTTCTTGCTTTCATATTATCATGGGTGATATGGATTCCTCTTACACTTTCACATTTTAAACTCGGACCATTTAAAATATCAGAAGACATCAGTAGCATTATCCGTCTCCTCGGTGTGCTCATGCCTATGGTCTCCGCACTGCTGCTTACAGCTTTCTATGGAGGACGACCTGCAATATTGAGTCTATTGTCACGACTGAAAATCTGGCGTGTCAGTTGGAAATGGTGGATAGCTGTTGTCTTGGTTTTTCCAGCGCTGCTTATCTTAGCTGGTGTATTGTATAATCGTTTTAGTGACCAACCCTCCATATCGCTTCTACCGATTACCGCAGCTGTACTTCTTGCCAATATTATCTTTCTTACTATTGCAAGTCTAGGGGAAGAAATCGGTTGGCGTGGTGTAGCACTCCCAGCGTTACTCAAACGCTATAATCCTCTTACAGCAAGTGTCATCCTTGGGATCGTGTGGGCAACCTGGCATCTTCCTTTTTGGATACTTATCGACACTCTAAGTCAGTTCGGAGCCGGTTATTTTGTGTTAAATTACATTTTTATTGTTCCAACAACCTTTTACATCACGTGGGTTTTCATCAACAGTAAAGGAAG
>JAFGFQ010000099.1 GCA_016930995.1 Thermoplasmatota archaeon | reverse complement strand
CATGGGTTTTGTCAGCGAGAACGAGGTATTCTTTTTCATTGATTTTTCCTTCTTGGACCGCTTGATGCCAAAGCTCTGAGCCTACCATGTATCGTAAGGGGAGAAACGATACGGAATCCAAGGGGAGGGATTTGGCGAACCTCACGGTCTGCTGGAAATTCTTTTTGGTTTCGAATGGAGCACCAAGGATAAATGACCCCATCGTGAAAAAACCGTTTTGATTACTCAGATGAACCGCTCTTTGAATGTCTTTGAGGGTCATCTGTTTATTATAATAATCAAGGACATCTTGGTTCCCGGACTCCAAACCAAATTGCAGATGAGTGACACCTGCATTTCTCATTTTCTTATACAGATCCTCATCTGCGAGATCAACCCGGGTCGCTGTCACGGAAAATTTCAGCTTAAGACCCTCTTGGATGATCGTGTCAAACAACTCCGATGCCTGCGGTCTGTTCACGGGGAAACAATCGTCTACGATTGCGACATGACGATATCCTTGCGCCTGAATTTCTTTTAATTCAGCGATGATGTTTTCCGTAGAACGCATCCGGTATTGCTGTCTGCTTATGGAGCCTCGCGAGCAGAATCGACAATGATAGGGGCAGCCCCTGCTGGTGATTATAGAGGTGAACTCACCTGCTTTCAAGGAAGGGTTGTACTCCCGGCCATAAATAGTCTGTTTGACAAGCAGTCGAGCGGGAAATGAGATGTTATCGAGATTTTTTATAAGCTCTGGTGTCAGACCGGATTTGATTTCTTGGGCTGTTCGAAACAGGATGCCTGGGATTTCTGATAATTGTTTTTTTCCTTCGAAGGCTTTTATAATGTCTGGTAACACAGCCTCACCGTCTCCGATGACACAGACAGATGCCTCTGTTTCTTGTAAGGATTCTTTTGGAAGAAGCGTGCAATGGGGACCACCGATGAGCAGTGGGATATCGGGACGTGTTCGTTTGACTAGGGCAAGTAGCTCTTTTCCGTGCTCTAAGGAGGGAGTCAACAGTGTCATACCGACCATGTCGCTAGAGTTGAGTGCATCAGTGAATCGTTGTTCGTTGTATGGTTCTGCAGAAAAATCAAGTAAGGTGACACTCGCTCCATTGTTTTGGAGTATTTTTGCTAGATAAAGAAGACCAAGCGGGGGTGACAATCCGTAGAAGACCTTTGATTTTTGAATGAAGAACGGTTCAGGGGGTGGATAAATCAATAAAAACCTCATGTCATCTCACTTATGGCGCCTCACGTATTCTTAGGTGTACAATCGGTTTTCTTGAAATACTCTGTTCTTTATTAAAGGTGCTCTTTGTACAATGGATTATTGTCTCTTCCGGAATAATGCACTTATGCTAGGAGAAGTCTCAGCAGAGGAAAGGCATGGGGGAATCGTGCGATAACTGCTTGTAGGATGTCCAGGAGGGTGACTGAATAGTGGTATGGTGTGGCAAGTGAGACAGGGACCGTGTCATAATCACTGCTGTTGTCGCTATTGGTTAATATTACGTCTCCGCTGAATTGAGTGCCTCTTTTTAGTGGTGCTCGTATACTGACGTTGATAGTCACTGGACCATGTTCCGGGGTCAGATCGGTGCCGCTGGATGGGGTAAACGTCCAGGTCCCCCAGTCAGGCCAACTGGTTATCCCCCAGCTGAGATTGGTGTATGCTGCACCGATATTTTCCACGGTGAAAGACCCTGTGATTGTTGAAAAAGGTTTCACATCGACCCAGGTGAGTGACCCATTGCAGAACAGTTTTTCATGGGTCTTCAGACCGGTTTGAAGGGACACTGGCACAGTTGCATCGTCACTGGGGTCTTCTTTGTTTGTTATGGTGATTTGACCCGTGAAGAGATGGTTTTCGACGTTTGGAACAACGACCTGTGCTGTCACGGCTGTTGGTCCGTCTTCTGGTTTGAGATTGTTTCCATCCAAGGGAGTAAATGTCCATTCACCCCAGGTAGGCCATCCGGTGATCTCCCAATCCAGATTAGAGCCAGCCTCCCCGATGTTACTGACGGTAAAACTCCCGGTGACTGTTTCGTTTGGCGTGACGTTTGTCCATTCAAGTGCCCCGTCACAGGTAAGGTCTGGAATTGCAGTGTTTTTAAGAATGTCAACAATGAGCCCTTCGATCACGGTGAGGTCATAGGGGAGTTCATCTGGGATGAGATACCAACCGTTGTAAGGCCCGCCCCATCCAAAATTGATATGGTAATACTCATCGGTGTTATATCCATCGACGACAACATTGTGACCCACGGTCCATCCCTCGTTGACGACTGCGAGATGAGCAGGTAATGCATCCTTCATGTTGTTTGATAATCGTTCATAGAGGTCAGGATCGTTTTCATCAAGAAGCTCGATGCTTGTACAATTGAACCGTTGATACGCGTCGTATGCCTGGTCGACACCAAAGGTCCCTGAGCCACTGGCAGCGTATACCTGTGTTGCGGCAACCCCGCAGGCAAAGGTAAGAGCTGCTTTGTCATCATTTGTGGGAGGGATATGGTCCTCATAATGCGATTGGAGTGTCGTAAGATAGATATTTAATTGAGGGAATGAAGGAAAACCGAATTGGATATAATTATTGTCAATCCAATAGTTGTTTCCAAGGTAAGCATGGTAATAATCATCGCTATCATCGAAGGATACGTTCATTGTGGTGTTATGGTAGTTTAGGATTTGAGCCATGGCAACAGCCGGACATCCTGCGACGCTTCGTGATCCGCCATGAGCGATATCCAAGGGACAATAATTGTTGTATGGGGGACTCTGATGCCAGTTCTCAAGAAGCCAGCCTCCGGTCGGGGTTGATCCTTCGGGAGGCCATTGTTCGAATCGTCCGTTGGTGATAGTGATTCCCGATTGATAGGAATCCCACTGTTTGTGGCGTTCTTCGATGATGGATTCAGGAGTGAGGGTGATGGTCTGAAGACGCAGCTTAAGATCAGTAAAGAGGAGGTCATACAGAGGATTTCCTTCAACATCTTCTTCATATGTGTTTGTAAATGAATAGGCTATGACTGGCGGAAGGTTATAGGAACCGGTGACTACGATGTATCCCATGGGTCGTAGGTTGAAAATGTAACATAATAGGTCCTGACCGTTGTGTATCGATAAAGAATCGGTTATGTAAAAATTCGTTTTTCCAAGTTCACCTATTTTTGATAATGCTACTGTTGCTGCGATATCGACGGTAATGAACGAATCGTCGGTCGAGAATGCTTTTATATTATTGCTGTTCATCGATGGTATGATACCTGCTGTTAAGAATAGTCCAATAAGTAAGATAACCATTGTTTTTTTCAATCGACTTTGTTTTTCTATCATTAGTATCCCCCTAATGATGAATGTATCTCAGGTAGGGTATATAAATATTGATGAATATCCCAAGTGCTCTCTAACAGAGTCGTTTTATTTCTTCAATGAGTATCGGAAGATTTGTCATGACCTGCTCAGCTGAGAACCATCGGATGCTCCAGTTCTTTTCTTTGAATTGCTTTTCCATTATTTGTGTGTTGCTGTTTTTTAATTGTAGTGCGTAACGTTTTCCGTTCACAAATAATGCATAATCAATAAGATAGGGGATCTCAGAGTGGACAATATAGTTTGGAACAACAGGTATTTTTTGTTTTTTCAACTCGTCAGAAAGGATTTTTTTTGCGGGTGAGTCATCATTCTGAAATGCAGATTGCGTCATATCAACATAATCAGAGAGATTTCGTAAGGGACCTGTTGTCTGTCGACAGATGCCATGGTCTCCGATGATGATAAAGAGACTCCGGGCTCTAGTAACCGCGACGTTGAGCAACTGGTTTGTGGTCTGAATCCAATGAAGTGTCCCTGGTTTCGCTCCGTCAGAGATGGCTGGTGAGAAGAGGATGATGTCTTTTTCATCTCCTTGGAATTTATGTGCAGTCCCTATGGTTATGTCATTTTCAAAGAGGTCTTTGAATTTCTGTAGTTTTTCTGTGATAATCTCTGTTTGTGCTCTGAACAGGGTTACGATGCCGATGGATGCTTTTGTCGTCGATGCTAATTCAAGAAGACGGAGGGTTTCTTCAACAACGTGTTCAGCTTCTTCTTCGTTGTACGGGCTTTTTGCAGGAACGGTTTTTCCTTTCACATGGTGCCAGAGTATTCTTTTCTGCAATGTTGGATGCTGCAGCAACCGTGTTTCATCGGTTTGGATACTGAGTTTTCTGTCATAGTAATATTCATTTGAGAAATCAACGATATCATGATGACAGCGGTAATGTTCATTGAGAAGTATTGGTGATTCGTTGTGTTTCTTTTTGATGTTTTCTGCAAGGTCATAGAGCGAGTGCTTTGTGTATGAAAGTTCGGTGAACAGCTCTTCGGGAAGTTGATGGGTTGTTGCGAGATGACGGTCTTGTGGTTCGGTGAGCAGTGAGATATGTTTCAGTTGGTAGGGATCACCGATGATAACAAGATGTTTGGCTCGATAGAACAAGGGTAGTGCAGATATTATGTCGCATTGGGACGCTTCATCGATAATCAGAATGTCAAAGAGATTG
>JAFGFQ010000098.1 GCA_016930995.1 Thermoplasmatota archaeon | reverse complement strand
CCTGAGGTCGAAATAGGATTAGGAATACCTCGTGATCCTATCCGTATCATTGAAAAACAATCGAAAAAATATCTAGTCCAACCAAGTACTAGCCGTGACGTTTCCGAAGAGATGAAACGGTTTGCGGAGCGATTTCTTACCACTCAAAAAGAAATCGATGGTTTTCTGTTAAAATCCAAATCCCCCTCATGCGGGACTCGTGATGTGAAAATCTACCTTGCAATGACACCGTCTGCAGCAATACGTCGAGAAGCAGGTTTTTTTGGTGAAAACGTTCTACGGTTTTTTCCCTTTTTAGCAATTGAAGATGAGATGCGTCTGCAAAATCCATTCATACGAGAGCATTATTTTACGAAAATTTTTACGTTCGCTAGATTCCGTGGGATAAAACAAGTAGGATTGTTACAACCGCTGCTTCGATTTCATACTGAAAATAAATTTCTGCTGATGGGATATAACCAAAAAGAGCTACGGAATCTTGGCAACATCCTTGCCAATCAAAATAAACACCCATTACCCAGTGTCTTTTCAGAGTACGAACAGCATCTCTACAATGCATTTTCCAAAGCACCACGGTATACATCCCAGATCAACGTCCTCAATCATGTATTTGGATACGTCTCACAGGACCTCAAAGAAAATGAAAAAAAGTTCTATGCACGCCTTTTACAACGATACCGTGGTGGTCAGATTCCTCTGAGTGTCCTGATAAACATGATGAGGTCCTGGGCGATACGATTTGATCAGCCATATCTTCTCCCGCAGACCTTTTTTCAACCATATCCTGAAGAATTATTCGAAACTGAATCGATAAAAGCAAACAATGTGAGAGATTTCTGGAAATGAAGATAGGATACCCATGCATTAACCGCTCCCTTTCTTGTAAAGGAGACCGCACCTTCCGTTTACGTTCGTATTCAGAGGAAAGACTGCAGCAGACCATACGAAATAACCTTGATTGCTTGTTCCAAATCTTACGATTCAATCTCGACCACGGGCTGCTCTTTTTCAGGATCTCCTCAGATCTTGTTCCCTTCGCGTCTCATCCTGTCTGTACCTTCCCCTGGCAGACGGTGTTTCAAAAACGCTTTGAAGAAATCGGCCAGTTCATCATGAAAAACGATATACGCATCTCGATGCATCCTGATCAGTTCATAGTACTCAATACACCTAGGGAGGATGTCTATCAGCGCAGTGTAGCCGAGTTAGCATATCACGCTGAAGTTCTTGATCTGATGGGACTTGATACAACAGCAAAAATACAGCTTCACGTGGGTGGTGTCTATGGCGAGAAAGCAAAAAGCATTAAGCGTTTTATCGCTCGTTATAAATCATTAGATGCATCCCTGAAACGTAGACTTGTTATCGAAAACGATGAAAAAAGCTACAGTATCTGTGATTGTCTCCAGATACATGAAAAAATTAAAATCCCGGTTCTTTTTGATTATTTTCATCATACCTTGCTTAATGATCATGAATCCCTAAGCGACGTGTTAGAATCCTGTAAAAAAGCCTGGAAACCAAAAGACGGAATTCCCATGGTTGATTATAGTTCACAGAAACCTCATATGAGAAAAGGATCACATGCAGAACATCTAAACAACCCTGATTTTTCCCGGTTTCTTCTTCGATCAAAACCATATGATTTCGATCTTATGTTAGAGATTAAAGATAAAGAAAAAAGTGCAATTAAGGCGGTAAAGGTTTTAGAATCGGATATTCGTTTTCTCTCTCCCACCAGATAAGGGAACTCCTATGAATGAAGATGATTTGAAAAACCAGATAAGGCAATTATTCGCCCTTCAGCGATTCGCCGTAATCGCAACAGAGAGAAATCGACAGCCCTACACGCATCTTGTCGCGTTTACCTCAACCCCTGATTTGCGGATTATCGTATTTGCTACGAAACGAGACACACAAAAATACCTAAATATCCGGGAAAATCAACATGTCGCTGTATTGATTGATAATCGTGAGAATACTCCTACTGACCTTTCTGAGGCTATGACTGTCAATGCCCAAGGGATAGCAAAAGAAATCAAAGATAAGAACGGAGGGTATCGGAGATTATTTTTAAAAAAACATCCTGACTTATCGTCATTTTTCGATGATCCTACCTGCGCCCTCATTGAAGTCCATGTGATGACCTATCAAGTCGTACAGAAATTTGAAAACGTACAGGTTATTACAATAACAGATGAGAGCAAATGATTCAAATCCATTCAGACGGGAGATGAAGCTCATAACCCCGACGAATAAGCGGGGTATTGATTAACGCCCTGATGATGTCCAACGGAGGAAACTGTTCTTTATATCCTAACACCGCAACATAGTCCCCACCTTTTTGGTACGGATCCCAATAATAGACATAGTAGGTTCCCCAGAGGTACAGCGTCTCATCAAACCGAGGACCCTGATAATATGACTTTCCACCGAACGGCTCATAGAACTCCTCTCGAGGACTCCCTGGTGGTACATCCTGTTTTACTATCACACCGTATCCTTGTGGAAGATCAAATGGTAATGTCTGATTCGGTGGGGGAAGTCCAGGTCCAACTAACGCAAACCAGGGAGTAAAATTCGCATAGAAACCATCACAGACTGGTACTATCGCCTCAATAAAAATCCGAAGGGGTTGATCCTTGATAGTAAAGCTGTACACATCGATATCGGCTGAGGGAGCAGCCCAGTCGGTTTCCAACCAGGAATAAACCGCAATCGATTGCGTGATTGATTTTCGCACTTGAAATGGTTTTTGGACTGTAGAGTCACGATACTCTAAATAAGGGACATGAGCAGAGACAGTTGGTAAAAGACAAAGACATGTGCATACAACTACAAAGAATAAAACAATGATTCTTTTCATATCATTATCTAACAGACTGACCTATATAAATATTTTTTATAATGCAATACCACGTGATAACATTTTTGCGTAAAGCAAATAAACTAAAACTGATTTCTCATTTACGAGTGATTAATGGAGAGTATTTAGATGGCTGAAGTCAAGATTATGTGTCCAAAATGCCGCCACCAGTTCATCACCAAGGGTGAACCAAATGAAAAAATCTATGTGACGTGCCCGTCCTGCAAGACTTATGGGACGTTCACTGTTCCTGCAGGAACCTGCGATCCGAACAAAGTAGAGTGTTTCACAGATACCGGTGATGCCCGTTTCAAGAAACTACGAATCTTCAATGCAGTCATGGGTGTTGTT